>PBIX01000027.1 GCA_002720975.1 Planctomycetota bacterium | reverse complement strand
CGAACCGTGCGCATCTGGACCACCCGGCCCTTGGCTGAGGAGCGGGTGCTGGAGGGTGCTCACGAACCACTGTCCCGCGTGGCCTGGCGCGCTGACGGGCAAGCCGTGCAGGCTGTGACCGTGGGCGGAGCCATGTACGCCTGGTCCATGCCTGATGGCGAGCGCCTGTTCTTCAAGCCGGGACCCGTGCAGCGCGGCGTGAGCAACCTGGATCTCTCACGCCACGGGGCGGTGTTCGCCTGGGCGGCGGATGGGGGCAACCTGCGCACCTGGGATGGGGTGAGCGGGGACAAGCTCGGGGGCTGGCGCATACAGGATGGCCTGCTGGTGGGGTCCGTGGCTGTGGCCCCTTCGGGAACCCTTGTGGCGACCAATGAAGTGGGATCGGACAAGGTGGATGTATGGCGCATGGGGCAGGGCCACGTCTCCAGTGCGGTGGACTTGGGTAGCCCCTCCCGCTCACTGGCTTTCCTGGGAGGGCGCTCGATCTTGGCGGCCTCGTCCCTGGCTGGCGTGCTGCACCTGATCGACGTGGAGGGGGGGCAGGTTGTGGAGGCTCTGGACTTGCCCATGGGGTCCGTCGTGCGCCTGCACGCGAGCGCTTCGGGAAACCTGCTGGCCACCGCGGGCCCGGGTCGGCGCGTGTTGCTCTGGGACGTGACCTCTGTTGGGCCGGCCGAAGGGGTGGAAAGGGGGCAGCCTCTGATTGCACCGGTTACCGTGGATGACTCAGCCTCGATTCCCGCTGAAGGTGGTCTCTTGGACATGGCTCTGTTGGCTCTTTCCGACTACGACCCACCGGAGCTGAGGGCCGATCCGGAACCATTTTCGAAACAGCAGTTTCCCGCCACCATTCGTGCACTTGACGGGCACGCTTTCCGCCTGCGCGGGTTTCCCCTGGCGGCAGACATGGAGGGCGAATTCGCACGGACCATCCTGCTCTCACGCTTCCCCCCTGGCTGCTGCTTCGGCTCCGTGCCCGTGATGGATGAATGGGTGGAGGTTGCGGCGCCCAAGGGCACCAGATCCCTGAATCCGGACCTGCGGGTAGAGGTCGAGGGCGTCCTGGAGGTGGGGGAGATCATTGGCCCTGCGGGCTTCGCATCGAGCCTCTATCGCATGCAGGCAACAGCACTGGAGCTCCTCGACGGCTAGCGCTCACGCCCCCAGATCTTCCCGACCGACCCACCCAATCTGTGCAGCCCCTGACGAAGGGCCTCGCGTAGACTGAGGGCCTCGAAACTTCCTGGAGACCCCCATGACCCTGATGCTTCTTCCGCTGACCCTGTTGACGATTTCCCCTCTGGCTGCATCCGATGACTGGCCCCAGTGGCGGGGGCCCGCTCACGATGGGTTGTCGCGCGAGACGGAGTGGCTCTCCGAGGGAACAAAGGCCTGGAGCAAGCAGGTGGGGCTTGGCTACTCAACCATAAGCGTTGTGGGAGAGCACATGTTCACCGCCGGGTTTGACGCGGAGGCCAAGGAGGACGTGATCTGGTGTCTGAACGTGGACAGCGGAGAGGAGGTCTGGTCTTTCCGCTATCCCGCCAAGATCTGGAATCAGTTTCATGGTGGTGGAACGCTCTCGACTCCGGTGGTCGATGGGGACGTGCTGTACTACCAGAACCGGGAAGGCGTGCTCTTCTGTCTGGAGAGCGGCACGGGCAAGCTGCGGTGGAAAGAAGATCTGCACGAGGAGTTTGATCTCGAGCACCCCACATGGGGGTTCAGCGCGGCTCCACTGCTCCATGAAGACCGGATCATCGTGAACATGGGCCGCGTGTTTGCGTTCAAGCGCACGACCGGCAAGCCGATCTGGGTCAGCAAGCAGGACGTGGGGCATGCCTACGCGACGCCCGTGAGCTGTAACCTCGCGGGCAAGGAAGGGCTGGCCATATTTGGCGGCGACGGCCTCTTTCTGATCTCCCATGACGGGCAGGAAGTGATCGCGCATTACGAGTGGGAGACGCGCTACGAAGTAAACGCTGCCACTCCGGTGCAGGTAGGAGAGGATCAGATCCTGATCTCTTCGGGCTACGGCCACGGCGGTAGCCTCTTGAAGCTCACCAAGGATGGATTTGAGCCGGTCTGGGAGACCAAGTCCCTTCGCAACCAGATGGCGACCAGCATGCTGATCGGTGATCACATCTACGGCATCGACGAGTCTCAGTTGCGCTGTTTCGATCTGGCGGGCACGGAGAAGTGGCACGTGCGAGGTGTCGGAAAGGGCGCCATATCGGCTACCCCCGACAGACTCCTGCTGCTGACGTCGGATGGCGAGCTTGTGGTGGCCAAGGCCAACCCGGAGGCCTACGAGGAGCTCTCGCGCAAAGAATTATTCGACGGCGGAGTCTGCTGGACCATGCCCGTCCTCGCCAACGGTCGCATCTACTGTCGGAACAGCAAGGGGCACCTGGTCTGCAACGATCACCGCCCCCAGGATCAATAAGACTCGCCACCCCCACCTCTGACCCGAGAACAAACATGCACAGCCAGCGTCTACTTCCCAGCCTGATGGCCTTGTCTTTTGCCCTGGCCCCTTCCGGTCAGTGCGATGTTCGTCTGGCCAAGATTTTTGGCGACCACATGGTCCTTCAGCGGGAATCGAAGGTGGCGGTATGGGGCTGGGCCGAACCAGGTGAGAGCGTTCTCGTAATCCCATCCTGGGGTATAGGTGGGGACAGTGCTGAGACGCAAGCAAGCACGCAGGCGGATGCTTCGGGTGCCTGGCGGGTCATGATCGAAACGGGCCCTGCCGGTGGCCCTCACGCGCTGAGTGTTCGGGCGGCTTCGGGCAACCTTCTGGTAGAGGACGTCTTGCTTGGCGAAGTATGGGTGTGCTCCGGCCAATCAAACATGCAGTGGGCGGTGACGAGCTCCGACGACGCTAGTACAGAGGTCGCCAGCGCCGAGCACCCTCAACTGCGGCTCTTCCAAGCCCAACAGGCGTACTCCATGGAACCCGCCGAGGACATCTCGGGGTCTTGGGCCGTCTGTTCGCCCAAGACCATCGGTGGCTTCAGCGCGGTGGCGTACTTCTTCGGGAGGGACCTTCAGACCAAACTCGGAGTGCCTGTCGGGTTGGTTTCCACCAACTGGGGCGGGACGGTCGTCGAAGCCTGGACAAGTGCTGAGGCTCTTGCTGATGCCGGCGAGTTTGGCGACTCACTCGCGCGTTTGGAGGCGGCAGGGGGCGATGCGGACGCAGGCGACTCTCTGGCTCAACTCCAGGGCCGTTGGTGGAAGGGCCTCGAGGCCGCCGATCCCGGCTTCAGGGGAGATTGGGCCAACCCCGGGGGTTCATCCAAGGAATGGAAGGCGACGACCATCCCTGCAGCATTTACAGCCCTCAACCTCGGCAACTTTGATGGGTGCGTCTGGTTTCGGCGTGAAGTCGAGGTGCCTGCAGATTTCGCGGCCGTGGAGACGATCTTGGAAATCGGTCCCGTGGATGACATGGACGTGACCTTCATCAACGGTGAAGCCGTGGGAGCCACACGCATCCATGGCAAGTGGCAGACCCCGCGCTCATATCGCATCCCGGCTGGGAAACTGAAGGCCGGTGCGAACACCATCGCCGTCTGCGCTGTGGATACAGGTGGCGGGGGAACACTGGGGACTTCGGGTTCTGTGCAGCCCCCCATGCGCTTGCGCCGTGCTGATTCCGAGAAGGGCGCGGGCATTCCCCTTGAGGGGACTTGGCAAGCGCGAGCCGGCGCCCCCATGTCGAAGTTGGGCGCTTTCCCCGTGGGGGCGTGGTTCCACCGCAACTATCCGACGGCCCTCTACAACGCCATGATCGCACCCATCATCCCCTTCGGGATGCGCGGGGCCATCTGGTACCAGGGTGAATCCAACCGCACACGCGCAGCCCAATACCGGCGACTATTTCCCGCCATGATCCAGGACTGGCGCGCACGCTGGGGGCAGGGCGAATTCCCGTTCTACTTCGTGCAGATCGCGCCCTATAGCTACGGCAATGACACCGGTGAGGCCGCGGAGTTGCGCGAGGCCCAGTCCCTGACACTCTCCCTGCCCAACACGGGCATGGCCGTGACCATGGACGTCGGGAATCCCAGGGACATTCACCCCACCAACAAGCAGGTGGTGGGAGCGCGGCTGGCTCGTTGGGCTTTGGCTCGTGACTATGGCCGCAGCTTGACGCCCTCGGGGCCCATGTACCGATCGATGGTAGTGGTCGGAGATGAGGCGCGACTGCATTTCGGCTATGCCGACGGCGGCCTGTCCGCGCTGGGAGGTATGCCGACACACTTCACCGTGGCCGGCGCTGATCAGGTCTTTCACCCCGCCATGGCGCGCATTGACGGAGAGACGGTCGTGGTGCGCTCAGAGGCCGTCCCACACCCTCGCGCCGTGCGGTACGCATGGGGAGCGGCCGACGAGCCCAACCTGAAGAACGCTGCGGGCTTGCCCGCGCCCTCGTTCCGCACGGATGACTGGCCGATGGTGACCCAGGATCGCTAGAGTCTGGCCAAGGGATTATCCATGGCCGAACAACAACACCAGCGACGGGCTTTTCTGACGGGAGGGCTGGTAGGTGCCGCGGGCGGCCTGCTCGGCGCTGCCGCCGCCAGCACCACTCAGTCCAAGGAGACCGACGGGCCCGCGATCCATACGGGCAAGCGTGTGGAGTGGCGACTGGCATCGAGCTTCCCCAGCTCGTTGGACACTATTTTCGGCGCATCCGAGGTGTTGGCGGAGCGGGTCGCGGCCATGACCGGTGGGCTGTTTCGCATCCACGTCTATCAGGCTGGTGAGCTCGTGCCAGGCTTGCAGGTGCTCGACGCCGTGCAGAAGGGATCGGTCGAGGTGGGGCAGACGGGCGGCTACTACTACATCGGCAAGCACCCGGCCCTGGCGTTTGATACCTGCGTTCCCTTCGGGCTCACCCCGCGCCAGCAGAACGCCTGGCTCAATGAGGCCGGTGGCTTGGAGCTCATGCGCGAGGTCTATGCGCAGTTTGGAATTCGCTCCTTCCCCGGGGGAAACACCGGTGTACAGATGGGGGGGTGGTTCAAGGACCCTGTCGAGGGCCTCGAAGACCTGCGTGGTCTGAAGATGCGCATTCCAGGCCTGGGTGGGAAGGTTATGGATGCACTGGGTGTGACCGTACAGGTCTTGGCTGGTGGCGACATTTATACCGCCCTGGAACGAGGCGCGATCGACGCCACGGAGTGGGTCGGGCCCTACGACGACGAACAACTGGGCTTCTACAAGGTGGCCAAGAACTACTACTACCCTGGCTGGTGGGAGCCGGGCCCGTCGCTCTCCTTCCTGGTGGGGCAATCGGCCTGGGACGCGCTGCCCACTGAGTACCAAGAGATCTTCAGTGCGGCTTGCGCCCAGGCGGCATCCGCTATGCAGACGCGTTACGACGAGCGCAACCCTGTGGCTCTTGAGCGCTTGCTAAAGCAGGACATCACGCTGCGTCCCTTCAGCGAGGAGATCATGAAGGGAGCACAGGCAGCTTCCGAGCAACTGCTCGCGGATGGCGCTGCTACAAATGCGGACTACGCCCGCATTCTTGAGCACTGGCGTGCTTTCCGCAAAGAGTCCTTTCGCTGGTTCGGCACCGCAGAGCTGGCCTACTCCCGCTTCGTCCTGGGCTAGAGCATTCCCGTCACGATCTCGGGGAAGAGGATGACGAGGGTCAGGCAGATGAGTTGGATGATGATGAAGGGCACGACGCCGCGATAGATCGCGCTTGTGGGGATCTCCTTGGGTGCCACCCCGCGCAGATAGAACAGGGAGAAGCCGAAGGGCGGCGTGAGGAAGCTGGTCTGGAGGTTCATGGCGATCATCACCCCGAACCAGACCATTTCATCGCCAGTGATTCCCAGGTGCGCTGCCGCGGGTTGAATCAGGGGCAGGATGATGAAGGCAATCTCGAAGAAATCGATGAAGAAGCCCAGGATGAAGATGGCCAGGTTGGCGACGATCAGTAGCCCGACCCGCCCTCCCGGCAGTCCGGTCAGGAGATCCTTGATCCAGTCGTCTCCGTGCAAGCCGCGGAACACGAGGGCGAAAGCCGTGGAGCCGATCAGCAAGAACACGATCATGCTCGTCAGGCGCATGGTCTCGTTCATGGTCCCATCGAGGGCCTTGCGGGTGAAGCGGCCTCCCACCCAGGCAAGGGCCATGGCGCCGAGGGCTCCCAGGGCGCCGGCCTCTGTCGGCGTGGCAACCCCGGCGAAGATACTACCCAGCACCACGATGATCAGGACGAGAGGCGGGATCATGACCTTGACGGTTTGGCGCCACAGGCTTCCAGCCGCCTCCCGCTCACTCCGGGGAATGGCCGGTGCGAGGTTGGGGCGCAGAAAGGCGATCGCCAGCACATACACGGCGTAGGAGGCGGCCAGCAGGAGGCCCGGCAGGAGAGCACCCACAAACAGATCCCCAACGCTGAGCTCCAGTTGATCTGCCAGGACTACGAGAACCACGCTGGGCGGAACGATCTGCCCCAGGGTTCCCGAAGCGCAGATCACTCCCGTGGAGAGGCTCGGCTTGTAGCCGTAGCGCGTCATGATAGGCAGAGAGATCATGCCCATGGCCACGACGGAAGCCCCGACCACCCCCGTTGCGGCCGCCAACAACGTGCCCACAAGTACCACAGCCAGGGCAAGGCCACCACGCACCGGGCCGAACAGGAGTCCAATAGTACGCAGCAGATCTTCCGCCAGCCGGGAGCGCTGCAGCATCGTGCCCATGAAGATGAAGAACGGCACCGCCAGCAGGATCTGGTTGTCCATGATGCCGAACACACGCTCGGGGAAAGCGCGTATCAGATCCCATTCGAACTCCCCGCCCGCAACACCAATGACTGCAAAGGCCAGAGCCGTGCCCCCTAGGGAGAAGGCCACCGGGTAGCCCACAAAGATGAGCAGAAACAGGACCACGAACATGAGGGGACCCAGGGTCTCGAAGGTCATGCTTTGCCCTCTTCGCTCGCCTCAGTCTCTTCCAGGCCGACGGCTTCGGGGCTCATGCCGCGAATGATGGCCAGCCGTTTGATGATCTCTGAGATGCCCTGTAGACCCACGAGGAAGAAGGCGATGGGCACCACGGTCTTGAGTGGGTAACGCGGAAGGCCGCCAGGGTCGGAGGAGATTTCCCGCTGGCTCCAGGAGTCGATCACGAAGTCCGTGGAGGCCCAGATGGCGAAGGCGCAAAAAGGCAGCAAGAGGAGCACCCCGCCCACCAGGTCGATCCAGGCCTTGGCCAGCGGTGGGTGCCCGCCGTAGATCACATCCACCCGGACGTGGCGATCGCAGCGCAGGGTGTAGGGCGCGCCCAGGAGAAAGACCAGACTGAACAGATACCACTGCAGCTCGACGTAGGCGTTGGAGGAGAGGGCCAGGCCGAGGTCTCGCTCAAGGTATCGGGCGATGGCGTTGTAGGCGCCTACGAGCACCATGGCCAGAGTCAGCCAGGCGACCATTTTTCCAACACGACGACTGAGTCCGTCGATTCCCCTCGCGATGCGTAACAGTCTGGCCATGGGCAGAAAGATACAGCTCCCAGGCCCTTTCCCCAAAACTCTGAATAATTGGGCCTATACTGTGTAGACGTGTTCCATGCATAAGGCTCCCAACATTCCTCACGGCCCCGTTCTCTGCTTGAGCGTAGTGCTGACCATGGTCTATTCCGGACTGGCGAGCATCTGGGCCACCTGGACCTTCTGTACCCTGCGCTTCCGGACCCTGGAAGAGGAGGCGGCTGCAACTGAGCCCTTCCGGATCCTCTCGACTGGACACTACACCTGGGTGAGCGTGGCCAACCTGGCGCTTGCCTTGTATCTGATCAGCGATGCCCGCCGTGTCCGCGGTGAACCCCACCCCACCCGCCGGGCCTTCTGGGCCGGTATCGGAATGGCACTCCTTGTCTTGGCGGCTGTCCAGTTCGGGGCTTACTACGCCCACGCGCCCATTCTTCCCCACCCCTGATAGGGGACGTGCATCATGGCTGCTGCAGCCGGTCTCTAGCGCGCTCGGCTCTGGGCCGCGTCCGACTTCCAGGAATGGAACAGCTCAACGAGCCGTGCGAGTTCGACAGGTCGATCCCCGGCCAGGTCTTTGGACTCCATCGGATCGCTGACCAGATCGTAGAGCTCCCACTTCCCATTCGGCTCCGGGCGGATGGCTTTCAGTCGGCCTGCGTGCAGTGCGGCCGCCTTGGGTGAGACAAAGGGCAGGGGCGCTTGCCCGGGGCGCTTGTCGGACCCATCGGCCATGAGCAACGGCAGCAGGCTGACTCCATCGAGAGTGCGCTCGGGAGCAAGCCGCACCCCCAGGATCTCGGCCAGGGTGGGCAGGGTATCGAGCGTGGAGGCCGGACAGCCAAGGCGTCGCGGGGTTCGAATCTGCTTGGGCCAGACGAGCAGGCCGGGTACGCGCACACCGCCTTCATACAGGCTGCGTTTGCGACCGCGCAGCCCCGCAGTGGACCCTTGACCTTCCTTGGCGGAACCCTCGGGCCCATTGTCGCTTGTGTACCAGAGCAGCGTGTCGTCGCTCACGTTCAGTCGTTCGAGGTGCTCCCGTAACCGACCGAGGGATGCGTCGATGGCCGCGACAACGGCGTAGTAGCGGCGCAGGTCCTCGCGCTCGGTCTCTGCATAGGCCTCCAAGCGGGTAGGCCCGGCGACGACGGGTCGGTGGGGGGCGTGCAGCCAGATCACGGCCAGGAAGGGCCGCTTGTCATTCGTGGCGGCCGTGATGAACGGCAGGGCGCGATCCATGATGATGCGCGAGTCATCTCCTTCGAGGTTCTCGGTGACCACCTCCCCTTGCTCGTTCCAATAGCGCGTGCCGTAGGGCTTGCCGTTGTCCGGATTGAGCATGGGATCCCAGGTGGGCACTTTGGCTTCCGTGGAGAAACAACGGTCGAATCCATGCTGCCAGGGCGGGGAGTAGTGCTGTGCCTGGTTCGGGCGGCCGCCGCGGTTGGAGTCGACGACCTCTTTGGTCAGCGTGCCCAGGTGCCACTTGCCAAAGTGTCCTGTCGTGTACCCGAGCTCGTGGCACATCTCGGCCAGGGTGTATTCCTCTGAAGGCAGGTGGCCGGAATTGGCACCATCGATCCTCATCCGAAAAGGATGGCGTCCAGTCAGGACGCTGGCCCGCGTGGGGGAACAGACCGCTGCGGCGGCATAGAACCGATCAAAGCGCAGCCCCTCGCTCGCCATCTGGTCCAGAGCGGGCGTCTTCAAGGTGGGGTGCCCGTTGAAGGACGTGTCGCCCCAGCCCTGGTCATCGGCCATGACCAGAATGATGTTTGGACGAGGTGTGTTCGGATTGGCCTGGCCACGGACCCCTGGGGTGGGTACCGCGACGTCCTGGGGCAGAATGGCGAGGAGGGCGGCCAGTAACATCACGGAACCAGTTTCTCACCCAGGATCGAGGCTTCACTCATGAACCGAGTGTAGTGGACGCTGGCCAGTCCGGGGCAAGTAGGGCTAGGAGCGCGCTTCCAGCTTGGCCCAGGTGTCACGAAGCGTAGCCGTGCGGTTGAACACCAAGTCGCCCGGTGCCGAGTCAACGCAGTCCACACAGAAGTAGCCCAAGCGTTCGAACTGGAATCGCTCACCGGGCTCTGCATCTGCGAGGGATGGTTCAAGCTGGCACGTGGTGAGAACCTCAAGGGAGTCGGGATTCAGGTTATCGTGCCAGTGCCCACCTTCCGGAACATCCTCGGGGTCCGTGGTCCGGAACAAGTGGTCATAGAGATTGACCGTCGCCCGAACGGACTCCTGAGCGTTGACCCAGTGCACGATGCCCTTGACCTTGCCACCCTCTGCGAGAGGGGCGCCACCCAGGGTCTCGGGGTGGTAGGTGCATCGCAGCTCGGTGACCGCGCCCGAGTCATCCTTGATAACGTCGTCGCAGGTGATCACATACCCGTAGCGCAGGCGCACCCGGCCTCCCGGCTTGAGTCTGAAGAACTTCCGCGGAGCTTCTTCGCGGAAATCATCCTGCTCGATCAGGAGTTCGGAACTCATGCGTAGAACACGGGTGCCTGCGCTCTCATCTTCTGGGTTGTTGACGGCTTCGATCTCCTGCACGTAGCCCTCGGGCCAGTTGGTGATCGTGACCTTCAAAGGGCGCAGGACTGCCATGCGCCTCTCGGCGCGCTTGTTCAGGTCGTCTCGCAGGCAGCCGTCAAGCTGGGCGTAGTCCACAGTGCTGTTGAACTTGGCGACACCGATGCGCTTGCAGAATTCACGCACCGATTCGGGGGTATACCCGCGCCGGCGCAGGGCACGGAGGGTGGGCATGCGTGGGTCATCCCAACCGCTTACCAGGCCGCTGTCCACCAACTCCACAAGCTTGCGCTTGCTGACAACGGTGTAGGTCAGCTTGAGGCGAGCGAATTCGTACTGATGGGGAACCGAGGGCACCGACAGGTTCTCCGTGAACCAGTCGTAGAGAGGCCGGTGGTTCTCGAACTCCAGCGAGCAGAGAGAGTGAGTGATGTGTTCCAGGGCATCGCACTGGCCGTGCGCGAAATCGTACATCGGATAGATGCACCACTCGTCGCCCGTACGATGGTGGGTTGCGCGCATGATCCGGTAGAGGACCGGGTCCCGCATGTTCATGTTGGGCGAGGCCATGTCGATCTTGGCCTTCAGTGTGCGCGCGCCATCTTCAAACTCACCAGCCCGCATGCGCCGCAGCAGATCGCGGCTCTCTTCCATGGGGCGGTCGCGGTAGGGGCTGTTCTTGCCGGCTTCAGTCACCGTTCCGCGGTACTCCCGTGTTTCTTCCGCCGAGAGATCACAGACATAGGCCAGCCCCTTCTCGACCAACTCTTCACCGAACTTGTAGAGGTCCTCAAACCAGTCGGAAGCAAAGAACAGTCGGTCGCCCCAATCGAATCCGAGCCAGCGTACGTCAGTCTTGATGGCCTCAACGTACTCGACGCTCTCTTTGCCCGGGTTCGTGTCGTCAAACCGAAGGTTGCAGACACCACCAAACCTCTCGGCAATGCCGAAGTCCACACAGATGGCCTTGGCGTGACCGATATGGGGGTAGCCGTTGGGCTCCGGTGGAAAGCGTGTGTGAACCCGATCCACTCGCCCCTCACGCAGGTCTTCGGCGACGATGCGCTCGACGAAGTTGAGACGCTCGGACTCGGAGCTGTCGGGGGCAGAGGATTCGGCTTGACGTGTCATGGCTGGCGGTGGGCGGGATGATACCAGCAGCGAGGGAGGTGTGGGATGGGCTCGGGCCTACTTGGGTTTTGATTTTTCGTGCGCGAACTGTCCCCCGTGGGCCTTGGCCAGCTTCTTCAGGAACTGCACCGGGACACCGTCTCCCAGACCTACGGTGTGGATGATGACCTGGCCACCCATGTTCCAGCGCTTCGCGGCGCGAAGGATTCCCGCAGGTGGGTCTTTCTTGCTTCCAACAATGGGCTGACCATCCGTCAGCAGGAAGATCGTGTCCACAGAGGAGTTGAAGTAGGCGTCCTCCACGCCGCGACCCGAGAGATGAAACGCTATTTCGAGGGCATCGTGAATACGTGTGCCGAGGTTCATCTTCCTGGCGTTCAGCCAGGTGATGGCTTCTTGCACCTGCTCCGGATCTGCCAGAACGGACTCCTCCGCGTACAGCTCCAGACGGCCGGCAAACGCGACGATATTGAACTGCGTGGCCGGAGGGAGGATCTGCAAGGTGCGGGCCAGCTCTGCGAGTGCACGCTCTAGCCGGGGTTCGGGTGCCGCTTCCTCTGCCTTGTCCTTGCGAGCCATCATGACGTGCATGGACTGGGAGACGTCCACAACGAACAGAACAGACTGACCTTCGAGCGGCAGGCCATGATAGCTGGCTCCGCCAGGGGCCCGGTCTTGCACAACTGCCTTGCCCTGGCCAAGAGGGACGCGACCCTCCCTGTAGGCCTGACCCTCCTGCTTCAGCCACGACTCCCAGGCCTTCTTTGAAGAGCTGATCGTCTGCCCCGTGAGAATCTGCAGGGATGCGGTCAGGAGTTTGAGAGTGTGTCCTTGCTCCAGTTCCATGCGCTCTATCAGCGGCGCAATGCCCTCGCCCGAGCCAATCGTGCTCAAGGCTGCAAAGGCCGCCTCCCTCAGGGCAGTGTCTTGATGGGAGAGTGTGTCCAGGGCGGTCTTGAGGGCTGGCCGTCCCGCCGGTCCCAATGCGCCCGCACAGGTCAAGAGGATCAGCGTGTCCCCAGGCGACCGCGGCCGCTTGGAGAGGAGTTTAAGGACAGGTGTGGGCACGTCGCTGGCAAGAAAACGCGCCAGCCGAGCGCACTCCAAACGCAGAGTCAGGGGCAGATTCCTGTTGGATAGGGCTTCTTCAACGATCGGGTGGATGGACGCAGGGGATCGCAAGGCCGTGATCCGGTCCATGGCCACCTCCAAGAGCAGGCGGGGAGCGTTGATGCCCTCTCGCAAGCTCAGCGTCTTCTTGCGGGCCAGTCGAAGAACGTACTCGCGATGCTCGCTCTCCCTCTTGGCGAGCTCTTCATTCACTTGGCTATAGGCGGCGACCAAGACCATGCCAAGCTTGGGGTCATCGAAGTCCTTGACCGAGTTCAATGCCGCCAGGCGCTGTTCATGCTTCTGTTCAGGATTGCGGGTTGCACGAAAGGCCTTGCGGAAATCACCCAAGACATCGCTTTCGCCGCTTGGAACCAAGAGGCCCAGAGTCGTGAGCGTTATAGCCAGATACTCAGAGAGAGGAAGCACTGGATTCCTCTAACGCAATGGCCTGCACATGACCGTCCTCGGTCAAGAGCGAAAAACCTGGGGCCGTGTCAGGCGCAATCCGTCCCATATCTGCGAGCCCCAGAAGTCGCGCTGGGTTGGTGGAGGCCAACTGAGCCACATGGGTACCGTCCGTCTCCGGCACGTACTCCAAGAACCTATGCACGGCATCGGTCATCAAGATCGCTGAGCCTGCCAGGGTTCCGTTGCTATCCCGGACCTCTCCATCCGCGAGAGTTACCTGGCTGCTTCCAAGTGAGTACACCCCATCGGGCATCCCTGCCGCTGCCATGCAGTCGGTTACCAGGACCATGCGATCCTGTCCCAGGCAGCGGAAGGCGTTCTGAACCATGGTCGGATGGACGTGTATGCCATCCACGATCAAGGAGCAGGAGAGGGCGGGATCAGCCATGCAGCGTCCGGAGATGCCCGGTTCGCGGTGGTGCAGGGGCGACATCGCGTTGAAGAGGTGCGTGACCATTTGTGCCCCGGCCTCGACGCAATCCGAGAGGCGCGCATCGTCCCTTGCGTGCCCGATGGACACACACACACCCGCAGCGCGCAGCTGGGCTGTGGCCTCTATGGCACCGCCTCGAGCGGGTGCGAGGGTGAGGAGCTTCAGGTGACCTCGCGCTGCATCGATCAGCGCCTGCACGTCTTCGGTCTCGGGGTCCTGGAGGTGGTCGACTGGATGCGCACCCGGAACCTCCAGGAAGGGGCCCTCGAGGTGAATACCCAGGGGGCGAGCGCCCACTCCATCCCAAGCCTCTATCCAATCGGCAAGAGCGGCTGTCTGGCCCAGAAGGTCCTCGAGGGATGCGCTGATCAGCGTGGGCAGAAACGCCACTGCCCCCCCGGACCAGACCGTTCGGGCCACCGTGTCCAGAGCATCAGTGGTGCACTCTTCCACACCTCGACCCCCAGCACCATTCACCTGGAGATCAATCAGTCCTGGTAGGAGGCTGCCCTCAAGCTCCAGGACCCGATCGGAGTCGGCGCCTAGGGCTTGTGCGCCCACGGCGATGATGCGGTCGTCCTCCAAGAGGACGGGGCCCGCTTGCCACGAACCCGCACCTGATATCTCGTTCGCTAGCAGCAGTAGGCGTCCCATACCCATGCGAGAGTACATGGGAGCCTCTGGACTCACCAGTACCCTTGCGCAGAGGCACACGGGCGACGGACAATCAAGGGCATGGGATGGTTCTCCTCTTGGTGGCCGGCGTTCCTGTTGGCCTTGGATCTGTGCCTGCGACTTGCAGTGGTTGTGCAGATCATCATGCGTGGGCCCCGTGCATCGGATTCGTCACGGGCGTGGATTCTCATGGTGGTGTTCCTGCCCCTCGTCGGCATCCCCATTTGGCTCCTGCTTGGGGAGGCCCGTCTGGGGCGTCGGCGCCGGGAGCGGTATCGCTCCATTGCGGACCGCGTTGCCGACCAGGTTGCGCGTATGGGACCCATCCCAGAGCACCGTGCCGAAGCTGCAGAGTATGGTCCCACCATTGCTCTGGCCGAGGCTGTGGGCGGAACACCTCCACGCAGCGGGAACGAACTTGAGCTCATGGGGGATTCGATGGTGTTCATCGATCGGCTCGCGGAGGACATTGAGTCCGCGCAGAGTTCTTGCCATCTACTCTTCTACATCTTCGTGGAGGATGAAGCCGGGTGGCGCATCGGGGAGGCTCTCAAATCGGCAGCCAGTAGGGGCGTGTCTTGCCGTCTCCTGCTGGACAGCGTGGGGTCACGTCCGTTCTTGAGGTCCAGCTACGTGGCCTCTTTGAGAGAGGCGGGGGTCGAGGTCGTGGAGTCTCTGCCCGCGAACCTGGTTCGAATGGCCTTTGCGCGCGTGGATCTGCGCAACCACCGCAAGATCGCGGTGGTGGACGGATGCACGGGTTACACGGGCTCTCAGAACATCGCCGCGGCGGCCTTTGCCCTCAAGCCGGAGTTCGCGCCTTGGGTGGATTGCATGCTGCGGATCCGGGGACCTGTCGTCGGAGACCTGCAAGCGATCTTCGTGCGCGACTGGTTCTTGGAGACCGAAGAGCCGCTTGAGGGGCTCCTTGCCGAGCGTCCCGAACCTCGCCTGGGTGGTGTGCCCGTTCAGATCCTCCCCACGGGGCCAAACAACGACAACGAGGCCCTGGCTCAGTTGGCCCTGGCGTCTTTTCACGGGGCTCGAGAAGAGCTGATCCTGACGACCCCCTACTTCGTACCCGGGGAGGCTGAAGTCGTCAGCTTGTGTACTGCGGCGAAGCGCGGTGTAAGCGTGCATCTGGTCGTGCCGGCGCGGAACGACTCCCCCCTCGTGCAGGCCGTCTCACGCAGCCACTACGAAAGACTGATAGATGCCGGGGTGGAGGTGTTTGAGTATCAGGAGGGGCTCCTCCACGCCAAGACCCTGACCGTCGATCGGGACCTGGCTCTTGTGACGACGGCCAATTTCGATCGGCGCAGCTTTGACCTGAACTTCGAGGTCTCGACCCTGGTCTACGACTCCGACTTCGCCAGTCAGTTGCGGCTGTTGCAACGTGACTACGTGGTGCGTTCGTCGGCAGTGACCCTCACCCAGGTGCATGGCCGCTCTTGGTTGCGCAGGTTTGCCTACAACGCGGCTGGGATCTTCAGCCCTGTGCTGTAGGCCGGTCCCAGGCTCAGGCGTCTACCAGCTCCATCAGATGCCCCAGTACCCGCGGACCTGCCACGCGCAACCCGTTGTGTTCGAACTCATCGGTCACCCAGGGTTGCAGGCCCTTGATGGCGGCCGCAGTTTGCTGGGAGCTCTCGCAGGGCACGTACATGTCGTTGCTGTAGACCGCGGCCGCGGCGGGCACCTCATTGGCGGCAAGGACCTCCATGTCATAGAGCCGGGGCCAGTCTTCGTCCTGGGCAAGTAGCTCCGCAGCTTCGCGGAGTGGGGCCAGCGTTGGGAACTCCTCGAAGAACCAGGGGTAGATCATCTCACCCGTGAGGAAGAGTGGCTCGCGCGCGGCAGGGTCAAACTCGGGATAGTCACCGCGTAGGCGTTCTGCGGCCCAGTTGGACCGGGCTCCCTGGGTGTAGCAGGCCTCGTGCAAGATTGAGAAGATCGGGTTGGTATCGAAGTGGATGGTGTTCTCGAAATTGCGCAGGAACAAATATGAGAGTTCGGGCCCCCGAGCTCCGTCCACAAAGGCCTGCTCCACCAAGTAGTGAATAGCTTCGAATCCATCGGAGAATCCCAGGGACAGGCCAAGCGTTTGAAACTTGCGGACTGTCAGGGGTCCGCCGCTCGGCAGTTCGATGGAATTCACCGCGATGTGATCGGCGATCCGATGGATGCGCTCCACATCGTCGGGGTAGCGCTCGTAGTACTCGCGGTTCTTGCGGGCACATATGGGATAGGTCAGGCGGTAGATGTCCTCTGCCGGGCCCGCCAGCTGTGGTAATCCGCCAGTGATGAACGCTTCCCGCAATCCATGGGGGGCGGTCGAGAGGTAGTGAGTGGCACAGAACCCGCCGTAGCTCTGACCCAGGACCGACCATGGAGTGCCCTCGCCCAGTAGTTCGCGGCGCACGCACTCGCAATCCGAGACGATGCTGTCTGAACGGAAGTGCTTGAGGTAGGCCGCCTGTTCGCCGGGCGAGCCCAAGCGCGCCAAGGTCTGGAAACTGAGTGGAGAGCTGCGTCCAGTGCCTCGCTCGTCGAGCAACAAGACCCGGTAGCTCTCCAGGGCCTTTCCTATCCAGCCGGAGTTGTCGTTGGGCCTGGGTGCGCCAAACCCTGGCCCCCCCTGGAGGAATACCAGCATGGGCTTGTCTCCGTGGTCGGAGGAGCCGACGGGGGTCACTTCCCGTGCCCGTACCTCGATTTGCGCTCCCCGGGGGTGCGTGTGATCAAGCGGCACCTCAAAGCGGTGATCAACTAAACCAATCGTGGGGAGGTTGTGAG
Source organism: Planctomycetota bacterium (assembly GCA_002720975.1). Classification (GTDB taxonomy): domain Bacteria; phylum Planctomycetota; class UBA1135; order UBA1135. The sequence goes on along the minus strand of PBIX01000027.1, from coordinate 46,539 downwards.
CCATGGGGCCCTTCTACCAAAAGAACCCGTATCCTGGGGACATGGTTGACGCCATTCTCATTCCCGCCCACAACGAAGAGGTTGTCATTGCGCGTACGCTCACAGGGCTCCTGAAGGGGCTGGATGAAGACGTGCGCGTGCTGGTGATCTGCAACGGGTGCTCCGATGGCACGGCTCAGGCGGCGCGCGCATTCGCCCCACGCGTTGAAGTGCTGGAGCTGCCTGAGGGCTCCAAGCCCCGAGCGATGAACCATGGGGAGGCTTGCCTGGCCCAGGAACCCGATGCGGTGGGTGCGAGAGTGTTCATGGACGCAGACGTGGAACTCTCCGGGGAGGAAATGCAGCACCTTCTGGCCACCCTTGAGCGGCCGGGTGTGCTGGCCGCTGAACCCCGGGCAAGGTACGAAACATCTCACAGCAGTTCCGGTGTGCGCGCGTTCTACAGGGTGTGGACCGGCCTGCATGGTGGTCAGCGCGGGGATCTGGGTGGTGGCGTCTGTGGTGTATCGTCCGAAGGTCGCAAGCGCTTCGGGGAATTCCCCGACATCATCGCTGACGATGGTTACCTACGCGCCCATTTTGCGGCAGACGAGATCATCACTGTTTCCCAAGCCTGTTCCGTCGTCCAGGCGGCTCAATCCTATTCGGATCACATCAGGGTTCGCTCTCGGGTGAGGGCCGGGGTATACGAGCTGGCCGCCGAGTACCCCCGATTATGGGAAGCCAAGCGCCGCACTACACGCTCGCTGGCCCGGAAGGCCATCGGCCTGCCCATTTCAAGTTGGCCCCTTGTGCCATTCTACCTATGGGCCCAGTGGCGCATACGGAGCAAGGCGCGTGAGCTCTTTGAGGCGTCCGTTCCGATCCCGTGGGAGAGTGACACGCGCGTGCGGCGCTAGGCTCGCTCTACGCTAAGCCAGAATCTCGCGAACCACATTTCCGTGGATGTCCGTGAGTCGGAAGTCACGCCCTTTGAAGCGGTGCACCAGTCGCTCATGGTCAATCCCCAGGCAGTGCAGGATGGTGGCGTTGAGGTCGTGGATGTGAACGGGGTCTTGGATGATGTTGTAGCTGAAGTCGTCGGTAGCACCGTGGACGACTCCTCCGCGAATACCTCCCCCTGCCATCCAGTACGTAAAGCAGCGCGGGTGATGATCGCGACCGTAGTTGGTCTTGGACAAGGGGCCCTGGCAGTACACCGTTCGGCCAAACTCTGCACCCCAGACCACGATCGTGTCCTCAAGCAGGCCGCGCTGTTCCAGATCGCGGAGCAGGCCGGCGCAGGGTTGATCCACGTCCTTGCAGTTGTTGGGCATGTCCGTGGTCAGGTTGCCGTGCTGGTCCCATCCGCGGTGGTAGATCTGGATGAAACGCACGTCCCGTTCGATCATGCGCCGTGCCAGCAGCACGCTGGCCGCAAAGGTGCCAGGTTTCTTCACGTCTGGCCCGTATAGATCCAGCACGCTCTGGGATTCGCCTGAGATGTCCGTCAGCTCGGGTACCGAGGTCTGCATCCGGTAGGCCATCTCGTACTGGGCGATGCGTGCCAGGGTCTCTGGATCCCCGTGCGCATCGAACTGTTCTTGATTGAGAGCCGCCAATCCATCGAGCAGCTCCCGCCGGCTCCTGCTCGTCACACCCTTGGGATTGTTCAGGTAGAGGACCGGATCTCCGCTGGAGCGCAGGCTGACGCCCTGATGGTGGGGAGGTAGCCAACCCGAACCCCACAGACGCGAGTAGAGAGCTTGGGCCTCGCTGCGTCCTGTCCAGGTGGGAGTCATCACGACGAAGCTCGGTAGATCCTTGTTCATGCTTCCCAGGCCGTAGGAAAGCCACGCTCCGAGCCCAGGCCGTCCAGGGACTTCACTTCCGGTCTGCAGGAAGGTGATGGCTGGATCGTGATTGATCGCCTCGGTGTACACCGAGCGGATAATCGAGATCTCATCGACCATCTTGGCCATGTGCGGGAACAACTCGGAGACCCAAGCGCCGGACTGACCATGCTGCTTGAAGTCGTAGATCGAGGGGGCGATCGGAAACCGCTTCTGCCCGGAGGTCATCGTCGTGAACCGCTGTCCATCGATGACCGACGGCGGCAGGTCTTCGTCGTACATCTCCCGCAAGCGCGGCTTGTAGTCGAACGAGTCGATCTGGGAAGGAGCTCCCGCCATGATCAGATGGATCACCCGCTTGGCCTTGGGCCGGAAGTGGGGGGCGGGGAGCACGGGCCCCTCACTGCTGCCCGCAAAGAGCTTGGGCTCAAGTAGTGAGGCCAGGGCCACCGTTCCCAGCCCCTGAGAGGTGCGTCCCAGCAGTGCTCGCCGCGTGAGGCGTCGGTGCCGTTCGTTGGCGGGGTGGGGATCAGCCACGGGTAATCACCTCATCGAGATTCAAGAGCAGCAGCGAAAAATGGGTCCAGGCCGCGAGCTCTCTGGCGTCCAGGGTTGCGGGAGGAGGTGTGTTGCCCATCCCGATCAAGAGCTTCGCTTGCTCCTCCTGATCCTTGAACAGGTCGAGTTGGGACTCAATAACCTGGAGCAGGATGGCCTGCTCATTTGCCGTGGGCTCCCGTGAGGTGACCCACCGGAAACCACCGTTGGCCCGCGCGGCGACATCTCCTTCTCCTTCGGACAGGATGCGTTGAGCCAAGCGTCGAGCAGCCTCTACCATCTGCACGTCGTTGAGCAGGGCCAAGGCTTGCAGAGGGGTGTTGGTCCGTGAGCGGCGTACCGTGCAGGACTCCCGCGAAGGCGCGTCGAAGGCGACCATGTTGGGCGGGGGAGCCGTCCGCTTCCAGAACGTGTAGATACTCCGCCGGTAGAGAGCCTCGCCTTGGTCTTGGGTGTATTTGACCGTGTTGCTTCCGCTGTAGCCCACTGCCTTCCAGACACCCACGGGCTGGTAGGGCTTCACGCTCGGGCCGCCGCGGTTCTCAATCAGGGAGTCCGACAGGAACAGCGCTGTGTCCCGCAGCATCTCACCGTCCAGCCGGAAGCGTGGCCCACGGGCAAGCAGGCGGTTGTAGGGATCAACTTCCTGGGCGGCCGGGTGGACCTTGGCCGACTGCATGTAGGTGCGGGAGGTGACAAGGGTCTTCACCAGCCCCTTCACGTCCCAGCCGCTCTCAATGAAGTGCCGGGCCAACCAGTCCAGCAGCTCCGGGTGGCTTGGAAGCTCGCCTTGGATGCCAAAGTCCTCGGATGTCTTGACCAATCCGGTTCCAAAGAACTGCTGCCAGAAGCGGTTCACGGTAACGCGTGAGGTGAGCGGATTGTCTTCACGCACAATCCAGTGGGCCAGGTCCAGGCGGTTGAGTGGACCCTCCTTGTCCAAAGGTGGCAGGGCTGCGGGTACTGCCGGCTGCACCTCAGGGCCGAGCTGGTCGTACTGACCACGAATCAGGATGTGGGCAGGGCGACGTTTTGCGAGGTCCTTGCTGACCAGGGTTGTGGGCAGGGAGTTCTGCAGGGCCGTACGCTCTGCGATGACGCTATCCCGTGCTTCCCGGGACTTCAGCCAGCTCGGTGAGTGGCTGCCGCGGTAGTAGTACTTGATCGTCTTGTCATGCTCGGGCGTGCGCTCCGCAGAAGCCAGGCCAAGGACCGCGCCAACATTGGAGGGCACGTCGTCCATGGATTCATCGATCTTGCGGAATGCGAATCCAGCCGCGCCGCCATAGTTGGCAACCTTGAGCAGCAGTTCATTACGTCCCTGCTCAAGGGGCAATTCCAGCGAGTCCTGATCGAGGGCTACGCCGCGTGCGACGGGATTGTCGTGTATCAACGTACCGTTGAGCCAGATACGAATACCGTCATCGCTCCCGACTCCCACTCTCAGGGATCTTGGAGTCTGTGCATGGATCTCGCGATACAGGTAGGTGGAGCCGGGCGTATTGGCAAGCGGATGGACCTTGCCGTCCGCGTACTCTGGACGGTCCACCCAGTTCAACTGAGCCACGCCGACCGGCGCACCGAGGTTGACGCTCTCTTCAGGACCGAAATCTTCCGAGAGGCTCTTCTGCCCATTGCTCTCTCCAAATGGGCCGACGATGTGCCAGTCTCCCAGCTTGGCAGGCACCAGGGCTGGCTCGGAGGTGATCGCCAACCGCACACGTCCCAGGTTGTGCTGAGGGAATTGGGACTCGTGCTTGAGCTTCACGCGGATTCCCGTACCGCCCTCAAAGCCGAAGGGCTCAGCCGCAATGAAGGTCGCGCTGCGGGATCCCCCGATACCCAGGCCGGCCCAACCCGAGATGGCCTCGTCCAGCGCCCCGGTTACGGGGTATTTGTCCTGTGAGAAGCTGGCCTGTGCGCTGACCAGCTCGACTTCCTGGGCCAGTTCAGGATGGCCTGCCGGAAAGGCCTCCACCTGAAAATGGGTCAGGACGAAATTCTGGTTGGGTGCGCGTCCGGGGACGCTTGCCGGAGATCCTTCTCCGACCAGGGCTTCCAAGCGCACACCCGTGATGTCTGATGTGTGGGAGTGGGCGAGGATCTCATAGGTCTCCTTGGCCGGATTAGGACCTTGGGCCAGGATGGAATCGTCTCCCTGGCGGACGAGCTCGGTGCCGTGGGCGGACGTGGCCGACTCGGGAACCAGAATCAACCAACGATCTGCAAGTCGTTGCCGCCATTCACTCTCCCAACCGGCTTGCTGCGCATCCAATTCCGGTAGCGGGGCATCCAGCTGTGCTACGTAGTCTTCGCGCTTGGCATCCAAAGCCGCCAAGTCCGCTTGTTGTGCCCGAGTCGGGACCTGGATGGATGGCTTGGGGTTGGCAATGTTCTTGTCCGAGGCATCCTCATCCAGGCTGTTGAAGAACGCGTACAGGCCGTAGTAGTCCTGCATGCTGACTGCATCGTACTTATGGTTGTGGCACTGGGCGCAGATCATGGTCAGGCCCAGGAACACGGTACCTGTGGTCTCAGTCCTGTCCTTGGCATAGAGACTCAGGTACTCGGCGGCGATCATTCCGCCTTCTGCAGAGGTCACGTTGCAGCGGTTGAAACCAGATCCGACCTGTTGCTCGATGGTGGGCTCCGGCAGGAGATCTCCCGCGAGTTGCTCGACCACAAAGTCGTCGAAGGGTTGGTTCTCGTTGAACGCATTGATGACCCAGTCACGGTAGGGCCACATGCTCCTGAAATTGTCCAGGTGAAGACCGTGGGTGTCTCCATAGCGGGCTGCGTCAAGCCAGTAGCGGCCCATGTGCTCCCCATAGCGCGGCGATTCGAGCAGGCGGTCCACGACAGTCGAATAGGCCGCTGGGCTCGGATCCTTCAGGAAGGCCTCCACCTCTTCAGGTGTGGGAGGTAGGCCGGTCAGGTCATAGGTCACGCGGCGCAGGAGTGTGACGGGGGCCGCTTCCGGTGAGGATTCAAGGTTGGACTGGGCGAGACGCGATCGGATGAATGCGTCGATGGGCCCCAACGACTCAGTCGTCGTGGGGGGAGCGACATCCGACACCGGCGCAAACGACCAGTGCTCCTCCCAGTTGGCGCCTTCCTTGATCCATTGTTCGAGTATGGCGACCTGATCGGCGTTCAACGGTCGATTGAATTCCACCGGCGGCATCAGATCCGATAAGTCACTCGTGGAAGTGCGTTCGACGAGCAGACTGTTCTCGGGCTTGCCGGAAACAATGGCATGCCCCCCTGAGGGCAGGAGGGCGAAGGCACCCTCGCGCTGATCGAATCGTAGGTCAGCTTCACGCTTGTTCTCATCGAACCCGTGGCAGGGAAAGCAGTGCTCCGAGAGGATGGGGCGCACATCCGTCTTGAAGCTCAATGCCCCATCTCCGAGGGGGCCGCCGTCGGCAGTTGAAGCAGGGCAGAGGGCCAGGGTAATACCGGCGCCGCCGAGGGTGAGGAGCAGAGCGTGGACCATTGTCCTATCATGGTAGGCCCGAGCCTCCCGATTAGGGAGTGATTCCCTTTCGAGCACCCCCAAGACCATGCCTCCCTGGACCGAACTCAATCGCGATCTGGTGGACATGGTCGTTCTCGTCTCGCTGGTGATCTCCACTCTGGGGCTGATAGCGGTTCCTCGGGCCATAGTATGTATCCCAGCGGACTACTTCCTCGGACCCCACCCTCCCACCCTCCCCTGGGCCAGCGCCCACCCGGTCATGCGGGTTTTGCTGACCCTGACCAAGAACGTCCTGGGGGTACTCCTCGTCCTGGCGGGGCTCGCCATGTTGGTACTGCCCGGGCAGGGGCTCCTGGCCATCCTGGTTGGTGCAATGCTCGTGGATTTTCCCGGAAAGCGGCCCGCAGAACTGGCCCTGATACGGAAGAAACGGGTACGTGCGGTCCTGAATTGGGTTCGCCACCGCGCCGGGAGGGACCCCCTGCTGGTTGAAGAGGTCCCCGGACCGGATAAGCAGGATCCAACACCATGAGCCCCACCCCTCGAACTCCACGCCCGACCACCTGGTTAGGGCGGCGCTGGGAGGCCATGGGGGCCTTTCTGTCGGAGGATCTGTGGAGCAAGGAGCTGGGCTCCCTGCCGACCTTGCGCGCCCTGGGGTACAAGGGCCTGCGCGTCGTGTACCTGACCCTGCGCGGATTCCACCTGGATCGTTGCCTGCTGCGCGCGTCGGCCCTGACGTTCATGACCGGGCTATCCATCGTGCCCCTTTTGGCCTTTGTCTTCGCGGTGGCCAAAGGTCTGGGTGCCTACGACGCCTTGCTCAACGACGTCATCCGGCCACTACTCGATCAGCACCTGGGGGCAGGAGTCGGAGGAGCAGCCGCGGTTGCTGGTGGGTCGGAAGTACGGGATGCCCTTGAGCAGGTGCTGCTACTGGTGCAGGACACGCGGGTCAGCAGCTTGGGGACCTTCGGCCTCGCCGTGCTTGTCTACACCGTGGTGAAGTTGCTCGGCTCCATCGAGAGTACTTTCAATGAGATCTGGGGTGTGCACAAGTCGCGCTCCATGCTGCGCAAGCTGAGCGACTACCTCTCAATCATCGTCGTTGTGCCGATCCTCTTGACCACGGCCACTGCGGTGACCACGTCTCTTCAGAGTCAGTCCGTACTCGACTACGCCTCGCGCACGTTGGGCTTGGATTTGCTCTTGACCTATTACGCGCGCTTCGGACCCTTTGTCGCCGTGTGGATAGGGTTCACCTTCATCTACATGTTCATGCCCAACACTCGGGTGCGAACTAGTTCCGCGATCCTGGGTGGCTTGGTTGGGGGCGCGCTCTGGCAGTTGGCCCAGGTCCTGCACCTGCGTTTTCAGGTGGGTGTAGCGAATTACAACGCCATCTACTCCACCTTCGCGGCCCTGCCGATCTTCATGTTCTGGCTGTACCTGTCGTGGACTACCGTCCTGCTGGGCGCAGAGGTGGCCTGTGCCCATCAAGGCGAGCCCGCCTTCCGGCAGGTGATGCGCGCCCGCAACCAAGATCCTGCCTACTTGGAGGCCGTGGCCGTACGGGTGATGGGTCGCATGGCCGTGGCATTCCTCGCAGGGCATGCGCCCCTGCGCGTGAGCGCTCTGGCGGAGGAGCTGGGCGTGCCCGAGCGTTCCGTGGATGACGCCCTTGAGCGCATGCGGGATGGCGGGCTGGTCACCTTGGGGGAAGACCCTGATGGCACTTCGCCCGAAGTCGTCCCCGCTCGCGATCTGTCCCACATCCGATTGCAGGACATTCTCGATTCCCTGAGCGGCGGCGATGACCTGGACCTGCCCGTGCGCGCCTCCGTTGACCGTGAGGCGGACCGTTGGTTGCATGCCTATCGCACCGAACGGATTGGTGTTGCCAGCAACAAGAGTCTCCGTCAGCTGGCAGAGGCCTGCCTTGAGGCAGACACGGCTCGGCTTGCCCAAGCCGAGGGTGAGGGTCAGTCCGCTCTCATCTAGCCGGGTGCGAAGAGATCGTGGGCGCGGGCGCTGACCCGAACGACTGAATGGGACCCGTCGCTCTCCACCAGGAGTGCCTCCTCGGCCAGATTGACGGTTGGGCAGACGTGTCGGGGGATCAGGAGGCACGCGCTGCCGCGCTCGGGGGCCGGCCCGCCTCCCAAATCCACGGGCAGGTGTTCTTCACTGGGGCTCAAGGCCGTCCATTCGGGATGGCCGAGGGCGTGGGCCGCAGGGTCGCCCGCTTCCGCCGCCAAGGCCTTGGAGCCCGCATCCAGAGTGATCTGCCCACGGCGGGGTTGGCTGACCACGCGACTGAAAACGAGCGCAGCGGGGGCCAGGCCCAAGCCCGGATTCTCAACCTGCGAGCGGGCGTCATGGAAGACAACCGTGCCGGGTGAGACCCGGTGCCTTGCTCCCTGCAGCTTCCTCAGCGGTGTGTACTCCAGGGCGGAGAGGAATGCCGGGGTTCCCGCCGTTATGACCTCATCCACCTCGATGCCTTGGGCGTTCAGGTCGCCCACCAACGCTACGAGCCGGTCATAGCCCTCGAAGATCTCCTGCCTGCGTAGATCCATATCGGCGGCGTGCAGGTGTCCGTCATAGTGATGAAGCCCTCTCAGCCGCCCCTGCGCAGCCCGGGCGCAGGCCAGGATCGTCTCCCGATCGGCGACAGGGACTCCAGTGCGATCCATGCCGGAGTTCAGATCGATGAAGATCTCCAGTGCGGCGGGAATGGACCCGATTCGCTCTTCGTCCTCGCACAAGACCGAGACCCGCTGTGAACCATGGGCGACGGCGAGCCGGCCCAGATAGTCGAGGCCTGGGCCGACGAGGGGGTAGGCGAGAAGTACGTCTCCAGAGATTTCGCGCTCGTCGAGCAGGGTAAGCAGCTCGGCGGTCTCGCGGACCGTGGCGCACTTGAAGTGGCGCACCCCAGCATTCAGGAGCTCATCCCAGATGGCAGGAATCTTGGTCGTCTTGAGATGCACGCGCCAACGATCCGAATCTCCACCCGCGCACTCGATCACGCGCCGGATGTTCGCCCGGACCTGATCGATGAACACTACCAAGGAGGGACTCAGCAGCTGCGACTGGAGTTCGGGTGCCAACGCGTAGTCGGAATGGTCGAGGTGTGCGAAGGGCGCCATGGGTGTGGATGGTATCTTCCCGAGCCGAATGGTCCATGCCGCTCCCACCCAGTCGCGCTTGCGAGCCAACGTAGCTCGCATTCAGGCCCTGAGCTTCACATGGATGTTCATGTTGGTGATGCCTGTGATCGTGCCCTACTTGGGCTCTCACGAGCTTGGCATGCACCGCGTCTTTCAACTGCAGGCGATCTTTGCCATCACGATCGTGCTGCTGGAGGTGCCCTCGGGGTACATCTCCGACCTGCTCGGACGGCGCAGGTGTCTCATCCTGGCGGGTCTCCTGCACGGGCTCGCAGCCACAACCCTGTACTGGGCCAGCAGCTTCTCCGGTTTCGTGGTGTTCGAGCTGCTGGCGGCGGTCGGCGTGTGTTTCTACTCGGGTACGGACGTGGCTCTGCTCTACGATTCCCTGGAGGCACTGGGGGACGGGGGAGGCAAGCGGCGCCTCCTGGGGCGCCGCCTGATGTGGATGCAGAGCGGAGAGACCGCTGCGGCCCTCTTGACCGCAGGTCTGCTCGGTGCATCCCTGGGTAACTACGCATTGGAGCAGGTCGTTTATCTCAATGCCGTGGTGGGGTGGACGCCATTTCTTGTCACGTTGACTCTCGTCGACGTGCCGCGTCCCACCCTGGACCACCACACCCACTTGCACAACGCGCGCCTGATTTGGAACGGAGTGTTCCGCGAGTCCATGCTGCTGCGTCTGGTGATGATCAACCTGATCACCTACGGGCTGGGGACCTTGATAGCCGTATGGGCTTTTCAGGACTACTGGCGTTCGCTTGAGGTCAACCTGGCTCACTTCGGCATCTTGTGGGCGGGCTACAACCTGACCGTGGCCTTTGTGGGCCGTATCGCGCACAGAGTAGAAGGGCGTTTGGGCTTCAAGGGCGTCGTGACTTGTGTGGGGATCTTGCCCGTCCTTGGCTTTGGTGGCATGGCGTTCTGCTCCCATGCGTTCGGCAGCTCAGGCGGGGCAAGCATCTGGGTCGTGTTGGGAGTGAGCTTGGGCTTGCTCTTTCAGATCGGTCGCGGTCTGACCCAGGTCGTGATCAAGGATGCCTTGAATACTCGCGTTCCTGCCGAGTGGAGGGCTACGGCGAACTCCATCTCGAGCCTGGGGGTGCGCCTGTCTTTCTTCGTCCTCGGCCCGCTGCTGGGCTGGTTGATCGAGTGGTATGGCTATCCAACGGCACTGGGTGCCTATAGCGGGCTCTTTGCCCTGCTGCTCCTCACGTTCAACCGTCGGTTGAGGCGACGGGTGGGCCGCAATTGGGAAGGAAGCGAACCCGCCGAAGGCCCATCACCGATTCGGACGTGATCACCCCCTAATCCCTGACGGCCCCGCTCTCGCCAATCAGAATGACGTCCAAGCTCTCCGGACCATGGACACCGACAGTCAATGTCAATTCGATATCTGCTGTCCGCGAGGGTCCGGTGATGAGGGACAAGGTTGTCGGTAGGCCGCCCTCTTCGAGGCGCTGCAAGGCGGTCGCGAAGTCAGGGACCAGATCCCGTTCGAACAGAACGATGACACTGGCGGGCGGGACGAGCGACACCAGGCGGTGTCGCTCGGCTTCCGAGCACAGTGCCAGGCTGCCCGTGTCAGCAATGCCTATTTGAGCCGTACACAGGCCAGCATCCATATTCAGGAGCTCCTCTCTTGGGATGGGATTGTCTGCGGTATCCGGGCGACCGGTGGGGCCCAACTGTTCGCACCATCCCTGCAGGAACTCTGAATCCGAGCATGCCACCGAGCCCCATCCACGTTCCGCGATGAGCCCACGCAAGACCAGGAGCCCGTCCTTGCCACGGGTCACCCGGTGAACCTGCCCTGACACGGACTCAATGGCTGCACAGAATGTCTCCGTGCCCTGAGCGCGGGGCACGTTACGGAGGACCTTGGGCAGCTCAGGTGCCTGGGTGCCTCCAAGGCGACCGCGAATCCTCTCAAGCAGGTTGCGTTGGCCCGTACTCATGCGGGTGGATCCTCATCATTGAGTCCAGCTTTCCAGATTTGCCGGAACGAACGTGCGGGCATGGGAGGTAGAGCCCGTCCCGCTTGCCAGATTCGCAAGGGAGGAATGAGGAAGCCCGTGAGCTTGCGGACGCATCTGCCGACACCCCCCGGCGACTGGGTCAGGCGTAACGTGCGGGTCAAGACCCGACCCAGCACGGAGCTCAACCTCGGTCGAGAGGCGACCCGGCTCCAGGCACCGAAACCCCAGGCTTCGCTTCGCCCGGCCTCGCCGCCCTTTTCCCTCAGGTCGAGCAGCAGTTCCGGCAGGTTGATCTTCACCGGGCAAACGTCACGGCAGGCGCTGCAGAGGCTGGAGGCATGGGGGAGATTGCCCGCACGGTCTTGTCCTGCGAGGGCTGGGGTGATGACCGCGCCGATAGGACCGGGATAGACCGAGCCGTAGGCATGCCCGCCCACCTGCTTGTAGACGGGGCAGACGTTGAGGCAGGCGCCGCAGCGGATGCAGGCCAGGGCCTCGCGCTCCAGGGGTGTGGTGAGTTGATTGCTGCGACCATTGTCCAGCAGTACGAGGTGGATGGCCTCGGGGCCTTCGGCGTTTGGACCGGGCTTGGGNCCGGTGAAGAGGGTCTGGTAGGTGGTCATGGCCTGCCCGGTNNCCGANCGTGGNAGGANGCGCAGGAACACATCCAGGTCAGCAAGACGTGGNATGACCTTCTCGATACCGGTGATCGCCACGTGCACCTTCGGCAGGGACGTGCATAGTCGNGCGTTGCCCTCGTTTTCCAGNACCANGAATGAGCCGGTCTCGGCCACCAGAAAATTCACACCGCTGACTCCCACTTCGGCTTCCGCGAACCGTGCGCGCAAGAAGCGCCGGGCCACAGCGGTGAGTTCATCCACGTCGTGGGTCTCCGGGATGCCAAGCTCGGCATGGAACAGGCGTCCAACGTCCTCGCGAGTGTGATGGATGGCCGGCGCAATGATGTGCGAGGGCTTCTCGCCAGCCAGTTGGATGATCCACTCGCCGAGGTCGGTCTCCACCGGCTCAAGGCCCTGGGCCACGAGGTGTTCGTTCAGTCCGATCTCCTCGGTCACCATGCTCTTGCTCTTCACTACGGTTGAGGCCTGAGTCTGCTGGATGATCTCGGCCACGAGAGTGCAGGCCTCCTTGCGATCCCTCGCAACATGCACCTGTATGCCGTTCGCCTCGGCGCGTTCCATGAACTGAGCCAGGTAGGTGTCCAGGCTGGCAAGCGTGTGGGCCTTGACGGCCCGTGCCTGCTCGCGCCAGGCCTCCCAATCGGGGGTCAGGGACAGAGCCCTTGCGCGCCGGTCTGCAAACTCGGTCGTGACGAGGTCCAGCGCTCCGCGCAGAGAGTCATTGGTCAGGGCCTCCCGTGAGTGCTGCCCGAAGGAGCGAGCATCGAGGTCGACAATGGGATCGGTGGGCTTCATCGCGTATTCAGCACCTCGGCCAGATGCAGCGCTCGCACCTTCGAGCCCATTTCTTTCAGTCGTCCGCCCAGTTGCAGGAGACAGGACACGTCCGAGGAGACAACTGCCGTGACACCCGCCTCCTCTATGTGACGGATTTTCCAATCCGCCATGGCCACAGATACCTCCGCATGTTTCACCGCGAAGGTCCCACCGAATCCGCAGCACGTGTCGCAGCCGATGGCCTCTACCTGTTCCAGGTCGCGCACCTCAGAGAGCAGTTGGCGGGGTTCAGAGTGGATGTCCAGCTCGCGCAGGGTGTGGCATGCATCATGCCAGGTCACTCTCCCGGGCCAGCGCGCCCCGAGGTCGGTCACCTTCAGGTCCTGCACCAGGAACTGACTCAGCTCCCGTGTGCGCGCTGCGATGGAGCACGCACGTTCGTGGTCCTCACCCTCTTCGAACAGGCTGGGCAAGCGCAAGAGCATTGCCGCGCAGGACCCCGACGGCACGACTATGGGATCTTCTCCTGAGCCCAGAGCATCCAGAACGCCCTGGGCCACCCGACAGGCCTCGGCCTTGTGGCCAGAATTGAATGCCGGTTGTCCGCAACAGGTTTGGCGCGGATCGAAATCGACGGTGCATCCTGCCCTACGCAGCAGCTCTACCGTCGCTACCCCGACCTGGGGCGCGATGGTGTCCACGAGACAGGAAACGAAGAGGGAGACCTTCAAGCAGCCAGGAAAGTTCGGCGGGGGATGGTGCTCATGGGAAGCATGATAGCGCTCCCAATCAGGCTGACCTCGGTCTTTGTCAGCCGGGTTCGCTTGAGGAGGCCATAGCCGCACGCTCCCCGTCGGAGAAAACCCCGGCGCGGGCGGCCAAGAGGGCCAGACGCTGATTGAAGTCCGTATCCCGGATGGCCTCCTCGTGATTGGGCAGCATGGGGTTTGCCTGCCGACCCGCGAGCCAGGCGAGGTGTGCCAGTCCGGCTCGATAGGCCCAGGTGGGATGGCTGAAGAGCAGCGCCCCCAGCTCGGCACACGGCTCCATGATGGCGTGGTAGCGCACCCTGTCGCCTGCAGTCAGGGCGTGCATGGCCAGAGCAGCAGGGCGCGCGATGGCGTCCAATACTCCCAGTAGCCCGTGGCTGAAGTCACCGCACGTCAGGGGGCTGCCGGCGAACTCCGAGGATCCGAGGACTTCCTGGCTCCCCCCCTCAAGAAGCGCCGGGAAGTTCAGGTCGTCGCCGGTGAAGACAACCTGGCCATGGGGCGTCAGTTCGCGACGCACAGCACACTCAAAGGCCTCGTCGAGCAGGGACAACTTGACACCTGCGACCTTCGTCCTATCGAGGGCCATCACGCGCTGGAAGCTGTCCCCGGGGAAGTACCGTTCCATGCCCGCCAGGAATGGTTGGCCGAGCCAGTGGATCAGGACTGGCCCGTCTACCTTGGAGAGGATCTGAGTGTAGACCGAGACAAAGGACTCCTCGTCGCACGAATTCTGTACCAGCCAGGGCAAGGGCAGCAGGATGGGCAGTCCTCCCGCTGCACGGATGAAGTGCACCTGGGTGGCAACACCTTCTGCCAACTCTTTGGCCGAGCCGATTTGATCCAGGTGATCGGCACAGGCTCCAGCGATGAAACCTGCTGGAGGAGAGAGCTGCGCCGTCTCTTCGATCAGCCTCTTGGAGAGGGTCCAGCCCAGCTGAAACCGCTGTGCCGTGTCCATGGCCTCAGCGATCCCCATGCCGTGATTCATGAGGTACTCACGTCCTGCGCGTGTTGCGTCCCAATCCACATGGGGTTCGATCTCATCGGGCGTGCCAGGTGAGTCGGGGGTGTGGGGCGATCCCGAGTAGGAATCAGCCATGACCACGTGGCCTGCAGCGAATAGACGGCGAGCGGGTGCTGCATTGCTCTGGGCGCCCAGGGCAACGTGGTGCTCTGCGAGAGGGTCGCTCTCGAGAGCGTGCAGGAGTTGTTTGTGAAGAGTCACGTAGGTGTGTCCCAGACCGATTCTAACGCAAGGGCCACAGCCTTGCTTCTTCCCCCTTGCTCACGCGTCCCCCGCCGCCTACGGTCCAAGCGTTCACTTTCGAAAGGACAAGACATGAACGAAACGCGCGCCGAAGCCGAAGAGCTCACATTGATCGAAGCCCAGGCCCAGGGCCCCATGGCCACCCTGCGGGCCTTTTTTCGGCTGTCCGGGCCCGGTTGGCTGCAGAGTGCCATCACCCTGGGCGGCGGGTCCCTCGCCAGCGCCTTGTACCTGGGCGTGCTTTCAGGCTTCCATCTGCTCTGGTTGCAGATCACTGCCATGCTGCTGGGCATCGTCATGCTGGCGGCCATCGGATACGTGACCTTGAGCACGGGCAAGAGGCCCTTCCGAGCGATCAATGAGCACGTGAGCCCAGTCCTTGGCTGGGGTTGGATCATCGCCGTGATGCTGGCCAACGTGGTCTGGTGCCTGCCTCAGTTCGCCTTGGGATCGGCTGCCATTCAACAGAACCTGATTCCCTCACTCTCGGGGACCAGCGGCACGGTGATCAGTTGCGCGCTGATCTTGGGCCTCTCAAGCATTGTGATCTGGTTCTACGACAGCGGCGCACGCGGGATCCGCATCTTCGAGATCGTCCTGAAGTTGATGGTGGCTCTGGTGGTCTTGAGCTTCTTCGGGGTGGTGCTGACCCTTGCGACTTCGCAAGGCGGCTTGCCGTGGGGGAGTATTGCCGGTGGGATGATCCCCGATCTGTCCTTTCTGAGTGCACCCGCACCGGTGTTTGCCTCGTTCCTCGCGGAGAGTTCGCAGGCAGCCTGGTGGTCGGCGCGCATCGTGAGCGAGCAACAGGATGTGATGGTGGCAGCTGCCGCTACCGCCGTGGGGATCAACATGACCTTCCTCCTGCCCTACTCCATGCTGCGCAAGGGTTGGGGCCGTGCCCACCGGGGCCTGGCCGTCTTTGATCTGGGTACGGCGCTCTTGATCCCGTTCGCGCTCGCCACGAGCTGCGTTGTCATCGTGGCAGCGAGCCAATTTCACGGCCAGGCCGATGAGGCGCTCGTCAACGATCCAACCGCTGCCGCCGCGCACACGTCATACCTGAAGACCTTGGACGCCCGCCTCGAAGCTGAGCTTGGGAGCGAGGAGTTTGCGGCGAGCAGCGTGGCTCCAGGCCTGGCGGAGAGTCTTGGGCAGGAGGCCTTTCAGGCCCGGGTGGCGGCTGCCCTCCAAGACCTGCCGCTGGCCGACCGCCAATTGGCCGCCATGCTCCAGAAGCGGGATGCATTCTCCCTGGCGGCATCCCTTGAACCCCTGACCGGCCACACCGTGTCCCAGGTGGTGTTTGGGATAGGTGTCCTGGGCATGGCGATCTCGACGGTGATCATCCTGATGCTCATCAGCGGCTTCACCTTCTGCGAGATGTTTGGGTTGGAGCCGAGCGGCACGGCCCACCGGGCAGGGGCTCTGTTTGCCGGTGTGGTGGGTTTCTTCGGACCCTTCATCTGGAAGGGCGACGCCAAGTTCTGGCTGGCGGTGCCCACCTCCAATTTCGGTATGGCGCTCCTACCCATCGCCTACTGGACGTTCTTCCTGATGATGAACAGCAAGGGACTCTTGGGCGAGCATCGGCCCCGCGGGCGCAAGCGCGTGATCTGGAACACGCTGATGGTTCTGAGCGCATCCACGGCCACCTTTGCGAGCTTGGCCACGCTGAAGAAGAACCTGGGCGCCTTGGGCCCGCAACTCATGGCTGGATTCCTGCTGCTGGCCCTCGTCGTTCATTTCGTCCGGGTCAAGCGCAAGGCCTAGCACACCCGGCTCAAGGGTCAGCGTTCCCGCTTGGCTTCACTCAGGGCGACCGCGTCCGGGGAGTCCTTGTAATGAGGATCGAGGGGGTAGCACCCGCTGGGCAAACCCAGGCGTGGTCCATTCGTGCAATCGGAAAAGGTGCGGCAGATCTTCCGACGTTGAAGAGGTCGGCCGGCGAGTACATCCGCTGGCAACTCGGGATAAATCAAAGCCATGCGCCCCAGGCCCGGCAGATCCACGTGCCCGGCGCGCACCTCATGCTGAGCCACGTGGGGCAGGTATTCCATGAGGTAGGAGTAGCCCGTTCCCGCAAAGACCATGTCCGGGAAGGCGGCTTTGCACAGGCGCACAGTGCGCAGGTGCTCACCCACCTCCAGGAGGGGATCGCGCGGCGGCAGGTACCCGTCGATGGGGGGGTAGGAGGCGGGACGCTGCAGATGAGGGGACGTGTAGGGGGAGCCCAGGCTCAAGCTCACCAGGCGGACGTCCCAGGAGTGCAGCAGTTCCAACAACTCAAACGGCTCCATGAGATCCATGTGCCGCGGGTCGTCAGCGTCCATGCCGAGCCCGTGGGGGTAGGGCAGCTGTGCGTCCCAACCTCTCGGCTCACCGTTGCCGGCTTCCTCTCCCGGCTTGTGGGGAAACACGTCGGCGATGGAGATGCGGCTGCCGATGACGAGGCCCGGGCATTCAATCCGGATGGCATCGATGATGCGCTTCATCAAGCGTGTGCGCCCCACCAGGTCGCCGCCATAGGGGCCGGGCCGGGTTCGAGCCCCCAGGAGCTCATGTAGCAGGTAGCCGTGGCAGGCCTTCACGTCTACGAAGTGGAAGCCGGCCTCATGGGCCAGCTTGGCCGTGGCGACATAGGCCTCCCCAATGGCCTCGAGTTCGGTGTCCGTGAGCAACGGCAGATCCGCAGGCAGGCCCTGATGCTCTTCCAGGGCAAGATTCCGGACGACCAGCTTCGGGGCAGGTTCATCACTCGGGCACGCAAAGCGGCCCGAGTGGGTCAGCTGGAGGCCAACGCACAGATCGTCCAAGGGCTCGCCCATCTCCTTGTGCCCGGTGTGCACCTCCGAGAGGAGAGTGGACAGAGAGGCGAGCACCTCTCGCCCTGGTGCCCGGTGCAACTGGTTGGGGTTGGCACGCCCCTCGGGGCAGACCGCGAAGGCCTCCCCGCCCCAGATCATCTTGGCCGTGGATCGGCCGAAGCCGTGCCAGCGCCTGAGTGTGGATTCGCTTGGTTCACCTTCCGGTGTGCCATCCCAACCTTCCATGGGGTGGATGGCGAAACGATTGCCCAGTGTCATGGACCCGATATCGAGCTCCCGCCCCAAGGGGCCGGCACGCCCCTCCAACTCCAGGTCCATGTCGAGGTCGGGAAGCAGCGCGCGCAGGTGCACGCGCATCGCCTCAGCAGTGCGAAAGCTGCCAGGCGCCTTGAAATCCACGACTCAGTCCCCGTCCTTGCCCGAGCGGGCCAGACGGTCGACGTCCGAGTGGAACAGGTGGAACTCCCGGGTGAGGGGAAGCGTTCTGGGCGAGTCAGCAAGCCCGGCGGCGTATGCGTTTCGTCGGCCGCGGTACGCGTTTCTTGAGTCTGCTGCGACCCCCGAAGGCAGGAGGGCAATCAGGGACAGGAGGCCCAGTCCGATGCCTCCAACCGGACCCCATTGCGTCCATACAAGGGCGATCAGGATAGCGTTCCAGAGCACGCCCACAGGCAGGGTCAGCAGAACGGTTCCGGACACGATCTTGTCCTTGGGCAAGGCACGACTCACCAGAAGGGTGCAGAGTCGTGCCGGGAGGCCCCAGAACAGGCGGCCCAAGAGGCAGGGGAGAATGGCCAGGGGTGAGCCTTTGCGCTCAGAGGGTGGCTGGGCAACCTGACCGAAAACGGGGTGCACTCCGTGTTCATTGAGGTGCTTTGTGAGTGAACTCGTTCGCTCAAGGAGTGCTGCGTGGGCTGCCGGGTCATGGGTGCGTTCCTTCTCCAGCCCGCGCGCCAGAGCCTGGAGCTTGTGGTGATGGGAGCCGTCCCGAGAGTGCCAACAGCGGCGGGCAAGCTGCAGGACCGGCTCATCACTCTCGTCAGCGGACTGCAGGATGAGCTCGCCGATAGCCTCGCCGACCTGCTCCATCAGTTGGACAACGGCGACGCGCGCGTTCTGCTCGTGGGCCTCGCGGTAGGACTCGATCGTAAACGGCTTTCCCACGCGAATATCTACTCGGCTGCGGTACAGATCCCTGTCGATGTAGTGGATCCCCAAAGGCACGATGCGCAGGCCCAGCTTCCAGTTCCGAGCGCTCTCGGCGTTGAAAGCCATGCGCGCCGTGCCTGTCCGCAAGGGAGTCCGCAGTCTCCAGGCCGACTTGCTCTCACCTTCGGGGAACATCAGCAGGGCTTCTCCCCCCAGGAGGGCCTCCCGCACGGAGGAGAAGGCTTCGCTGTTGTTCTTGTCCGGGGATACATTGTCTTTCTTGCGGTAGACGGCAATAGACCCAGCAAGCCGCGCCAGAGAAGCAAGGCCCGGGATGCGCAGGATGGAGTGCTTGATCAATGTCCGCAGCGGGCGCGGCGCCCAGCCATAAACCAGAGCTCCGTCCATGACTCCCGCAGTGTGATTGGCCACCACGATCGTGGGCCCATCCTTGGGGATGGCTTCACCGACCACATGCACCCTATGCCACACACGGGCGTAGAAGCGAGCGACGAATCGAATCAGGCCGGGGGATTCCATGTGCAGCGGATTGTCCCCGGACGCGGTCCCCTAAGCCAGTCCCTGAGTTCCGTTACACAGCGGCCTAGGGCAATTGTCGGCTGTGGCCTGCGCGCCACTGGTTGGGGCTCATCCCCACTTCCCGCTTGAAGGCCCGATAGAACGTGGAGAGGTCCTCGAAGCCACACTCGAATGCGATGGAGAGGACGGTGCGCGTGGTCTGGACCAGCAGGCGCCGGGCGTGGGCAATTCGCAGGCGGCGGATGTGGGCCAGCCATGAGGAGCCTGTGACCTGCCGGAACAGTTGCGTGAACCGGCGGCGACTGATTTCCAGTCGGGCTGCTGCATCATCCAGGTTGGTGGCCTCGAAGAAGTGCTGATCCAGGTCCTGAACGTAGGCGCGCATTCGGGCAATGGAGGTGGGGTGGGTCGATGCCCGTGTTCGATCGTATTCTGCCTTGGGTAGGCCGGTAGCCTCATCCACCCGGTTGGTGTCTGCAGTTTCGTTCCGGTCGACCAACTCCGTCAGCAGGCGCAAGGTCAGGCTCACGACCCTTGCCCCAGCCTGGGGTCCCCCCAAGCTCTGCTCGAAGAGCAGGCGCCGAATGGTCTTCTCGATCTTGCCGACCTGCTGTGGGCTCAATCGGAGAACCCCAAGTGGCAACAGGGCCGGATCGAGGGCCGCGACCTCGAAGACCCGGCGCCGGATGCTCAAGACATACAGGTTGGTGGGTGTGTGTGGGCCATCCTCAAGGCAGTGTTCGCAGCCCGGTGGAATAACCAGCAGGTTGCCTTCTTGCGCGGGGAGCCGCTCGCCTTCCGGGTAGACGAGGAAGCCCTGGCCTGAGCTCAGGAACACGATCTTCAGGAAGTCATGGCGCACAGGGTCCATGCGCCAATCCTCAGCATGGTGGCTCTCCACCACGTCCACTCCCCAGGCGGGGAACTGATGGACGAATGGGGAGCTGCCTGTGCGAGGAACGGGGATTCTCTGGGCCATAGTGCGAGTGTAGCAACCGCTTCGCAAAACGGGCGACCGACCTGGAGAGGGGGTACCTGGGTGCCAGATGTGGCAATGGTGCGGCGTGGCAGGCGCTGTCCCGAATGTGGAGAAACCAGGGTGGGAGCGCCCTGTATCCCTAGCGCCTTGGAATAAAAAACCGGCCTTGCCGGGCCCAGGAGGGTTGATTCTTGAACATCATTCAATTTGGGGAAGCGCGGCACAGTATTGTGGAAATGTCGTGGATAACGGCGAGTGATTGGGGGAGTTCGGGTGGGAAGTCAATATCAAGCTCCATTTGGGTGATCAAATTGGAGATTTCTGGGTACATTGCTCGACCGCAATTCGGATGTACCGCGTGACCCAACCCACACATCTCATCGGCCAGCACAAGGCCACCCTCGACGGAGAGGGAAGGCTGCAGTTGCCTCTGGGCCTTCGGGATGAGATGAACGTGCGTCGCCCGGACTTCATGCTCATGGCCAATTTGGAGCCCGATGGCAGCATTTGCCTGCGGGAGCGTGCCGATTGGGAAACCCATGTGGATTCGCTCCGGCGAGCAGCAGGCGCAAGCACGCGTCATCGGCGCGCGATCCTGTTCCTTGCCGCCCACTCTTCCCCTGTGCGCTGTGACAAGCAGGGGCGGGTGCGTATCCCCGATTCTCTTCTGGGTTCCGCTGGGATGGACCGCCAGGCCAAGGGTCGCAAGGAGTTGGTCCTGGTGGGGAATTTTGGGGACCTGAGGGTCTGGAGCCCGGAGCGCTGGGAGGCCTTTGGGGAGGAGGCTCTGGAGGACTTCGAAGGGGGGCTGGATTCCCTTCTCGAGGCTTGCTCGACCCTCGTGTCCCGAAAAGAGAACTCCTAAGTGTCGCCGCCTTGGACGATACTGAAGGATAATAAGGTGGCCGTCTTCGTGAGCACATGGTGAACTAGGCGCCTTCCCGTCAGCTTTCCTCCGTCATGGTTGCATCCTGCCTCACCCTGCTTGCGCTGTTCACAGCCCCGGTCCATTCCGTGGCTCAGGACAACACGTTGGTCCTGCTGAGCGACGACTTGGGCGTAGACATCGTGACCTGCTATCTGGAGGGTCCAGCGGTCGCCCCGACCCCAAACATCGACTCCCTGGCCCGGGAGGGAGTCTTGTTTCGGAACGCATGGGCCAACCCGGTTTGTTCCCCGACGCGGGCTCACCTGCAGACCGGCCGCCATGGATTCCGCACGGGCGTGGGGATGAATGTCACCAAAAACGGGTGGGCCCTCCAACTGAGTGAGACCACTCTTCCGGAAGCCCTTGGCCTCTATGCTCCGCGCCCGGTGGCGGATGCGTACTTCGGCAAGTGGCATCTGGGTAACTCCAGCGTGGGTGGCACTGCGGCTCCCAATGCGGCTGGATGGAGCCACTTCGCTGGCACTGAGAACAATCTCAACAAGCCCCAGACCTACTTCGACTGGACGCACGTGGAGAACGGGCTATCGACGCGCACCACCGAGTACGCCACCTCCCGGACAGTGGACGATTTCCTGAGATGGCGCGAGACGGCCCCCGAACCCTGGGTGGCGGTTGTGGCTTTTCACGCGCCCCACGATCCCTTCCACGCGCCCCCTTCTCACCTGCACTCATTCAACCTGCCCAACATCGATCCGCGGACACGCCCCAGACTCTTCTACAGGGCCATGGTGGAAGCGCTGGACACGGAAATCGGTCGCCTTCTCGCGGGGATGGGTACTCAGCGGGCGAATACGAACGTGATCTTCATGGCCGACAACGGGACCCCAGGCTCTGCCTCCGTGTCCCCGTTCATCCCCTCGCATGCCAAGCTCTCGCCCTACGAGGGTGGCGTCAATGTGCCGCTGATCATCAGTGGGCCAATCGTGAAGAAGCGNGGTCGCGAGGTNGACTCTCTCGTGCACTCGACGGANATCTTCTCCACCGTCCTTGATCTGGCNGGCGTCGACCAGGACGTNCTNCACTCCAATGAGGCCATCGATGGTCTCAGCCTNGTGCCCTANCTCAAGGACCCCAAGCAGGCGAGCATCCGTAGCCGCGTGTTNTCCGAACTGTTNGTACCGAACGGTACCNGGCACNGCNAAGAGACGCGAGTCCTGCGCAACAAGCGCTACAAGCTCATCCGCTCCGGATTGCAGGAGCCCTTCGCGTTTGAGCTGTATGACCTGAGCCTCGACCCCTTCGAGACAAACAACCTGGTTGGTCCGGGCATGTCCAATCCCGTCCAGGTGGCATTCCGCCGCTTGCGGGCCGAGCTCAAACTGCTCCTGGCGGGCTAGCCCTCGGCGGCGAGCCTGTCACCTTCGTCGGGAGGGGCGGCATCGTCGGCTGGGGGAGGCGTCTCATCCTGCAGCTTGCCCAGGGACCAGCTCACCAGCTCCTTGCCGATCACCGCAAGGCCCAGCCAACCGAGGGCCAGGGTGTTGCGATCCAATAGCCAGCCACCCAGACCGAAGAGCAGTCCATAGATCAGAGCTAGCCCACCAACGACTCCCACAACCGTGGGTATCGCGCTGGGGACCGGAGTGTCAACGCGTCCATGCTGTCGCACGGGGCCCCACCAGCCAATGGGCCGGACCTTCTTGTAGAAGGCCAGTAGCTGTCCAGGGTCGGGTTTCTTCAGCAGGAGAATCGAGGCGATCGAGCACAGGCCCGAGAAGCAGACAACCAGAATCAACCGCCCAGCGGGTTCCAACTCCCCGCCAGGGGAGAGTGGTCCCAGCTGCCAGGAATGCGCCGCCCAGCGGACCGGTGCGTCCCATCCTCGGTGGGTTTGCAGGAACTGCGCGATCTCCGGGCCAAAGGTCAACCACGTGGCGGCCACGCTTGACGAGACCATGGCCACTATTTCTGTCGCTGCGCGCACGCGCCACCAGAGCCAGCGCAGCATGTAGATGGGGCCGACCCCGCTCAGGAATGCCAGGAAGAACGTGAACAGGTTGCTGATGGAATCAGCGTGATAGGCAAGGAACCCGGCGACGGCCAACACGCCCGCACTCGCCAGTCGCGCGGCCAAGACGTAATGGCGTGGTCGGCGGTGGGGCACCAGGAAGCGTCGGTAGATGTCGTTGACGAAGAATGAAGAAGCCAGATTGACGTGGGTGTCCACCGTGGACATGAAGGCCGCCAGCAAGGCAGCGATAGCCAACCCAAGTAGGCCCGTCGGCAAGAATCGGCGCATCATGACGACGTAGGCCCGCTCGGAATCCGTCTTCGCCAGCACGTCCCCCTGTCTTACGTAGGCGTCCGAGGCGGAGGCGCTGGGATCGTCGGGCCGGGCTTGGGCTTGGCCCAGGGGGCTTACGATGATCGTGTCAGGGCTCCAGTCTGCGGTCGCACCCGGATGGTCGGAGATGACGACGTCAAACAACTCGCCGCTGCCGTCCTTACGAATGGACATGACCCCGTCTTCGAACTTGGTGACCGTGCCATCCACCGGTGCGAGAACTTCCAGGTTGGGCAGGACAACCAGAGAGGCCAGGGCGACAAGGATCCACGGCCAAGGGCGCAACCCGTAGTGAGCCACGTTGTACCAGAGGCAGGCGAGCATGCCGTCCTTCTCGGACTTGGCGGCCGAGATGCGTTGTACGGCCAGGCTGCCGCCGTCGACCTGGTCGTTGGCCCACCACTGCACTCCTAGAAACACGCAGACAGCAGCCAAGCTGACGGTCCAGAATGGTTCTCCCGCTCCCCCTGCACGGGGGAAGAAAGCCAAGGTGTCCGGGGTGAATCCGCCTTCACCTGTCTCCGCTGCAGTCAAAACACCCGATGCCCCGCCTACCGCACGCCAACTGAATATCGCCAGGGTGACCGAACCAACCATGGCCATGACGAACTGCACCATGTCCGTGACGACGACTCCCCAGAAACCTGCCATCATCGAATAGGCCAGAGCCAGAAGGCAGGCAATGGCGACCGAGGCCGTCTTGTCCACATCGAACAGAACGTCCATGATTTTCGCTGCCGCCAGGATCACCCAGCACAGGATGATCGTGTTGGTGATGGCGGCCTGATAGAAACCCAAAAAACCGCGCAGCATGCGGGCCTCGAGGCCTCCATAGCGAAGTTCCGCCAGCTCCGCTGTGGTCATGACCTCTCCACGTCGCCAGTAGCGTGAAAAGAGGAACACGGTCAGCATTCCCCCCGCTGCCAGGCACCACCAATACCAGTTCATCCAGATCCCCGAGTCACGAACCCAGCCCGTGATGACCAGGGGCGTATCGCTGGCAAAGGTCGTGGCGACCATGGACGTCCCGGCAATCCACCACGGCAATCGCCTGCCAGAGAGGAAGAACTCATCGACGTTCTTTCCAGCACGCTTGGAGTACTTGATCCCCACCCACAGGGCAAAGACCACGTAGGCCACCACGATGGCCCAGTCGAACGGAGAGATGGCGGGAGGGTCGCTCATGCTTTGGGGTAAGGATCCGATCTCGGGACTAGCCTTCACCTAGACCTCGGACGGGTCTCCATGGCTCGAACATGGGTGCATCCTAGCGCCCTGAGTGAGCGCATCTCCATAACCCTGAAGGCCATTCCTCGCGACCTTTCAACCCTGGGCTACTCCAAGCCCTGCTTGAGTTGTCGCCAATCCTCTGGCAACAGGGGCCGCGCCACCTCCCACAGGGAGTAACCCAGGTTCGCGCGATGCCATGGGTCAATCGTGTTGACGAACAGATACCGCTCGCCGCCTTCAGCCTTGGCTTTCATTAGACGGTCCCGATCGGTCATGGCCATCTTCAGCCTCACCAAACCAATCTCTGTGTCTCCCATTCTGTACTGCACCATGCTGAACATGCTTCCACATAGGACCACGGTTGGTTCCTTGATGACCAGCAGAGCCTCTTCAACCAGATCCAGGAGCAGCTCCTGTTCTTCCCGCTGTTCGAGGTCTGCAGGCAGTGCCCCCTCGCTTCCCGGGATGTAGATCCCGGAGATGAGCAGTGCAATCGCAAGCGGGCCCATCACGCGGACAGGGGCCAGCACCCCCATGAGGATCAGGACGCAGGCAACAAAAGGAAGTAAGTAGGCCGCTTCAAGGGGCATCCAGAGGAATAGGGCCAAGTTCAACAGGGCACCCATTCGCGCAGCTGCCATCAGCTCACGTTGCAGTGGTCTGGGCCTGCTCTCTCGGCTCCGAACCTGTCCACCCACCACGAAGGCTCCTACTCCCAACGCCGCGATTCCTATGGGACCCCAGACTTCAACCACACCCAGCCGAAGCATGTCCATCACACCTCTGCCGCCCGGAGTGAACGATGCCATCCAGCTGAAGCCCTCTCGCCATAGCACAGGTATGTAGAGGAGAGAGGCCGTGGTTGTGCATGCCAAGGCAAATGTCCGTGTCTTCTGACGTCGGACAGCCAGCCAAAGCAAGGGCAATGCCATGAGGCCGGAAGCGGCGCGCGCTCCTATCGCGAGACCGAGATAAACCCCAGAACGAAGGGGGCGGTCTTCTGTCAGGGCATCCCAGCTGGCCATGACCAGGCACCACGCCCAGATGTAGTCCATGGCGGTCACGCTCGACAACCAGACGACCGGAGTGAAAGCAAAACAGAGTGACGTTGCCGATGCCGATGCGCAGCCAGCACGCCGCATGAGCCTCATGGTCAAGACACATGCCACAGCAGAGGCCAGGGCCGTGACGGAGCAGAGTGCCCACGGCCCCATGCCATGTAGCAGGGCAAAGAGGCCCTCAACCACGGGATAGCCCGGTGAGCGAGACCCGACGTACTGGCCTGTTTCTGCGATCGAGCGGGCCGCATCCGCCAACAGCCACGCATCGTAGTCCATACCAAAGCCAGGGCCGATGAAGGCGAGGCGGCTGATCAGGACCACTCCTCCCACGACCAAGGCGGCGAGGATGGAATGGCGGGGAGGCGAAGACTGGAACACGCTCTTTTGCGGCTGCATGGATGTTGGCTGGACAGAGGCAGAGGGCCTCATCAAGAGTGCCCCGTTGGGACCGGGGAGGCCGTCACGGTATCAGAACTCGCCGTGCCGGATTTCGCCCGGTTCCAGGTGGGCAGGACTTCGAGGTGAGGGGGCGATGCAGTGGGGGTCTGGCTGAGGACCCTGTCGGGTTGTCCCTTGGGGCGGGCAAGAGCCAGGTGGGCGGGATAAGATGACAACATGTGGATCTCGTCCTTTGCCTTGGCGGTGTGTGTGGGGTGGCTACCTGTCACCTCTGCCATCACTCAAGATGGGAGAGACGATCCCGGTGAGGCGATCACCCGACCCACGGCACGTGCGGTTGTTGTCCTGCTCATGGACGACGTGCCCTACGGCGACTTGGGTTGCAGCGGGAGCCCGCTGGGTCTCACGCCCCACATTGACCGCCTGTCAGCAGACGGCGTGCGGTTTTCGCGGGCCTATGCCACCGCCGCTACCTGCAGCCCCTCACGGGCAGCCATCCTCACAGGCCGCTACCAGCAGCGATTTGGCCACGAATTCAATCCGCAGCACAAGATCGGCAAGGGCCAGGGCTTGAGCGCGAGCGAAATTACCCTCGCGCGTCGCCTGGGCTGGGCGGGGTTTGCCACCGGGATCATCGGCAAGTGGCACCTCGGTTACGGCGCGGCCTCTCACCCCCTCAGCCACGGTTTTGACGAGTTCTACGGGTTCTTGTCGGGCGCACGTAGCTACCGCGCCTACACAGACGGTCGCAGTCAGCGCCGGAACGACCTCAACCGGCTGTACAACGGCAAGGAGCCTGTGGAGGAGCAGTTTACCTACCTGACCACGGAACTCGGTGAGCGGGCGGCGGACTTCATAGACCGACACGCAGAGGAGCCGTTCTTCTTGTTCCTTTCCTTCTCCGCGGTGCATTCACCATTTCAGGAAGACCCCGAGATGAGCGTGGATCTACCTGAAACCGTGGATCCCGAGCGTGCACCCGCCTTGCGCATGTTGGCATCCCTGGATCGCGCCGTGGGTCATGTGCTTGGGGCGCTGGAAAGACACTCCCGCACGGACGACACGCTGGTTGTGTTGATGTCCGACAACGGAGGTCGGGTGCGGGAGGAGATCACCAACTGGGACCTGCTTGGCAAGAAGGGTGAGTTGCTTGAGGGGGGAGTGCGCGTCCCGCTCATCCTTCGTTGGCCCGAGGCTCTTCCCCGGGGCGTGGAGTATTCCAAGAACGTCAGCACCCTTGACGTCGTTCCCACAGCCCTCGCCGCGGCGGGGCGCACACGGCCCAAAGGGCTCGACGGAGTGGATCTGGCGCCCTTCGTGCTTTCTTCGTTGGAGGCCGCAGACCAACAAGTTCCCCACCCCATCCTCTATTGGCGCCAAGGGGAGCAGTGGGCTTTGCTCGAAGGGGATCACAAGATCGTGGACCGCGGCCCCGGGCCTTTTTACCGCAATCTCGCCGATCGCGAGGGGGGATTCATCGTCCTCTCGCGTGACAAGCCGGAAGCCGCCCTGCAGAAGAAAATCGACGAACTCCTTTCAGCCCATGAGCTCTGGACCCGGGGCCTTCGCAATCCCCGTTGGCGCAAGTACACCCTCGACGACGACTAGCCGGGTGCCCGATAGATGGTGCCGGGTTTGCGCACGATCGACTAGAGTGCGTGGCCATGATCCACTCCGTGTCCACGATGAGTACTTTCGCCATCGGCCTGCTCTTGTCCATCCCCGTGCAGGCGGGGCCCGCCCAAGACGACTTTCCGGCCGGGGGAATACGCCCCGTGGGCACCGATGGGGAGCCCCTGAACCTGGGCTTTGAGTCGGGCACACTGGAGGACTGGGAGGTCGAGGGGGAGGCCTTTGAGGGTCAACCGATCCAGGGGGACACGAGCTTGCCCCGCTGTGGTGCGGCCAGCGGCCACCTCGGTGAGTTCTGGCTGGGTGGATACGAGAAGCTGGAGGACGTTCCAATCGGAACCCTGACCTCAGCACCCTTCGAGATTACCCACCCCTTCGGGGCTTTCCTGTTGGCTGGAGGCCGTGGTCAGGACACCCGCTTGGACCTGATCCTGACTGAGGACGACGAGGTCCTGGCCTCGTTCACGGGGCCCAGCTACGAGACGCTGCAGCCTGTAGTGGTGGACCTCAGTTCCAACATGGGCCAGCACCTGAGGATCCGCATCGTGGACAACGCTACAGGTAGTTGGGGGCACGTGAATTATGACGACTTTCGTTTCTTTGGTGAGCGTCCCGAGTTTCCACCCGGACGGGAGTTGAAGTCCAAGATCGATCGTCTTCAGAACGCGGGCTTGAGTCCCGAAGATGCAGCTGAGGCGATGACATCGGGCGAGGGTTTCCGTGTGGAGCTCGTGGCCGGAGAACCGGATATACACCAACCCATCGCCTTGACTCTCGACGAGAGAGGACGCATCTGGGTGGCCGAGGCCTACTCCTATCCAAAGCGCCGCGCTCCCGAGGATGCGCGCGACAGGATCCTGATCTTCGAGGACAGTGATGGGGACGGACAGTTCGAGACGCGCAAGGTCTTCGCCGAGAACCTCAATCTTGTCAGCGGACTGGAGGTGGGCTACGGGGGCATCTTCGTGGGGGCTGCTCCCGAGTTCCTCTTCCTGGCAGATGCCGACGGGGATGACCGAGCAGATGGCCCGCCCGAAGTCCTGCTCGACGGCTGGGGCTACCAGGACACCCACGAGACCCTGAACGCCTTCATCTGGGGGCCGGACGGCTGGCTCTACGGCTGTCATGGTGTATTCACCCACTCGCGAGTGGGCCCGCCCGGTACTCCCGATGCCGATCGGACCCCCATCAATGCCGGCGTCTGGCGTTATCACCCCTTGCGCCGGGAGTTCGAGGTCTTCGCTTGGGGTTCTTCAAATCCCTGGGGCGTGGACTTCGACGACATGGGCCGCGCATTCATCACGGCCTGTGTCATCCCGCACCTTTATTACACCGCCCAGGGTGGTCGCTACGAAAGGCAGGCCGGACGCCACTTCAACCCGTACGTGTATGAGGACATTCCCACCATCGCCGATCACAGGCACTACGTGGGAAGCAATCCTCATGGTGGCACCGGAATATCCGAATCCGTTGGTGGGGGACACGCTCACTGTGGGGCGATGATCTACCTGGGGGACTCATGGCCTGAGGAGTACCGCGGCACGTTGCTTGTGAACAACGTGCACGGCAACCGTGTCAACCGTGAGATCCTCGTGCCCGATGGATCGGGGTTTGTCGGGCAGCACGGCCCTGACTTCCTCTTGGCCAACGACCGCTGGTTCCGAGGCATCAATCTGAAGTACGGGCCCGCAGGCTCGGTCTACCTGATCGACTGGTACGACAGTCAGGCCTGCCATCACAACGACCAGGAAGTATGGAACCGTGGCAACGGCCGCATGTACAAGGTCGTGTACGGGGATACGCAGCCTGCACACGTGAATCTGGCTGCCATGGACGAGTCCGAATTGGTGGAGTGCGTCTTGCACGCCAACGATTGGTATGTCCGCAACGCTCGTCGCCTGCTGAGTGAGCGGGGTGTTTCCGAGGCGGGCATGGCCCGGCTCGAAGAGATTCTGCGCGATCACCCCGACGAGACCCGACGCCTGCGTGCTCTATGGTGCCTGCATTCCGCGCGTGCGCTCGGGCCAGCCGTGCTCCTCGAGCAACTGCAGAGCGAACAGGACATGGTACGAGCGTGGTCCGTGCAATTGGCCTGCGAGGCCCGTCGCCCCTCACAGCAGCTACTTGAGAGGTTGGAAATAATGGGCGCGACTGACCATTCGCCGGTCGTGCGCTTGTATCTGGCCTGCGCTCTGCAGCGTCTCCCGCTCTCTCAGCGTTGGAGCCTCGCGCGTGCGCTCGTTTCACACGGGGAGGATGCCCAGGACCCCAATATCCCGTATCTGCTCTGGTATGGAATAGAGCCCCTCGTAGCCGCCAATCCCTCATACGCCATGGACTTGGCCCGGGCCAGCCGCCTGCCCAGGCTGGCCTCCTGGATCTGGCGCCGTGCGGGTGCACAAGACGAGACTCTGCCCTTCGCCCTGGATGACCTGGCCAGATCGTCAGGCATTGATAGGCAGGAGGGGATACTCGATGCGGTTCTCTTGGCCCTTGATGCTCGCAGTGGTGTGGAGATGCCTGAGAACTGGGCGACCATGTCGGCGGGTTTCCTGAACAGCCCGTCCGATGCTGTGCGCGCTCGAGCCATAAGCCTCGCGACTTTGTTCGGTGACCCAAGTGCGTTCCCTTTCCTGCGCGCGCAACTCGCAGACCCTGCAGCGGCTGCAGAGGATCGCACACGTGCCCTGGAGACCCTGGTGCGTGCCAAAGACGATGGAGCGGTGCCCGTCATGATTGGGCTGATCACGGATACTGAATGGAGTTCGGCAGCCTTGAAGGGACTGGCTACATTTGCCCACGACTCGATACCCACAGCGATCCTCGATGCCCTTCCGAACTTGGAGGGACAGGCGAGAAGGGATGCCATTACAGGCCTGACCGGGAGGGCCACCTGGACGATGCAGATGCTGGAGGCCATGGGGGAGGGGCGTGTTGAGCGCAGTGACCTGGGTGCCATCGAGCTAAGGAAGCTGAGTGCTCTGGGGGATGATGCAATCCTCGAGCGCCTCAACGCCGTGTGGGGTGTCGTGCGCGAGACCAGTGGCACTGCGCAGGAGCAGACCGAGCGCTGGCGCGGGGTACTCACGGGCGAGCGCCTTGCCCAAGCTGATCTGTCCGCAGGCCGGGCCGTATTCGAGTTGACCTGCATGCGCTGCCACAGTCTGTATGAGAAGGGCGAGGAGATTGGCCCCGACCTCACGGGAGCCGGCCGCTCGGACCTTGGCTACCTGCTGCAGAACATGCTCGACCCAAACGCCCTCATCCCGGCTGAGTATCAGATGACCCTTGTCATGACTGTGGACGGCCGGCTCCTGACCGGGATCGTGCAGGCTGAAGACGACGAAACCCTGGTTCTACGCACGGAGAATGAGGAAATCGTCCTGGGCCAGGACGAGATCGAGGAGAGGCGCACGGACGCCTCCTCCATGATGCCGGAGGGGCAGCTCGACACCTTGACCGAGGAGCAGGTTGTGGCGCTGGTGGCCTATTTGCAGCACGACTCGGAAGTGCCCCTGCCAGATCGTCCCTGATTACAAGAAAGCGCCGCGGTCCCTGGGGAACCGCGGCGCATGTGCCCCCCCTTGCGAAGGGGTGTCCGTTGTCCGTCTAGTAGTCCGAGCTTGGGCTAGCAGCCGAAGCAGGCGCCTTCGTGTACACCACGTAGAAGAGGCCCAGAGCCACCAGGCCAGCGAGGCCCTTCTCGGAGAGACTGCTCGCGACGGCGCCCACGTTGGCAGCCATCCCCGTAGAGCCGGGGAAGAGGATGTCAACCATGAGGAACGTAACGATAAGTGTGACACTCAGTTGAGTGACAGATTTCGCCATGTTACTCACTCTCGTAATTACTTGTTCCATTGGGTCCCCTTGGGGTTTGGGCCCCGATCAGCGGCGGTCACGTGAGGGTGGGCCGCTGACCGGGAGCCGGTGTTTTGGTCTATGAGACCGTTAGTCGCGCCAGAGGGCCATGAAGACCATCAGGGTGACAAGGCCGGCCAAACCGCCAGCGATGAAGTGGTTCACTACGCCAGTGACGTTTGTGACGATGTTGTATCCATCGGGAGTGGCTCCCGGGAACACTATGCTAACCACGAAGAAAAGAACGGCCAGGTTCAGAGCAAGACCGATAATCGGTTTGCATGCACCGTTCACACTGCCAAGGGCTCTAGAAAAACTATCCATCGTGTTCACCTCCAAGGGTGAGTGGGTGCAGGAATCCGAGGCGAAGACCGCGAACGATGCACCACTTAGAGAAGAGAGATTGTCAGTCCTGATTTGCAGTCAGGCGTATAGTCAGGGCGGGTTGCGCTTCTGTTGGAAAGCGCAGGTGGGCCAGAGGAAGCGGTGCGGACACCGCTCTCTCCCGGTCTTCAGGCTCAATCGGTGCCCCCCCCGTGGCCCTTGCTCATCTACGCACTTTTTTTGAGAATATGGCCCTAGAGCCCCTAGAACGGCCTCTAGAGCCCGATTCTCGCTGGAGGTTTGAACCCGTGGCGTTTGGGGGCCAGGCCGCCCCCCTCCCCTTGGGGCTCTGGGGCGGGGCCCTATTCCTTGCGCTGGGCCCGTGAGACCTGTCCGTTCTGGTGCAGGGTGAGGCCCGTCGGCCGCTCGCTCTCGTCGAGTTCGAATATGAGGTTCGCATCGACGGCCCTGTAAAAAAACGCCGTCTCGCTGGAGGCGTAGATGGAGGCTGCGCCCTGAAATGTCATTTGCGCAAGCAGCCCCCCCTCGCGTCGGCTCACGACCAACTCTTGAAACGCACCAAAGCGGTAGGTGCCCACGTAGCGATCGAGAATCGCATCCGAGAGATGAATTTCTACTCGAATGGGATTGGGTCGGACTTCCTTCTCAAGCATGACGTCGAGTGCCTGTGCGGCGAGCACTCCAACTTCGCGCCCCGGAGAGTTGGTCAGGAACACCAGTGCCTCATTGTGTTCCAGGTCAAGTGTCAAAGATGAGGCATACCCACCGGTGCGACCGTTGTGGGTGATCACGGATTCATTGGGAAGCTTATGCCAGCCGAACGCGACAATGATTTTTCCATCAGAACCGACAAACAACTCATCGCGAGATTTGCGTAGAGCGTCGCCCATCTTATTCTTCGGAGGGTTGAGCATCGCCTGAGAAAAACGAAGCAGGTCGCCGGTACTAGATCGTAAAGCCCCTGCAGGCGCCAGGCCATTCAAGTGCCACTCACTCGCCGGATTGCAATCCGCGTTGTAAGGCGGAGCGAAGCGTGCTCGTTGTTCCTCGTCCAACACGATGCGCGTGTCTCGTAACTCGAGGGGATCGAGGATGCGCTCGCGCAGCAATTCCCCGTAGGGCTGGTCTGTGGCTCGCGCGAGTACGGCGCCGAGCAGTCCAGCCCCCAAGTTGCTATAGAGGTACTTCTCCCCGGGCGGGCTGAGTAGCTTGAGCTTTGGTAGGCCGGCGAAGAGGTCAGCCTCGCTGTAATCCGCGTAGGGATCAGCTGCATCGGCAGGCTTAAAGTTCCCGGGCATGCGCGGCAGCCCCGAGGTGTGAGTGGTCAGGTGCCAGAGGCGCACGGGCCCACTTGCGTGGTCGGAGATCTGGGCTTCTGCGGGGAGAAAGCGGTTTACCGGATCTTCCAGGGTCACTTCCCCGCGCAAGACGGCCCCCGCGAGGAGGACGCCCGTGAAGACCTTGGTGATCGAGCCGATTTCATACAGGGTTTGGGCCCCAGGGGCCTCCTGAGACCCCAAGCGGGTCTCCCCGAAGCCCCCGACCCAGGTTTCCCCCTCCGAGAGGGTTCCCACCACGAACCCCACAGCCACCTCTCCTTCTACCACCGGGCGGGCCAGGGAGCGGATGTCGTAGGCCCGGGAACTCGGAGCCTCGCCAAGGTTCTGGCAGGCTGCGACGACGCACAGGATAGTCAGGATGCGGTGGCGCATGGTCAAGTGCAGCATGCCGGACTTATAACACGGGAACCCATCGGCATCCCTCCACTCTTATCTACATCTCTCTTGGATTGACCGACTCCGAACACATTCGCGTGAGCTCGCCTTTGCTCACAGCCTTACTCCTCTCTGTGCTCGTCGCATTCAGTACAGGTTTGCGCATAGAGAAGGCCTTGGATGGCGGTCACTTCGACGCTAATCCTGTGGGATCGGTTCGGACGGATCCGGGCTTGCTGTATTACCTGACCGAGCGTGTCGCGCACTCGTCAGAAGAGAGTGATGAGTGGCCGGTGGACATGAGAATCGAACACCCGGCTGGTGTGTCGATCCCCGACCAATACAGCCTTGGTCAAGAGGGCGTGGTTGCCCTGGTTCGCCGCGTTGTCGGTAATGGAATGCCGACCCATCAACTTGCGCTGCGGCTCATGGCCTTTCTGGCAAGCCTGACGCTGCTCGGTGTGTATGGTCTGGCGAGAGAGCTGACGGGCTCAAGTAGGTGGGGTCTGATGGCGGCCACGCTGCACGCCCTGACTCCAGCGGCCTACCGGAGTATCGGTTTCGTTCTCGTGCGCGAAGACTTGTGTCTGCCTATCTATGCGGCGCACCTGTGGCTCGTGGCTCGCACCTGGCGTACGCGCAGCACAGCCTCCGGTCTTTGGGCCGGAATCACGCTGGGCCTGAGCCTGGCCACCTGGCACGCAGCGGGTTTCCTCGTGGCCCTGGAGTGCGCTGCCGCCTGGCTCCTGTTCCTGCGCCGAGATCGCAACCCCTTCGGGGAGCGTCCGGCTTTGGTGGGCCTGATCGCTGCACTGGCCATTTGCCTGTGGGTACCCTCCCTACGGGCCAAGGGGGCCATGCTCTCCCCGGCCATGGCGGGCTTCCTGGCCCTGGCTTGCGCGGCGCGTTTCAGAGAGCTGCGGTCGCGGCGCCTTGCGGCTGGTTTTGTTGCTTTGGCGGTGTTTGTGGGCCTTGGAAGGGTTCTGGCAGGCTACCTGGGCAGCGCTGCGGACCTGGACCATGTCCTGGCCCTCTTGCTTGCCAAGGTACGTTTCTTGGGGCACCTGCCCGCTGATCCTGCCCAGCTCGATTTCGACGTGCGCATGATGTGGCAGGGTCCCTTCGCCACCCTTGAGTGGCGAGAGGCCAGACGCATTCTGGGCCCCTCGCTTCTGGGATTCCTCGTCATCACGGTGGCAACGACCCTGCGCTGGCTGCGTGGCCGAGGAGAGGACAAGCACCTCTTCATCGGCCTGCTCGTCGCCTTGTTGGGTCTGGGCTCCTGGTTGACCCTGCGGGTCAGCGCCGCTCTGGTCATCGTGTTGCCTGCGGCCATCGCCCTGTGGTTCTCGCGACGCAATCAGGCGCGCAAGGAACGCTCCCGTTCCCGCTGGCTACCCTTCGCCGGTGCGGGGTTCATATTGGTGCAGGCTCTCGTGTTTCTTGGTTGGGCAAGTCATCTGAGTATTGACTGGCACTGGAACCTTCGCCGCGACCGTGACCGTGCGATGGTGGCGGCCATTGAGCAGTTCGTTCCCGATGGAAAAGCTGTGGCCGCAGACTTCATGGTCTCAACAGTCATCCTCGCCCACACTCAGCGCCCGATCATCGTGCAGCCCAAGTGGGAGCGCGCCCTGAGCCGTAGACGCGTGGAGCGCTTGTGGGAGTTGCTGTATCACAGCCCTCCCACTGAGTTGGCCCAGACCTTGCTAGGCCCGTTACAGACAGAGTACTTGCTTGTGGATAGACACACCTTGCAGTGGCTGAAGTCCTCACGCTATCTGGCTGGGCTCTCAAGCAGCGGACCGGAGCTGCCGGCAGGTAGCGCTGTAGAGGCCTTGCTGGCTGGCAACGGTCGCGATGAATACCCGGGCGTGCCTGGCTTCGAGTTGCTCTGGAGTGATGAGCCCGTGGCGGCCTTTCCCGACGGGAGCAAGCGGGACTTCTACCGCTTGTTCCGTCTGGTCTCCCCCGCCAACGCGCCTCGCTAGCCTCGGGGGATGAGATGGGGCCTCTTGGCCCTAGAGGCCATCCCCGTCCCCACCGCTACCTCCGCGGTCACCACCACGGCCTCCGCGATCACCGCCACGGCCGCCAAAACCGCGCCGATCCCCGCCGCGGCCACCCAAACCACGCCTATCACGGTCGAAACCACGCTCGGAGCTCGCGCGCTTGATGGGTTCCATCCCCAACGCCTCGCGGACCCCATCCTCCAGATCGTCGGGGTTGAAGCCCATGGGCCCCCGGGCCCCCGCGAAGGCGATCTTGCCATCCTTGCCCACCAGGTAGAGACGGTCGGGGAAGGCGGCGTAGGCCTGACACGTGGAGTCCTTCATGTCGTCGATCAGCATGGTCATGGGCGACATGTCCAGGGCGCCTGCGCAGCGCTTGGCCACGTCCTTGCGCTCCTCAGCCGTGACAGGCTCCTCGACGATAGGGCTGTCGGGGCGATCGTTGGGCATGGTGCCGTCGAGAGCGTGGGCTTCCCGGATGTACACGGTGAGGAACTCCACCTCTTTTCCGTACTGCTCATACAGACCCTTGAGCCGATCGACCGATCGGCGGAAGGGGGGTCACGTGTAGGAGCCGAAGATGAGGGCCACGGGCTTCTTGTCCTTGAACTCTGACAGGCGCACACGGCGTGGTGCGGCCTTGGTCTGACCTTCTTTCAGCACTTGCTTGTTGGCTTCGTGTTCGGCGATCTTGCGCTCCGCTTCGGTCTTGGGAGGCGGCGCCAGGCAGTCCAGATGGAAGTCCGGAGCGGCGTCACCCACCTTCGGAGGTTGACCCTTGTCCATCTGAGGGCGCTCCCTGCGCCGGCTCTTTGCATCCTCGGCCGTGATGAACCCATCACCATTCGCATCGAGGCGGTCAAAGGTCTTCTTGCCGCGGTCGTACTCGTCGGCGCTGACCTTCCCGTCGCCGTCCTTGTCGTATTTTTCCGAGAGAAACTCCCAGCTCGAACGCGAGGTTTCTTCCAGGGGCTTGCCCTTCACCTGGTCTTGAGCCGGGTCCTCTTGCCCGAAGGACGAGGTCGCGAGCAGGAGGCTGCCGATGCAGGTGAGGAGCCCGGTTGGGCGCAAGGAGCCGTGAGGGGAAGGGACGCTCATGAGGTTGAGTTGAATGGGGTTGCGGCGGAATCTGTGTCTCAAGCAACGCCACCGATCATAGGTCGCCCTGGTTCTGCACGTTTCGCTTCAGTTTTGTCACGGCGCAAGTGGTCCCTCTGAAGTTGTCAGGGGCGTAGATGCTCCCAGTCGCTATCCTGGGCCGCGCCTCCCCCCTTCTGCCCCCTCATTCCTTGCGATACGGCCTCCCCACCCTGGCTTGCGGTGCCCTGTTCCTGTGCCTCACCAGTTGTGTTTCATCCCTACGGTTCTCGGCGAAGAAGAGCTCGCAGGACCCGCTCAAGCAAGCAGATCCGCAGGCCTCAGTGAGCATTGGCGAGAAGACCCGGGGCATGCGCGCCTGTTCGGGATTCCTCGACCTGTATCTTCCGCCTTCAGGTGAGGCGTTGTGGCTGCGTCTGCCGCCTCCCGTCCGCGACGAAGGGGGGCGGCTCGTCCTTGCACGTGCCCTATACGTGGAGGGCCTGGAGTCGGGCCTGGGTTCCAATCCGGTGGGTCTGGATCGCGGACAGTTGGGCTCGCCAGTGCTCGTGGAGTTTTCGCGTCTCGGCAATCGAGTCGTACTTGAGCGCCCCAACCTGCGCTACCGTGCAGACGGAGCCGATGCTGATGAACGGCGGGCCGTAGACGAGTCGTTCGCCTCGTCGGTGCTGTGGGCCGCCGCGATCGCCGCGGAAGATCCGGACGGAGCGGTGCTGGTGAACTTCACGTCCTTTGTCCTGCGCGATGCCCATGGCGTGGCACGGACGCTGGTCGGTGCCGGACAGGGCTCCTTCCATCTGGATGCCAAACGTTCATTCTTGGAGAGCGCTGGCTGCCATGCTTTCCCCGACAACGTGGAGTTGTCCGCGCGTTTGACCTTCACCGGCGAGAACCCCGGCCGGCACGTTCGCTCTACGTCTCCCGACCCCAACACCGTCAGCCTGCGCGCTCACCACAGCCTCGTGCGTCTGCCCGATGTTGACTACGTGCCTCGTGGTGCAGACCCTCGCGCTGGAGGGTTTGCCGTGCGCTACGCGGACTACGCGGCGGGCCTTGAGGAACCGATCCATCGCTCTCTGGCCGTTCGTCATCGGCTGGTCGCGGCGAATCCGGGTGACGCCTCCTCTGCCCCTGTCGAGCCCATCGTCTACTACGTGGATCGCGGGGCACCCGAACCCGTGCGCAGCGCATTGCTTGAAGGAGCTGGGTGGTGGGCTGAGGCATTCACTGCCGCGGGTTTCGAGGATGCCTTCCGGGTTGAGCTTCTTCCTAGAGGTGCCCATCCCCTCGACGTGCGCTACAACGTCATCCAATGGGTGCACCGCTCCACCCGTGGCTGGTCCTATGGCAATGCCCTGTCTGACCCGCGCACCGGGGAGATCATCAAGGGGCATGTATCCTTGGGTTCCCTGCGCGTGCGCCAGGATCGTCTGCTGTTCGAGGGCCTCTTGGGTACTGCTGCGACCGGTACCGGAGCGACGGATGATCCGATCCAGCTCTCGCTCGCCCGCATCCGCCAATTGGCTGCCCACGAAGTCGGGCACACCCTGGGCCTGGCGCACAACTTCAGCGCTTCCACGTATGCGGGGCGTGCATCGGTGATGGACTACCCCGCGCCCCTGTTGAGCGTGACCCCCGACGGGGAGATCGACTCCAGCAACGCCTATGCCGTGGGCATGGGTGCTTGGGATCTGGTGGCTATCCGTTGGTTGTATGGCCGAGCGCCGGAGGGAATCGCGGAGGACGATTGGTTGTCGAGCGTGTTGGCGGACGCCGCAGATCGCGACTTGCGTTATCTCAGCGACTCGGATGCCCGCTCACCAGGCGCCGCTCATCCCCTGGCCAATCTGTGGGACAACTTCAGTAACCCCGTGACGGGATTGAAGAATGCTCTCGCCGTGCGCCGTGTTGCCCTGGAGCATTTTGGTCTGGACAACCTGGGTGCGGGGCAGCCCCGTGCCCATCTCGAAGAAGTTCTGACACCCGTCTACTTCCACCATCGCTATCAGGTGGGTGCTGCCATCAAGGTAGTTGGAGGCGTCGACTACTCCCATTCGTTGATCGGCGATGGGAGGTCGGTGGGCGGGCCGGTTGAAGGTGAGGAGCAGCGCAGGGCCTTGGCAATCCTGCTCGATTGTCTGAGCCCAGAACGACTGGATATTCCCGAGTCGGTGAACCATCTCATCCCTCCGCGCCCGCCCGGCCAGAGCCGTGGGGAAGAGCTGGCGGGCTCCGCTACCGGTCCGGCGTTTGATGCCCTGGAACTTGCGCGCATCCAGTGCGCGCAGGTTGTGGACGGGCTCTTGCATCCCGAACGGTGTGCGCGGCTCGTGGATCAGAGCCGGCGCTTCTCCGATCTGCCCTCCTTGGAGGAGGTCCTCGCCACGCTATCCGAACGAGTGTTCCAGCCGGACCCGGCAGTAACCCCACGACACGGGGAGCTGCAGGGCATTGCCCTGGGCGCGGTGGTGCGCGGGATCATGGCCCTGGCGGACGATGCCCGGGCTACCCATGGCGTGCGAGCCCGCGCCCGATCGGGTCTCAGGGGCCTGGTGGCCCTCTCCCCGCACGCTGGCGATCCGAGTCCGGCTTGGCGCGCCCACAGGGACTACTGGGCCGTCGAGGTCGAGGCATTCTTCGCACGTCCAGCCCAGGCCCTTCCGAGTGTGCCAGATGCGCCCACCCTGCCACCGGGAGGACCGATTGGCGGTCGCTCACTCGGCCTGGGCGCATACGGCGAATGCTCTGGCCATTGGTAACGGTTTCGTGCGAGCCCCCGCGGGGCTTGATTCCTCCGCTAACATACATCCGTCCCGTACCTCCTGCCTGCTCACCTATTTCATGCTGTTCAACACTCTTGCTCTTGCCGCGTCTCTCCTAGTCTCCGACGTCCCCGCTTCGAAATCCGCTAGCGCTCCCGGGCGCGACCTGGATCGCGCTCTGAAGACCATCGAAGTCAAAGAGATCTCGGCTGACATCCACTTTCTCGCCTGTGACGAACTTGGTGGGAGGGATTCACCATCCAACGGTCAACGGATAGCGGCGCGCTACATCCGTTCGCGACTCGTGCGCTTGGGCTTAGAGCCCGGAGCATCGGACGGTTACTTCTACAACTACTCTTTGGCTCAATACGGCCTCAACGAGGACGAGACCTTCATGTCGGTGACCCGGGGTGGCAAGACGGCGCGCATGAAGTTTGGCGAGGACTACTACGTTTCCATGGGTTCCCGTGGTGCGCGCTCTGCGGGTGGGCCAGTCGTGTACGTGGGCGACTTCGAAGATGACGATCTCGAAGATGTGGACCTGAAAGGGGCTTGGGGTCTGTTGGATCCTGGAGCTCGGGTTTCCCGCAAGCGCAACCAGGCGGCCAACGAGGAGGGCATGTTGGGGCTCATCATCCCCTTTGACTCCACTTCATCGAAGTCATCGGAGGAGATGTACGGTCGCTGGTTGTCTGCTGCCCGCAGGAAGAGTTCGGGTGAGCAGCGCACCTACGGCGTACCTCTCTTGTACCTGGCTGAAGAGCGGGGCGCTGATTGGGTCGGGAACCAGGAACCCGAGTTCGGTGCATCCTTGGGATTTGAAATGACCGAGTCCTATGCCTCTGGTCCCCTCGATGGCATTGCCCTCGAGAACGTCTGCGGCCTTTGGCCAGGATCGGACCGCAAGCTGCGCAACGATGTGATCATCATCTCGGCCCACTATGACCACGTCGGTCAGCGCGACAACGGCGATATCTACAACGGCGCAGACGACAATGCCTCAGGAACCACTGGCCTGTTGGCCATCGCCGAGGCTCTGACGGAGTACGGACCCATGAAGCGCACGGTGCTGCTCATGTGGGTCTCGGCTGAGGAGAAGGGCCTGCTCGGATCGCGTGCCTGGACCTTGGACCCGTGGTTGCCCGAAGGCATGAAGCCGTTCTGCAATCTCAACATCGACATGATCGGGCGCAACGCGCCGGACGAAATAGGCGTCACTCCCACCGCTTCCCATCCCGAGTACAACCAACTGACCAAGATGGTGGAGGAGCACTGCGGCAAGGAGGGCTTCACCAAGCTCAACAATGCCGACGCCTACTGGAGTCGGTCAGACCACGCGAACTTCGCCAGGAATCTCAAGATCCCGGTGGCCTTCCTGTTCTCCGACGTGCACGAGGATTATCACAAGCCCACGGACACGCCCGACAAGATCGACTGCGACAAGTTGAGTCGGGTGGCACGTCTGGTAGTACGGCTGCTGGATAGCCTCCAGTCCCCCAACTTGGAG
The DNA here is from genome assembly GCA_002720975.1 of Planctomycetota bacterium. Taxonomy (GTDB): domain Bacteria; phylum Planctomycetota; class UBA1135; order UBA1135. The sequence goes on along the minus strand of PBIX01000027.1, from coordinate 5,713 downwards.
CTGCGCATCGGGAACTGAGGCTTGGCCTCGGCGAGGTCAGCCGAGAATCGTACGCAGCTTGTCCGCGGAGATATTGGAGCCGCACAGGACGACGGCAATTCGCGAGCTGCCGTTCTGTTCCAGTTCACGTCGTGCGACAGCCACCGCAACTCCTGCGGCCCCTTCAATCAGCATGCGGTGGTCCTTCAGGGTCCAGCGCACCGAGTCCGCGATCTCCTCTTCGCTGACGCGCTCGAAGCGGTCCACATAGCGCGCACACAGGGGCAAGGTGACGCAGTCCTCCTCAAGGCTGCCGGCCGTTCCATCGGAGAGGGTGGGCACGAAGGGCATGTCGACAATCCGACCCTTGGGAACCGAGCGCGCCATCACGTCCGAGAGCTCCGGGCAGCAGCCCACGACTTCCGTGGCCTCGGAGAGGCTCTTCAGGTGTGCTCCGATCCCTGCAATCAGCCCGCCGCCGCCGACAGCGACATAGACCCGCTCGAGATCGGGTACCTGTAGAGCCAGCTCCACGCCCAGGCTCCCCTGACCCGCGGCGACATCGAGGTCGTTGTATGGCGAGATATACGTCAGGCCGTTCTCCTCGGCGTGTCGCCGGGCTCGGAGCTCTGATTCGAGGCAGTCGTTGCCCTCGATGACGAGCTGGGCGCCCCTTGAGCGGATGCCCGAGAGCTTGCTGTCATCGGTGCCCTCGGGCGCGAAAACCGTACAGGGGCAGGTGAGCAGTTGCGATCCATAGGCCGCCGCTGCGCCGTGATTGCCCGTGGAGGCAACCACGACGCCTCGTGCGCGTTGTTCCGGCGTGAGGGTCAGGAGCTTGTTCAGCGCGCCGCGGACCTTGAAGGAGCCTGTGAGTTGGAAGTTCTCCAGCTTGAGGAAGGCGTGTGGGCCCAGTCCGGGGGCCGGGTCTGTAGGGGTCAGCCGGATGTGGGGGGTCAGCCGCTCGGATGCCTGAAGAACGAGGTCGGGAAAAGGGGTCGGCATGGCTGAGTCGAAGGGTCTGGTCAGGTCCTGGGTCGGCTGCTCAGCGCGGCAGGGTCTGAGGCGGTATACGGTTTACCGTGAAGAACACTTCGCCTTTCAATTCCTGTCCCAGATCGTAGGTCACCACCAGTTGGTTCACGACGCGCACATCCTCCAGTCGAACATGCACGATGGAGCCGGCCACCTTTGCAGCTTCGATCTTGACCGGATCCTCGCCCTTCATGCCGGGCTCGATGAGTGAGTAGTGGGCCGAGCCGTAGTTTGAAGCCCACTGATAGTTCCAACGTCTGGCGGTGAAGCGTGCCGGGTTGCTGGCGAGGGTCGGGTCCACCGGGCCACTGAACTCGAACTCCACACCGTCGTGAACGACACGCGCGCCTTTCAAGATGGGTTTGTCTGCCCCCGTCCAGCGCACGCGCTCAAGGCAGCCATCCTTGCCGCCCCCGGGACCTTGCCAGCCGGAGAGTCCCACGGTGTAGACCGCGCCATCGTGGGGGGCGAGCCTCAGCCTTTGGATGCCCGCGTCGAACTGGAAGGGCAGGCGCCAGACGGCCCCTTGCGGCACCCCGTCGTCTTCAATCGCAAGGCCGTACATCCACCCCTTGCCGAAGCTCGTATGGAGGTAGCGGCCGGAGAGGGGGCCGAAACGCTCGTCCTCGACCCACAATTGGCCGCCACAGGAGGAGTCCAGGCTCTGGGGCATCCAAATAGCGGGCTGGTCGAAGTCGGTGCGGGTCTGTTTGCCGGGGCCGCCGTTGTTCACAGCGGGGAAGACGCCGTAGAAGCCCCGGCGCTTCGTGAGGCTGACCTTGGAAGCCGGGATCCAGTTCCCCTGGTTGTCACCGACGAGTGGGCGACCGTCCGGCGACATGCCCATGCCGTTGGGTGTACGGAAGCCTGTGCAGTAGACGAAGGCGGCTCCCTCGGGCGTCACCCGCATGACCGCCCCGCCCATATCGGAGTCGGTGTATTGGCCGGACTTCACAAAGAACAGATCGCCCTTTGGCCCCTCCTGTAGGTCGAAGTTGAAAGCGTGGAAGGTCGTAGAGACATCCGTGTCGGCGTAGAAGGTCTCGTAGAAGTCGGCTTCGCCATCGGTGTTCAGGTCATGCAGGCGCGTGATGCGATCGCGGCAGGTGACCATGACCTTGCCGTCGATGACGGCGAGACCGAGGGGCTCAAACAGTCCCGCTGCGTACCGCTTCCAGTTCACTTCTCCAAGGCCAGCGTCCAGGCCGGAGACGATCCACACATCTCCACCGAGGGTAGAGACCGCGGCGCGACCGTCATCGAAGAAGTCGATGGCGCTTGTTCGCATCCAGGCGTTCCACGGATTCTCGAATGGAACCTCAATGGTGTCGAGGGCGTAAGGGGTCTGATCGCCGAGCATCCCCTTCGTCGTCAGCGTCTCCGCCCAGCGCAAAGGTCCACCGTTGACCAGTTCAGCTGGCGAAGGCGGAAGTGGGCGCTCGACAAGATTCGTTACCAAGAGCTCCAAGCCCTCGAGGATGCCTTTCTTGCGACCTCCTACTCGAAGCAGCCAGTACTCCATTGGTTCATCGGATGCAGGGATGTGCAACAGAATGCGACCCGCCTCGTCCGTTTCAAGTATGCCGCCACCTACTGCAGCGCAGGCGGCGAAGGGTCCCACTTCGTCTTCTGTGCCGTCCCAACCGGTCACGGCGAGGGACCAACCGAGGGTGCCCGTTGGACCCACCTCCGGCTCTACCTCCATCAGAGCGACCGGCGCCTCGGCAGGCTTCTCTGCAAGCGCGAGAACGAGTGGCGTCTGGCCAGGTTCGATCAGGAGGCGGTGGCTGATGACAGGGAAGCCAGCGGAGCGGTCGACGCTGGGATGCTCGAGTACGCCTCGGCCATCGATCTCATAGGAGAGAACGATGTTGTCACCGTTCAAGTAGTGCCCACGGTGCCTGAGCCACTCCTGGGGCAGTGGGCCTCGGGGCCAACGCCGCGTGCGGTCATAGTCGAGGCGCCCACCGTGTCCCCACGACCAGCCGCCCAATCCAGGGAGCATCTCGCCTGCTGGCGTCGCCCGGCCTTCGCCACGCTGTTTGTGGTGCTGCGTGTTTTCAAGGTCGAGGAACCCACCCGTCCAGGTACCCGAAGACTCGGCCAGCTGCAGGTCGTATGAAATCGTCGCGTCGGGATCTAGTCGGACGGTGAGTGCCGCGCCCACCTCGCCGCCCAACTGTGAGGCGAGGGCCGGGCCATAGTCGCGGGCGGCACCGATTGCCTTGGGAGGCCGGCGCGTGATCCCCCGCGGGAGTGTGCTGAGCCAGGCTGCATTGACCTCAAAGTGCTGGCTCGGGTTCTTGTCCTTGAGAAACTCCTCGCGCAGGTAGTGGACGACGTCATAGCGCTGGTCGGGTCGCAGCCAGTCTTGCACCGGCATGTCCTTGTAGCCGTCGGTGAGGGTGCGCCACATCGAGTAGGGGTCGCTTCCGTTCTCAAGCGTGCCTATCGCAAAGGGCCGTGCATTGGGGTTGATCGTCTTCTTCCCGTCGCGGCCATGGCATGCAGCGCACAGTCCATCGTAGATTTCGCGCCCGCGCGCCGCGCTACCCTCGTCGAGGGTTGCGATGAGCCCTGCGTGGTCGGTTGCGCCAAGTGCTTCCACCTTGACCTCTCGGAACAGGATGCGTCCGTCTCCCGAACCCAGGCGTATTCGTCCCCTTTCACTCTCGGCGGGTTGCTCACCCTTGGGCGCCTCCCATCTGAAGATGGGACCGCTCTCCGCGGGCTCACCCCCGAATAATCGGGCGACATCCTCCTCCGATGCGGCGAAGTCGTGGAAGAGGACGCGCGCTATGTCACCCTCATAGCGGAGGGCGAAGTTCGCGTTGGCGGCCCCGATCTTGACCCTGAACGCATCATCGTCTGGCGCCTGAAAGTCGTCGTTATCGCCGACGTGTTCACCGTCGATCCACATGTTCACACCCCCGCCCTCGTTTGTGACGATGGCCGTGTGCCACTCGCCATCATCGACCTTGACGTCCCCGACGACGGCGCCAACCCAGCCGATGTCGTAGACGAGGAGCCCATCGCGAACAAAGAGCGCCTTGGCATTGGCGACCCATGCTCCCTCGGGCGGGCACTTGGAGACGATCGTGCCCCGGCCAGTCGTGCGGAAGGTAGAGAGGATTGTGAAGTCGTCACCCCAGTTGCAGGCGGCACTCTGCTCGGCACCTGCCATGAAGCGGGGTATTCCCTCCTCGGCGTTGGTGCGGCGCTCTGCATTGCGAATGGACTCGGGCCTGTCATCCAACAGGAGCCGGTCTTGCACGAGACGATCGCCCAGCCAGACGGTCACACGCTCCTGCTGGTCTTCGTCTTTCCAGTACGAGACGTCTAGGGACTGCCACCTATCCCGCACGGCCTCGACCTCCAGAAGCGGTGGTGCGTACCCCGCAATCGCGCCGGGGCTCTCCTCGCCAGAGTCCAGCGTGACCTCCCAGTGTCCATCGAGCAGGACGCCAGCGCTGACGCCCTCACCCTCGACCTTGAACTCCAGATGTAGGTGGTAGTTCTCGTGCCCAAGGGCACTTGTGAGGTCTGCACCCTCGGGCTGCCAGCGGCCAGGGGCGGCATCCTGAGGCACTGGAAGGAGGAGGGCAGCGAAGAGGGGGGCAAGCATCTCGCCCAGATTCTACGGGGCCCGGCCACGATCTAGTGGGGTCGCGTGCCAAGAGCCTCACGCTCCAGCGCGGACCACAAAGAAATGGAGGCGGCCGATCCGAAGACCAGCCGCCTCACACCGCGCCAAGCGCTGAGCTGCGTAACCTGCCGTCCGGGGACGGCGTGGGGATGGGGTCGGTTATCACAGCCCTGCGCGTAACCCGCCGCCCGGGGTAGGGGATGCGGGCCACTCGTATCCCCAGCACCTCCGGGGTCGGGCGGAGGCGGCGGGGAGCAGCGGTTTCAAAGTGCTCGGCGTGCGGGATGCGGGACTCGCGGGGGCACCGGAGTTCCGCGCCGAACGACGATGGGTACACCATATAGAGGCCCCTCATCACGAGTCAACACAAAATGCAGGGGTATTCCTGAAAATGGGACATCCTCACTCACCTCCCCCGAACCCTGAGGCGCCCGGCCCTAGAGGGCCGTGTTACTCTCGCTTCACGCTCTTCCCTGGACCGACCGAAAACCACAGCCCAACACAACCTGTATGCGATTAGCTGTTGCCTTGGCTCTCACACTCGCCCCCGTGGGCTTGGCCCAGACCAGTGGAGGACTCCACGCTCAAGCAGCGCGAGCCTTTGGCGCGGCAGAGCATGAATTCGTGCAACTTGCCCTGCCGTCAGATGGACCGCGGGCTTTGACCCTGGAGCTCACCTACCAGGGTCGTCGTCGCACCCTCTCTCTGGTGCGTACGCCTGTTCGAGCGGCGTCGTTTCGGGTTCTTGCCTACCAGGCGGACGGCTCCCTGCAGCCGGTCACTCCCGAACCCGAGCTGTGCTACAGCGGCACCATCGTTGGGGACCCGGACAGTGTGGTCTCCGCTTCCCTCGACAGCCAGGGGATGACGGCCATCGTCATCGAGGGCGGGTCAACCTGGCGCATCCTGCCTCTGCGCCGATTGGACCCCAGGGCTTCCCGGCGGTCCCACATGGTGGCAGCAGAGCGAGACGATCTTGTCGGAGTGCCGGCCTGCGGCATGGGGTTGACGGGGGGGTCCGATAATGGCCCCACGGTTTCACCACCGCAAACG
>PBIX01000026.1 GCA_002720975.1 Planctomycetota bacterium | reverse complement strand
GGGGGGGGGGGGGGGGGGGGGGGGGGGCTGGGTCGGGGGGAGAAGGGCAGGCAGTGTAGCGTGGCGGGAGGAGGGAATCATCGCCCGGCCTCGGCTTGCCTCCCCCCGCCCGCGGTCACGGTGGGGGCAAGGCATACCAAGGGGCGCTGAGCCAGTGGAAGAGGCCCAGCCAGCGCAAATCCGCGGCCCGCGTCTAGCGATCCTGCTCTGCTGCCCCCATGCCCGTGCGATCCGGGTTGGCCGGACGTGCGGGCGGCGTGTAGGCCCGCGCCGTGCTCAGCTCCAAGAGCATCTGCTCGATGGCCTTGGCCAGTTGAGGATCGGCACCGTCCTGCATCAGTGCAGGGTCGTCCAATACCTCGATGTCCGGGGCGACGCCGTAGCCTTCGACACCCCAGGTTCCATCCAGCTCAAAGAAACCAAAGGAAGGGATGGCCAAAGTCGCGCCGTCGATCAATGACGGGCTCCCGGAGTAGCCCACCAGGCCGCCCCAGGTGCGCGTGCCGATCAACTTGCCTAATCCGGCCTGACGGAACAGGTACGGGAACATATCCCCACCGGAACCTGCGTCGCGGTTGATCAGCATGCACTTGGGGCCCTGGTGGCTGTCATGGGGAGTGGCCCAGCTCATGCCCCAACGGCGCCCCCAGTAGTTCGTGCGCGGACGGTTGAGTGCCTCGATCTCGCGGTTGGGGAAGGAGCCGCCACCGTTCCAACGCTCGTCCACGATCAAGGCATCCAGGTGCGCCTGTCCGTAGAGTTGGCGAAAGAAGTCATTACGGCCGCGGGAGCCCGTGTCGGGCACGTAGATGTAACCCACGCGGCCTCCGGAGTCCTTCTCCACTGTGGCTCGGTTGGTCTCAATCCAGTTTCTGTAGCGCAAGCTGCTCTCGCTCGTGAGCGTCTTGACCCGTACTCGGCGTGCCTGGTCGTCCAGAATCGGTGCGCTCGAAACCGTCAGTTCGACGGCCTGGCCTCCCTTGCCCACGAAGGCGGCCCAGGGGTCGACGGAGGTATCCATCGGGACGCCGTCCACCGCCAGGAGATAGTCGCCCTCGTGAACGTCCACTCCGGTCTTGCTCAGGGGACCGCGGGCATCCGCGTCCCAAACTCCCCCTTCGATGATCTTGGTGATGCGGTAGGCACCGTCCTCCAAGCTGTAGTCGCAACCCAAGAGGCCTACGCCAACCCGCGGCCCTCTCTCCATGGGACCGCCGCGAACGTACGTATGCCCGCAGTTCAGCTCAGAGACGATCTCGCGCAGAACGTAGTCCACGTCATTGCGCGTCACGCAGAAGTCGATCATCGGGCGGTACGCATCGTGCACGGCTTTCCAATCGACCCCGTGCATGTTCTCTGCATAGAAGTAGTCCCGGAACAGGCGCCAGGCATCCGTGTAGATTTGGGGCCATTCCTGGCGCGCATCGATCCAGCTGTCCATGCCGTCGGTCTTGACGTTCTTGGGGGAGCTACTCTCCCCCGCCTTGCCGATGGACGGCGCGCTGCCGCGCAACAGCAAGAGCTTCTTGCCATCGCTCGAGAGGCTAAAGCCCCCTCCGCCGGTGACGCTCTTCTCGGTTTGGTCGTCGTCGGTCAGGCCGTAGAGCTTGATGCCACCATCATTGCCCCGTCGGCTGTAGAGCAGTTGGCCCTTGTGGTTGACCGCCAGGCTGCCGAAGCTGCCCGCGCTGACCGGGAGTTGCAGGGCACGCCGTTCGAAGCCCTCGATGTCGATCTCGACCACTTTTGCGGGTTCATCTTCGTCCTCGTCCGCCTCGTCGTCGGAGCTTGAGGGAGAGGCACGGTCGCAAGTCATGCGGGCGTTGCCGTCAGGGCTGACGATGGTCCAGGAGAGGGAGCCATCCGAGAGCTTGCCCGTAAAAGGCATAGTGATACCTGTATCGGTGTGGATGTCTCCACTGCACTCACCCGACTTGAGGTCGAGGGTGCCCGTCATTGTGGCGGTGCCGAGCGCACTGCTGATGGTCCCGGAGAGTGTTCCACCGCTCATCGTGATCGTCATGCGCACGTCGATGGAACCCGTCTCGGGAATATCCAGCTGACCGGACCATGCCCCGGAGACACCATCGTCGGCGGGCTCGTCTTCTTCTTCTTCTTCGTCAGAGTCCGAATCTGAATCGGGGTCTTGCGTCTCGCCGTCATCCTCGTCGTTGCCCGGCTCCTCGCCATCTTCCTCGTCCTCCTCGCCCCAGGTCTCCTCATCGCTTTCTTCCGCCCAGGGGAACTCCACATCTTTGCGCAGGGGAACAGCCAAGAGTACCTGGGCATTCTCATACACGTAGTTTGAGTCGATGGCCGATCCACGCTGACCATTGAAGTTGCGCACGCTGGCGAAGTAGAGGTAGTCCCCCTTGCGGTCGAACACTGGATTCGAGTCGCTGAACATGTCGCTGGTCACGCGCTCCAAGATCCCCGAAGTCGTGTCGTACAACATGATCGAAGACCCCAACGCACTGGCACCAGGCGTGCTGAATGTGAGCCAACGGGAGTCGTGGGACCAATTCAGTTCCACTCCCCATTCCGCGCGGCCGTGTTGATCCACGCGGGTGGTCGTGGCGGCCTCGATGTTGTGCAAGTAGATCGTCCCCGAGCGGTCGCTGTACGCGATCTGCTCGGAGTTCGGCGACCAGACGGGCTGGTACTTGTAGCCTTCCGTGTCCTGGGTCAGCTGGCGCGTCTCGCCGCGACCGTCGGATTGGGTCAGGGTCAACTCGTATTCGCCGCTGGCGTCCGAAAAATAAGCCACCCAACGCCCATCCGGACTCCAGGAAGGATCGCGCTCCGCAACCCCATCCGAATGGGTCAGGTTACGGGGTTTGCCCTTATCCGCGGGCAAGGTCCAAATGTCGCCGCGGGCCTCCACGGCCACGCGCTTGCCCGTGGACGAGAGACCGCCGGCGCTGATCGCATCGGACACATCCACCATGCGCGGGCGAATCGACTCGCGGGCACCGGGGATTTTCACCGAAACCTGACGGGTCTGACCGCTGCCGAGGTCGAGCAGGAACAGCCCGGAATTGTTCTGAAAGACGATCTCGCCCTGGCCCTTGTCCCCGGGGCCAATCGCCGGCCACTTCACGTCGAAATCGGTGAAGCGCGTGATTTGACTGAGCTCGCCGCTCTGGGCGTCGGACTTCCAAACGTTGAGCCGTTGCTCACTTCCGCGATCCGACACGAAGTACAGGTCATCCCCATGCCACATCGGAAAACTATCGGTCCCCTCCCAATGAGTCACCCTTTGCGAGGTCTTGTCCTGTAGATCGAAGAGCCAAACGTCCGTGGCCGTCCCCCCCAAATAGCGCTTCCAGTTGCGATTGTCCCGACTGTTCGGGGTGTAGGCCAACATGCGCCCATCGGCGCGGATGGTGCCGTTCGCACCATAAGGAATGGACACTTTGGTGGGCAGTCCGCCCGTGGCGGGCACAGTGAACATCTGCGCTGCTCTCCGCTGTCCTGTGAACGCCGAGGTGGAGAACACCAATCTCCCGTCCGCGGTCCAGTCCGTGAACTGATCGCCACCCGGGTGATGGGTGACTCGAAAAGGAATGCCCCCGCCCACGTTCATGGTGTAGAGGTTGCTATCCCCTTCGTAGTTGCCGCTGAAGGCGATGGTCTTTCCGTCGGCGCTGAAGCGCGGGTTGCGCTCGGCCCCCGCTGGGCTTGCCAAGGGTGTTGCCAAACCACCGGCACGGTCCACCAGCCAGAGATCGTTGGCGTAGACGAACACAATCTGAGTTTGACTGACATCGGGATAACGCAACATGCCGGCTTGGCCCACTTGGGCATGCCCGGGGGAGGCGGCACAAAGGGTGATTGCCAAGAGGGAGAGCAACGACGATCGGCAGTGGGTATTCATGGCAGTGCAGGAGGGGATTAAGGAGATAAGGGTGGGCACCGTTTCAACTAGGGCAATCATGGGTGGACTGAAGAACGAACTCCAGACGTCCGTGGCTGGACCAAACGTTCGGGGGGGGCTCAGGAGCGAGTGTACCGAAAGCCCTCCCAGCCACTTTTGTGGGTGGGGCGACCAAATTTGACCTGCCCGTTGCACCCGGAAGCGACTCCCGGAGATTGAGTCGAGCACGGTGAGCTAGCCTGACCTTACCAACGCCAACCGCAGGGCATCCGAGAAGGCGTGCAAGCGTGCCCAGCTTCGCGCTGGGTGCCGTGGAGCATCTTCGGCCGGTGCAGTCCATTGGGCTTGCCTTCTCAGGCGCGGTCCCCGAATATGGTGCACGTCAGGCCCCGCCCCCTCCTGCTCCCCTCCACGCGAATCACCTTGTCTGAGGAACGCCGTAAATCCGACGCCTCGCCCGGGATGGCCTTCGAGGCCCCCATCCGGGACATGGAGGCGCAGCTGGCGGAGCTGACCGAGCTCTCGCAGAAGAACGATCTGGACATCTCCAAGGAGATCGGCGCCCTGCGCAACAAGATCGAGACGGCCCTGGCCGAGACCTACTCCGACCTGGACCCCTGGGAGTCGGTCAATGTTTCCCGTCACCCGGAGCGCCCCGTGGCCTCGGACTACATCGACCACATGTTCGACGAGTTCATCGAGCTCCACGGTGACAAGAGCTACGGCGACGACCGGGCCATCGTGACCGGCTTCGCCACCCTGCGCGGGCGACGCCTGATGCTCGTGGGCCATCGCAAGGGAAAAACCACCCCTGAGCGCCTGGAGACCAATTTCGGCTGTGCCCACCCCGAGGGCTACCGCAAGGCCCTGCGCAAGATGCGCCTGGCAGCCAAGCTGGGGCTGCCCATCGTCACCCTGATCAACACGCCCGGTGCCTACCCGGGCATCGGCGCCGAGGAGCGCGGCCAGGCGGCCGCCATCGCCGAGAACATTCTTGGCATGTTCGAGCTGGCTGTCCCCATTGTGTGTGTGGTGATCGGCGAGGGAGGCTCCGGCGGTGCCCTGGGCATCGGCGTGGGGGACCGGGTCCTGATGCTGCAGTACTCCTACTACTCGGTGATCAGTCCCGAGGGCTGTGCGGCCATCCTCTGGAAGGACGGAGCACGGACGCCCGAGGCTGCCAGTGCCCTGAAGTTGACATCCAAGGACCTCACCCGGCTGGGGGTCATCGACGGCGTGGTGGCCGAACCCCTGGGGGGCGCGCACCGGGATCCCGAGGTGGTCTTCCAGAACCTCGGCGACTCGATCCTCGAACACCTGGACGAGCTGGAGGGGGTGGATCCCGAGCAGCTTGTCGCGGACCGCCGCGAGAAATTCCGCCGGATGGGGGCCGTGGAGGGTCGCTTCCCGACGGTCTGAGGGGGGCTGCCGGCCGCCAACGATCTGATTGCCCCTGCGTAGGCCCCCTGTGGGCCTTCCTCTTCGATCTCGTATGCAGGTGCTGGGAAAGGACGGCCGATACACTAGGTTCAAGGTCCACGCCCCTGCCATGTCCTCTACGTCTCCCAGTGATTCCGGTGCTCAATCCGAGCCCACCCCCCGCCAGGTGGATCATGCCCTGATCCGTCGGGCGCTCGAGGGGGAGGAGGATGCTTTCGGGGACCTGGTCCGGCGCTACGAGAAGCGGGCGCGGCACGTGGCGCGCAAGATGGTGCCCACGGACGAGGACGCCCAGGACCTCACCCAGGAGGCCTTCCTGCGGGTTTTCAAGAATCTGGAGCGGTTTGACTTCCAGCATGATTTCAGCACGTGGCTCTTCCGCATCGTCACCAACCTGTGCATCGATCACCTGCGCAAGCGCCGCCCCACCCAATCCACTTCGACCGAGGACGAGGACGGTCCTGGACAGATCGACCTGCCCGATCCCAGCCAGGCCCTGCCCTCCGACGCGCTGGAGAGCCGCGAGACGGGTGATGAGGTGCGCTCCTGCCTGGAAGCCCTGGCCCCGCACTTCCAGTCGGTACTGGTCCTGAGGGAGCTGGAAGGGCTGCCCTGCACAGAGATTGCTGAAATAGTGGGGGCCACCCACGTCACCGTGCGCTGGCGCCTCCACAGGGGCCGCAAGCTGTTCCAGGAGGAGTGGGAGCGCCGTACGCGCTTGGCTCAGGCACGCTTGAGGTCGGCCGAGGGATCAGATTGGGACTCCGGCGCTGGGGGGGAAGAGGCCTGAAGGCCCCACTTTCTGCCAGAACTCCGCCAACGGCTACGCCCCGGGTCCCGTAGACCCCCCTGAAGAACGCAAGCACACCGATTCCCCCCCAACCATGTCCAATCCTTCGCCCAACTGCGCCGATGTCCGTGCCGCTCTGCCCCTCTACGTGGGTGGCGACATGGAGCTTCAGGAGTTGGCCCAGGTGAAGGCCCATCTGGACGATTGCGAGACCTGTCGCCTCCATGAGGACCGTGCCCGTCAGGCACGGGGAGCGCTGGTTTCCATGCTGCAGTCTGATGAGTCTTCACCCGAAGGCGGATCTGTGTGGGGTGGGGTACGAGCCGGCCTGATTGCCGAGGGACTGATTGCGGGTACGGAGGCGGAGCGAGAGGTGCTCGTTCCCCAGCGGCCCGCAAGCATGCCCCTAGCCGGCCCGGCGCCCATACGCTCCTTCCCGCGCTTGAGAGTGGCCAGCCTGGCCGCCGCTGCGGGGTTGGTTTTCGCTCTGGGCATGATTCACTTCCTGGGTGGGGAGGGTTCGGGGCTGAACGTTGGTCCCGGGCCGGGTGGAGTGGAGGGTGGAGTGACCGTCAGGACACACTCGGCCGTGCACGGGGATGACCCCGCCACCTTGAATCCCGGACATCTGCGCCCCGTCGAGCCCGGCGGTGCGGCCATCCACGACTCGGCTCTCGAGTTGATTCCCGAGCAGGGTTGGGTGGTTCCCCAGAGGACCACCCGCGGGAGTTCGAACCTGGCGCGCAATCCCAAGCGTCAGCTGCGCGGGACCGCGGACGACCAGTAGACCCGAGCAGGCTCAGGTCGAATTTGGTGTAGGCATCCCTGGCCGAAGGCCGCCCTTGCCCGGCAGGGGCAGGTGAGTTGGCCCGCCGAGGGGTGCGGGGAGCTCCTCCTTCGGTACCAGCGCCAGAAGCACGGCCGTCTCGTCACAGGAGTAGAACTTGGGACAGTTCAGGCAGTCGTTGAAGACTTTGTGGGGCAGGCGTGAGTACTCGACGACCTCGAAGCCCAGTCCCGTAAAGAACCCGGTCACGTAGGTGAAGGCCATGACCTGGGGCAGCCCCAACTGGCGTGCCTCGGCGATCAGGGTCTTTGCCATGCGGCGGCCCAGGCCCAGTCCCTGATGGGCGGGGTCCACGGCGATGGAGCGTATCTCCGCCATGTCGGACCAGACGATGGCCAGGGCCCCGCAACCGGCGAAGGCGCCATCCACCTCGGCCACCACGAAGTCCCGGATGCGTTCGATGACCGAGGCCGGGGAGCGGGGCAGCATGACCTGTTCGGCCGCCAGGCGGTTGACCAGCTCGAGGATGGCAGCGGCGTCGGTGAGGGTCGCCGACCGAATGGTGACGGAGCTCATGCTTGCAGCCTCTCTTTCCAGGCCCGGGCCTGGGCCTGGACCTGATGGGGCGCGGTGCCTCCCAGGCAGTCGTGTCGATCAAGACAGGCCTCCACGGATAAGACGCTGGCCAGGTCCACGCCTGCCAATTCGGGCAGATGCTGCTCTCTGTCGGAGGCGTCGAGGTCCGCCAGGCACACGCCCTTGCTCTCTGCGGCGCGCACGGCGGCGCCCACCCGACCATGAGCATCGCGGAAGGGCAGGCCGGCCTGGACGAGGAGGTCGGCCAGATCCGTGGCTTCCATGAATCCCCCGGCGCAGGCGGCGCGGCAGCGCTCGGCGTCGTAGCGCGCGCTGCGCACCACCGTAGTCGTCACCTGCAGGCAGGCGCGGGTGGTATCCAATGCGTCGAACAGGCACTCCTTGTCCTCCTGCAGATCCTTGTCGTAGGTCAGCGGTAGGCCTTTCTGCAGGGTGAGTATCGTGGTCAGGTCACCCTGAACCCGGGCGCACTTGCCGCGCACCAACTCTAGGGCATCGGGGTTGCGCTTCTGGGGCATCAGACTGGAGCCCGTGGATACTTCGTCTCCGAGGCGCAGGTAGCCCGCCTCCTGACTGCAGTAGAAGATCCAGTCCTCGGCCAGCCGTGAGAGGTGCACCATCAGTAGTGAACACGCGAAGATGACCTCCGTGGCGTGGTCGCGGTCGCTGACCGCGTCCATGCTGTTGCGCGTGGGGCCCGCGCCAAAGCCCAGGTCCGCGGCCAGGGCTTCGCGGTCCACGGGCCAGGCCGTGCCTCCCAGGGCCGCCGCACCCAGGGGACAGGTGTCGGACCGAACCTGGGCGGCCTCGAGCCGCGACACGTCCCGGCCAAGCATCTCCACGTAGGCCAGGGCATGGTGGCCGGCCGTCACGGCTTGCGCCCGCTGCAGGTGGGTATGACCGGGCAGGGCCAGCTCTGCCGTGTCGTGGGCCAGGTCCACCAGGGCGCTCATCAACTCCCGCGTCCCTGCGCACAGTTCGGCCGCCTGACCACGCAGGTGCAGCTTCAGGTCGGTGGCGACCTGGTCATTGCGCGAGCGTCCTGTGTGCAGCTTGCGCGCCAGGTCGCCGAGGCGGGCCTGTAGGGCGTGCTCCACAAAGCCGTGGATGTCCTCCGCTGCGCTCTGGCTGAGGGGCGTGGGATCGTCCCGCAGCTCCGTGCCCAGTTGTTCGAGGGCGGCGACCAGCTGCTCCACTTCCCCTTCCTCGAGCACTCCGGCCTGACCCAGGGCCCGGGCCCAGGCGCGGCTGCCCTCCAGGTCCTCCTGCAGGAGGCGCGCATCGAACCCGAGGCTGCAGTTGAAGGCCTCGAAGGCCGGGTCACCTGTCCCATCAAAGCGGCCGCCCCACATCTTCTCGTTGGGACTCATACCCGTGACTCCCCGGCCACGGCCTGGGCCACGGTGCCCGGCAGACCGAACAGGCGCACGAACCCTTCAGAGTCCTGGGGCTGGAAGCCTTCACCCATGGTGAAGGAGGCCAGGTTCTCGTTGTACAGGCTGTTGGGACTTGAAGCGTGCAAGGACGTGGCCTTGCCCTTGAACAGCTCGACGGTGACCTCGCCCGTCTGGGTCTGGGCCAGGCAGTTGAAGAAGGCATCCATGGCCTCCCGTTTGGGATGGAACCACTGGCCGTTGTAGACCAGACGTGCCCACTCCGGAGCCAGGCGGTCCGCAAGGTCGGCGCTGTCCCGCTCCACGCACAGGGCGCGCAGGGAGCGCAGCCCCTCCATCAGGATCGTGCCGCCGGGAGTCTCGTAGAGGCCGCGGGACTTCATGCCCACGAGCCGGTTCTCGACGATGTCCACACGGCCCACCCCGTGTGTCGCACCCACCTCGTTGAGTCGCTCCAAGAGCGGGACGGGCTCCAGTACTTGTCCGTCCACGGCGACGGGCACGCCCTTGTCGAAGGTCAGCGTGACGCACTGCGCCTCATCTGGCGCTGCCTTGGGATCAGTCGTCCACTGCCAGGCATCTGCGGGCGGCGGGTTGGAGGGGTCCTCGATGGCCCCGCCCTCGTGGGAGATGTGCCACAGGTTGCGGTCGCGGGAGTAGATCTTCTTGCGCGTGGCCACGATGGGGATCTCGTGTTCGGCGGCGTAGTCGATGGCCTCCTCGCGGCTGGTGATGGACCACTCGCGCCAGGGTGCAATGATCTGCATCTCCGGGGCGAAGGCCATGTACCCGAGCTCAAAGCGCACCTGGTCATTGCCCTTGCCCGTGCAGCCGTGGCAGAGGGCCTCGGCACCCACCTCCTGGGCGTAGGCCACCTGGGCCCGGGCCAGCACCGGTCGCGCCAAGGAGGTCCCCAGGAGATAGCGGCCCTCGTAGACCGCCAGGGCCTTGAGGGAGGGCCAGACGCACTCGGTCAGGAACTCCGTGCGCAGGTCCACGACCCGACAGGAGGCCGCGCCCGACTGCGCCGCTTTCTCTTCCAGGCCGACCAACTCTTCGGCTCCCTGGCCCACGTCTCCGGCCAGGCAGTGGACCTCCATACCCTTCTCCTCCTTGAGCCAGGGGATGATGATCGAGGTGTCGAGGCCGCCGGAGTAGGCGAGGACGATCTTGGGAGCGCTCATGCGAGTTGGGGCTGAAGGCTGTCGGCGGGTGCCGAGGAGTGGGGGGCCAGCTGCGGTGCCAGCAGCCAGACCAGGATGGACTTCTGAACGTGGAGTCGGTTCTCGGCGATGTCAAAGACGATGGAGTGTTCGGAGTCGATCACCCCGGCGCTCACCTCCTGGCCGCGGTGGGCCGGCAGGCAGTGCATGAAGAGCGCGTTCTCACTGTGGTCGAGCAGGCTCTCATTCACCTGGTACTCGGCGAAGATCGCGCTGCGCTCTTCGGTCTCGTCCTCCTGGCCCATGGAGGCCCAGACGTCCGTGTACACGGCCTCGGCGCCCTGCATGGCCTCCACCGGGTCATTGCAACAGGTCACCTCAGAGCCGGACCGGGCCGCCGCCGTGAGGCACTCGTTCATGACCTTGAGGTTGGGCTCGTAGCCCTCCGGGGTACAGACCGTGATGTGTGCCCCGAGGATCGAGGCCACGTGCATCAGGGAGTGGCAGGTGTTGTTGCCATCGCCGATGTAGGTGATGCGCCTGCCCTTTACCGAGCCCCACTTCTCCCAGAGGGTGAAGAAGTCGGTCAGGGCCTGGCAGGGGTGCAGGAAGTCCGAGAGCCCGTTGATGACGGGGATCTGCGCATGCTTGGCGAGCTCGGTCACGGCGCGATGCTTGTAGGTACGCGCCACGATGGCGTGCACCCAGCGCTCCAGGTTCTTGGCCATGTCGGGTACGGACTCGCGGCTTCCGAGGCGCGCGCTGGTGTGGTCCAGGAACACGGCGCTGCCTCCCAGGTCCTGCATGCCTATGTCGAAGGTGAAGCGTGTGCGCAGGCTCTCCTTCTCGAACACCATGGCGAGACGCTTGCCGGCCAGGAGGTCCGTGTAGCGGTCGCGCTCCGCCTTGAGGGCGGCGGCTGTGGAGAAGATGCACAGGATGTGCTCGTTGCTGAGGTCGGCCACGCTGACCAGGTCTTTGTGGGGGAAGGAGTGGGTGCTCACGGGATACTCGGAAGGGCTTGGGGTTGGGGAAGGGCGGTGAGGGTCTCGTCCAGGGCCGCGAGGGCCCGCTCGAGCTGTTCGTGGGTGAGGACGTAGGGCGGCAGGAAGCGCAGCACGTCGCCGGCGGCGGTGCCCGCCAGGAACCCGCGGTCGGCAAGGCCCTGTTGGGCTGCCACCGCCTGTCCGGGCAGGACAAGGCCCTGCATCCAATGGCGTCCACGCCGCTCGGTGGCGGCGTCGTGGCGACCGACCAGATCGTCCAGGCCTGCGGTCAGGTACTCGGCCTTGGGCGTGAGCTCCTCCAGGAGGCCGCCGTGGGTCAGCTCATCCAGCACAACCCGGGCCGCGGTCATGACCAGGGGACCCCCGCCGAAGGTGGAGCCGTGGTCGCCGGGTTGGAAGGTGCTGGAGAGGTCGGCGCAGGCCAGGGTGGCGCCCACGCTCAGGCCGCCCGCCAGGGGCTTGGCCAGGGTGACCACGTCGGGCAGGACGCCCGCTTCGGCGTAGGCCAGGAAGGGGCCGCTGCGACCCAGGCCGCATTGCACCTCGTCGCTGATGAGCACGGTGCCCGTCTGATCGCAGAGCTCCCGCGCACGGCGCAGGAATGAGCCCTCCAGGACGTGCAGGCCGCCCTCGCCCTGTATCGGTTCGACGATGAGGGCTGCCGGTGAACCCTGTGCGAAGGCCTGCTCCAGGTCTCTCAGGGAGTCGCGCTCGACGAAGTGTGCTTTGAGTGTGGGGGCGAAGGGGATCCGATAGCCGGGGTTGGAGGTCACCGACAGGCTGCCCAGGCTGCGCCCATGGAAGCTGCCCTCGATCGCCAGGAAATGAGTGGGTGCTTGTGGTCTGCGCTGACCTGCGGCCTTGCGCGCCAACTTGAGGGCGCACTCGACGGCCTCGGTACCACTATTGCTGAAGAAGACGCTGTCCATCCCCGTCAGATCGCACAGGCGCTCGGCCACCTCTTCGGCTGGGGCCTGGGGATAGAGGTTGGAGGTGTGGACCAGGTGCGCCGCCTGTTCTTGGACGGCGGCGACCCAGCGAGGATGTGAGTGGCCCAGGACCGTGACCCCCAGGCCGGAGAGCAGGTCGATCCACTCCCTGCCCTCGGCGTCGAAGAGCGAGGCGCCTGCTCCCGAGCTGAAGGCCGTGCCGGCAGGGCGGTAGGTGGGCATGAGGGCGCTAGCCATGGGCGACCACCTTCCGAGGGCAGATGAGCGTTCCCCGCTCTTCTTGGATGAGGGTGTGCAGGGGAGCGGAATCAGGCCCCGTCCCGGCGATGCGGATCCGCGCCCCGGGCATGGCCTGCGCCGCATCCAGGGCGGCCTCGATCTTCGGCAGCATCCCGGCGCTGAGTACGCCGCAGGCCTGCAGGTGCCGGGCTGTCCCGCGGTCGAGCTGGCGGAGGCACTTGCCGTCGCCATCCAGGACCCCCTCCACGTTTGTGACAAAGAGCAGGGCGTCGGCTTGTAGGGCCTGGGCGATGGGGCCAGCGGCCGTGTCGGCATTGATGTTGTGGAGGGGGGAGCCCGGCTCTTCGTGCTCGGAGGCGAGGGGAGCCATGGGGGCGATCAGGGGTGTGCGGCCCTTGGCCAGGAGGTCTTCGATGAGCGCCACGTCCACATGGTCCACCTCACCAACAAAACCCAGGTCGCCATCGCGCACCACCCGCGCCGTCAGCAGGTGAGCGTCCGCGCCGCACAAGGACACGGCCTCGCAACCCTGTCTGCCGAGGGCGGCGGCCAGGGACTTGCCCTGGGTTCCTGCGAGCACGGCCAGAGCCACCTCGGCCGTGGCGGCGTCCGTGACTCGCAGGCCGTCCACCTTGCGTTCCTCCAGGCCCAGGGCGCTGGCCAGCCTGGCGATCGCTGAACCACCTCCGTGGACCACCACCACGCGGTAGCCCGCGCGTTGGGTGGCGGCAATGGAAGCGGCGGTCGTCTCCAATGTGGCACCGCTCTCGAGCAGGTCGCCACCGACCTTGATGACGAGCAGAGGCTGGGAGCTCATACCAGGACCTCCGCTTGGGCTGGGCGGTGCAGAGCTCCGGGCAGGCCCAGGGTCTCTTCCAAGCCCAGCAGCAGGTTGGCGTTCTGCAGTGCCTGACCCGCCGCCCCCTTGACCAGGTTGTCGAGGGCGCTCGTCACCACCACCAATGGCCCGGCAGGGTGCACGGCGATATGGCAACGATTGGTGTGGAGTACGTCCTTCAGCTCGGGCGTCCCTTTATCCAGGACCTGCACGAAGGGTTCGCCCGCATAGGCCTCGCGCAGGCAGGCGCGGAACTCGTCGGCGCGCTCTTCGGGGGCCTGGCCCGGGTGGGGTGTGAGGTAGAGGGTCGTGAGGATTCCGCGCAGGCAGGGCAGCAGGTGCGGCACGAAGACCAGACGATCGACACCCGCCTCTTGGGCCATCTCGGGTTCGTGGCGATGGATGCCGATCTGGTAGGCGCGAAAGTTCTCGTGCACGTTGCCGAAGTGTGTGACCTCTGTGGGGGCTTTGCCGGCGCCGGAGACGCCGCTCTTGGCATCGGCGACGATGGGGACCTGGGGCGCAAGCAGGTTGGCGTCCAGCAGGGGGTGGACAGGGAGGAGAATCGAGGTGGGGTAGCAGCCGGGGTTGGCTACCGCCTGCGCTCCCGCGAGCTGAGTCCTCGCGCGTTCGGTCAGCCCGTAGACCGCTTGCTCCAGGAGTTCGGGCGCCGGGTGGGGGAGTCCATAGACCTCCGCATAGTGTTTCGGATCCCGGAGGCGCAGGTCCGCGGAGAGATCCACCACGGCGCTCCCTGCGTCCAACGCCATGCGCGCCAGGGCTGCCGCTTTGCCGTGGGGTGTACACAGGAACACCACGTCCGCTTCACCAAACCGTTCGGGATCCAGCGCGATCTGATCCTCGGCCGTCGGTCCGTGGGATGGGGGCGTCGAGCGCGCGGACATGCTCGCCCACAGCTCGATCCCGGCGTGGCCGGCCAGCAGGCCGCACAACTCCCGGCCCGCATAGCCGCTACTGCCCACCACGATGGCACGTTTCATTCCAAGCCCTCGAGCCAGGCCAGCAGTCCCGTGGCGCCCGGGCCGTCGGCGGCGATCAACAGGATCGTGTCGTCGCCGGCCACGGTACCCAGGAGATCCGCATGACCGGCGCCGTCCAGGGCCAGAGCCAAGGGCTGGGCGCCCCCTGGCGGAGTCCTCAAGAGGACCTGGTTCTGGGCTTGAACCGCAGAGGAGAGGTACTGCCGAACCGCGAGGGTGAGCCGCTGGCCCGAGCTCTCCGGGGTGGGGCTTCCTGCACCGGAGAGGGTGTAGCCATCGGGGCCCTTGACGACTCCCAGATCGCGCAGATCACGGGACAGGGTGGCCTGATTGACCCCATGGCCACGTGCTTCGAGGAGGGCGGCCAGTTCGGCATGATTATGCACAGACTCCGCCTGGAGAAGCTCAGTAATGGCATCTCGGCGTGCTGTCTTGACTGATGAGGGGCTCATGGATGAATAGTATGCACAGAATATGCGGCGAGAACGCATAAATATGCATCAATTTCGGGGCCCGTCAAGACATCGGGCGTAGAAACTTCTGAGGGGGATAGCGGGCCCGCCCGTCATACTGGGGGCATGCAACCCTCCCTGCGCCCAGCGCTGTTGTCCGCCCTGGTTCTACTCACCCTGGGCCTGACCCAGAATCCGGAGCCGGCCTCTGCGGACTCTACCGTCCCTCAACGCCTCGAACCCGTGACCGTGATCGCCCTGCGGCATGCGGAGAAGAACCTCGCGGACCGTCGGGACCCTGAGTTGACCGAGCGTGGGCAAGCCCGGAGTCGTGCGCTGGCGAGGTTGCTACAGGGCGCGGGAGTCACCCATCTGTTCAGCACGGACACGCGCCGCACACGCCAGACCCTGGAGCCTCTGGCGACGGCGCTGAAGCTGAAAGTCGAAGCCTACTCGCCCGCCGACCTGAACGCCTTCGTCCAGCAACTGGCCCAGCTGCCCGCCGGGTCGGTCGCCGTTGTCAGCGGCCACTCCAACACCACACCGGGTCTGGTCCTGGCTTTGGGGGGGCGTGTGGAGGACTTGGTGTCCCTGCGCGGAACTCCGGCCTTGGAGGATTCCGAATACGACCGCTTGTTCGTCACGGTGCTGCCGACTGAAGACTCAAAGGATCCACCAGCGGCCAAGACCATCGAGCTGCGCTACGGCGAGGTCTCCGCACCGAAGTGAACGGATCCCGGGTGGGGGAGTTCAGTTCTTCGAGCCCACGAGATCCCCTGCGGACAGGGCGTCCTTGCAGCGCCTCAGTAGAGCATAGGCCTGACGGATGTCGGGGTGGTCGAAGGGCAGGTGCGCCGACAGCTTGAGGAAGGTATTCATGGTGTCGGAGGCGCGCTGATACTGCGCCAGGCGAAAGTAGATGGCCGCTCTGCGGCTGTAAGCCTGGGGTAGATCCGGATTGATGGCGATCACCGCCCCCAGCTCGTCCACGGCCCCCTGCAGGTTCTCTTGGCGTGTGTAGATCGTGCTGATGTGCAGGTGTGTCTTGATAGTGGCTTCATCGTTCAGGGCGATGGCGCCTTTCAGTTCGCTCTCACGGTTGGCGGCCAGGGTGGCATCCTCCAGCTCGAGCTGACGGACGCGGCTGGCGCTCTTCAGGATTTCGATGTACTCACGTCCCCAGCGGATGCTTGCAGCCTCATCACCCAGGAGCGCGCAGACCCGTACCAGTCCTGCAACGGCCTTTGTGTTGCCCAGGTGGATCTCAAGGGTCTCGAGGTAGCACGCCTTGCATTCGGTCCAGGCTTCCTGGGCGTGGGATTCCAGTTCGTCGGCGCGCTTGGCTGGGTCCAGCGCGTCCGTTGTGCGGTCACCGGACCGGATGGCGGACGCGGCATCCTCAAATAGAACCCCAAGTCGTTCGAGCGCAATGCCCAGGCCGAGCTGGACGCGGAAATCGTGCTGGGCGGGGTGGGCGCGGAAGATGGCTTCGGCGGCCCGGATGTCAGCGGTCGTCCCGCGCTGCTGGTGGATATCGCCGAGCAGCAGCAGCAGGCGCTCATTGTCATGGTCCAACGCCAAGCCCTTTTGGACCTGTACCTGTGCGCGATCCAGGTCGCCCGCTGTGAAGTACCCGAGGCCCCCTTCCAGGTGGAGCCCCAGTTGGGCCTCCTTGGTCATGCCCTTCTTGTCCTGGGAGTTGCAAGCACCCAGCAGGGTCAGGCTGCACAGGATCGCTGTGCCGGTCTTACCGATGGTCATACGGGGGAGGGGGGGCATGGGGGGAGTGTAGTCGATAGAGAGGATGGAGTGCGGCGGCACCCTCTATCCGCGTAGTAGCTCGGCCAGTCGTGTTTGTTTCACCCGTACGTGCATGGTCTTGCCACCTGAGAGGGTCACCAGGCCCGGCTTGGCGCCGCGGGGCTTATGGACCTGCTTGACGGGCGCGACGTGCACCTGGGCCCGGCCCGTCTGGCGCGCCGGCGAGAAATGGACGGCCAGCATGCCCGCTTCCAGAATGGCCTCTTGCGGCGCCTCCTGCCCGCGCTCCAGTCTCAGCACCACGTGGGACCCGGGGCAGTCCGCCGTGTGCATCCAGAGGTCATTGCCCCGGGCATGGCGGAAGGTGAGGTCGTCATTGTCCTTGGCCGTGCGGCCCACGCGAGCTTCCAGGTCTCCGTGCACCCGATAGGAGAGGTAGGGCTTGCGTGGCTCGGGGGCCTTGCGCTTGCGCGGATCGGCTTCCTGGGGCTTGTCGAGCAGGCCCGCCTCAACCGCTTGTGCGTCGAGGGCGGCGGGATCCTGGTCATCGTCCTCGGCCGCAAGCAGGAGGGCCTCAAGCCCGGTCACCTTGTCCTGTGCCAGCTGCAGTTCTCGCTCCAGGGACTCACGCCCGCGCAGGAGCTTCTTGTGCCGATCGAAGTAGCGTTGCACGTTCTCGGCGGGCTGCCGACGAGGATCCAGCTCCAGGGTGCGCGGAGGGGCGCCTTCGGTGAACCAGTCGGGGACCTCGACGCTGCTCTGTCCGCGTTTCAGGGTGCCCACCACGGACTTGAGCAACTCCCCATCCTGCTGCACGCGCTCCGCTCCTTCGACCGCAGAGGAGCGCTTGCGGAGTCCCTTGACCAGCCCGCGCGCGCGTGTGAGCTTGCGCTGGGCCCGGGACTGCAGCTTCTTGCGGAGACTGTCCCGTCGATTGAGCTGTGCCGCCCCGCCCACGGCGCATTCCACACGCCAGGAGAGAGGGGCGCGGTCCTTGACGGGGCCGGGGGGAAGCGCGTCGGGCTCGGCGTAGACCTCTGCCAGGCTTGCCGAGTCCGCGCCCGGTCCGGCCTTGCCGCCCGGCGGGGACCAGGCCTGGCCCAGCACGATGCGTGGCGTGTGGGCCTTGCGGGTCGGAGCAGGCACCAGCAAGCCGAGGACCTCGTCCTCGGGCCCCACCAGGATCAGGTTGGAGTGGCGTCCCACCAACTCCGCCATGAGGGCACGTCGGCGTCCGGAGGGCGTGGCGCCGAACTCCAGTCGCACGATCCGATCGCCGCGCACCTGCTCCACGCGCCGCACGGTGGCGCCCGCCAGCTCCTCGTTCAGGAGCTTGAAGAAGGGCCCCTCGGGGCCATCATGGACGAGAACCCGATCCTGCTGCAGATGCAGGCGGGCGGTCTCGGGGCTCGCGCTCAAGCGCAGGCGCAGGATGGGGGGGCCGTCCGGTGTGGGGGGCGGCTCGACGATCAGTAGCAGGTCGCGTGGGGGTAGGGGCTGGATCTCCCGCACGCTGCAGCCCTTGAGTAGGGGCTGCAATTCCGCCACCAGCTCGGCAACGTGGCCGGCCTGAAGGGACGGGATGCTGTCGGGCTGCTGCCTCAGGCCAGCTCCTCGCCCACGTTGTAGCGCCACTCCAGATCCGCCGGGCTCCACTCCACCAGTTCATCGGCGTCGGGGAACCAGAGGGCCAGCTCGGTCGCCGCGGATTCGCTGCTGTCCGAGGCGTGCACCAGGTTGTTGGAGAAGCTCATGCCAAAGTCGCCGCGGATGGTACCCGGGGCCGATTCACGGCCGTTCGTGGCTCCGACGAGGGTGCGCACCACGGAGATGGCTTCCAGACCCTCAAGGACGAGGGCCACCACGGGGCCTGAGCCCATGTAGCTCACCAGGTTGTTGAAGAAGGGGCGCTCAGCATGCACTGCGTAGTGCTCGCGCAGGTGCTCCTCGGGGAACTGTCGCATTTTGAGGCCGATGAGCTTGAGGCCCTTTTCTTCGAAACGGGTCAGGATGCGGCCGACGAGGCCACGCTGGGTGGAGTCGGGCTTGAGGAGGACGAGGGTGCGTTCCACGGGGCGGATGGGGGCAAGGGGTAGGGGAGCAGGGCCATGCCCTGCGCGAAGGTCGGATTCCGGTCCGCCGGGACCCGGTTTGGGACTGACGTCGGCGAACGGGCGAGCATGCTAGCCGGGCGATCTCGGGGAGGGAAGCGGGTGCGCCCGGTGCTGGCACAATTTCCCCTCCGGGCATTGACGAGGAGGCTCACACCCCTACATTGTTCGGCCTGAAAAGCGGTTTGATCTTCGTTTTGGGGCACAGGAGCCCCCTCGGAGCGCTGGCCGTTGTCAATTCGAAGCTCAGGTCCGAAACTCCGTTCCGGTCCCCAGATTCCGGCCCTCTTCGGGCTTGGTATGACAGGGCCCGATTCGGCCTTCGACCGCCCGGTTCACAGTCCGCACTGACTGCACCCATGACCCCCGATCCGCCCCCCGTGCCTTCGGAAGAGACCCACCAGGGTCCCCTCCACACGTTGGGTCGCTTTGCGGGGATCGGCGTGCAGTTCGGCGCTGTGATCAGCCTCTTTGCCCTCGCGGGTCATTGGGTCGATGGGCGACTCGGGAGCCGTCCCTGGGGGCTCATCCTGGGCGTTGGTCTCGGTTTCTTTGGTGGCACACTCTCGTTGCTGCGAGCAGTGGGTCGCTGGCGGTCCGAGCCCTGAATCCATCCATCGTTTTCCAAGCCCTTTCAGCCTGCCCCCGTCACATGTCGCGCACTGCGATCATCTCGTTCGTCGGCTTCGGTGCCGCAGCCCTCGTCGCCATGCAGTTCGAGGGCCTGGTCGCGCGCGGGATCGTGACCGGCTTCGCCTTCGGTACTTTTGTCAGCCTGACTGCGGGGCTGTGGCTGAAGCATGTGATTCACACCCAACCTGGTCGGGCCATGCAGGGATTGCTTGAAGGCTTTGGCATGAAGATCGTCTGCCTGCTCATATCCGTCCTGTGCCTGCGGTACCTGGACGCGGCGGGGGCCTACGCGGATTGGATGGCCTTTGCCCTGGCCTACGCAGTATCTGCACTCGTGGGCCTCTTCAGTACGACGTGGGAAAACTCACGCATTCTCATTCGAGGGGAGGGTGCACTATGAGTCTCCTGCGTCCCATCATCATGTTGGCGGTGGTGGTCTGTGCCTGCGTGGCGACGACACACTTCACTCCGCATCACAGCGCGGAGAACTCGGGCGCTTTCAATGCCCTCTACATGCACCTGATGCCGGCTGCCCTGGAGGCGCCGCACCATGAGGAGGCTGGGCACGAGGCCGACGACCATGCACATGGCGAGCCCTTGTTCAAACTCTCATTGCCCGCAAGCCTGGCGGTGTTCGATTACAACCAGGACCCCTCGGACGGCGTCCACCTGGTGGCCTTCAACCTGCAGATCTTCCAGCTGGCGGCCGTGTTGCTGATCCTGATCGGCTTTGCGGGTGTCCCGCGGCACATGAAGGACGGCAAGGGCGATGCGGTGACGCGCTTCCTGGCCGGGGCTTGCATGTACGTGCGCGATGAGATCGTGCGCCCCAACATGCAGCGCGCCCATGCCGAGAAGCTCATGCCCCTGTTCCTGTGCCTGTTCTTCTTCATCCTGTTCATGAACCTGATGGGGCTCGTGCCAGGATCCGTGACGCCAACCGCTTGCATCTGGGTTACTGCGGCCCTGGCCCTGATCGTGCTCGTGATGATGATCATCGGCGGCATGGTTGTTCAGGGGCCGGTGGCCTACTGGAAGAACCTGGTGCCTCACGTCCCGCTGGCGCTCTGGCCGCTGCTGTTCGTGGTGGAGGTCGTGGGCGTCCTGGTCAAGCCCTTCGCGCTGACCATTCGACTGTTCGCCAACATGACCGGCGGCCACATGGTCGTCCTCTCGTTCATGGGGCTTATCTTCTACTTCGCCGGCAATTCGTTCAGCTCGATGGGCTACGCCACAGCGCTGCCCGCCGTCGCCTTCGGCGTCTTCATCATGATCATCGAGGCCTTCGTCGCATTCATGCAGGCGTACGTCTTCACCATCTTGTCGGCGATCTTCGTCGGCTCCTCCCTCCACCCCGAGCACTAGGCGCTGCCCGCTCGGAGTTTTAGGCGTTTACGCCACTCTCAGTATTCAACTCTTCAACAACCCCACTGTCCCGCCTCGCAACTCGCGAGGCCAAACGGAGAAACCCCGAAAATGGAAGTCATTCAAGAAGTCATGGATCCCGAGGCTCACGCCCAAATGGTTGAGCTTGCCAAGGCATCAGTCAGCGGTATGGCAAAAATGGGTGCAGGCCTTGGTGCCGGCATCGCCGCCGTGGGCGCAGGTATGGGCATCGGCCGCATCGGTGCCAGCGCCGCTGAAGGCATCGCCCGTCAGCCCGAGGCCGCCAAGGACATCAGTGGCGGTTCGCTGATCCTCGCGGCGTTCATCGAGGGTGTAGCCCTCTTCGGTGTGGTCGTCACCCTGCTGATCGCCATTGGTTGATCGGTGCCTGTGTCGCCGCTGCGCTCCGTCAGGAGGGCTTCGGCGGCGCGGGAGCACACCCCTGCGATCTCTTTCATAGGCCCGGAAGGTGCAGACCATGATTGCTTCGATACTCACAGTCAGTGGCGGCGGAGGCGGATTCAATCCGCTGGATGTTGGCGGTGCGGGGAATTTCCTCTGGACCGTGATCATCTTTGGATTGGCCCTCTTCCCCATGTGGAAGATGGTCTTCTCCAAAATCGCCGTCATGGCGAACGCCCGCGATGAGAAGGCCGCTGAGGCCGTGACCCTGGCCTCTCGGGCCAGTGAGGAGGCCGAGAAGGCCCGGGCCGAGGTGGAGGTGCGCCTTGGTGAAGCCCAGGCGGAGGCCTCCAAGCTCCTGGCCGGAGCGCGCGAGCGGGCGGATGCCCGTGAGCGGGACATCATCGAGAACGCCAAGAAGGAAGCGGATGCCATGATCGAGAGCGCTCGGGCTGCCATCCAGTCCGAGCAGGACAAAGCTCTCTCGGCCATTCGTGCCGAGGTGGTGGAGCTTTCTCTCTCGGCAGCCTCTCAGGTGATCGGTCGCCAGGTGGGCAGCGAGGATGACCGCCGCGTTGTGGCCGAAATCGTGGGCGGACCCGCGGACGGAGCAGGCGCGTAGTGGGTGTCGTTGCCGCAGCCGTGGATCAGGTAACCGGCCGTTGGGCCGATGCCCTGTTTGGTCTTGCGCGTCGCCGAGGCGTGCTTGACCAGGTCAGTGCGGACATCGAGCGCATCGCGCTGGCGTGTCAATCCCCGGCCGTGGTGGCCTTCCTTGAAGGCGCAACAGGTAGCACCTCCGAGCGCTTGACCAAGTTCGACAGCCTCCTGGAAAACGCCAACCCCCACACCCGCAGCTTCGTGAGCCTGCTCTTCAAGCGTCGACGCGAGGAGGTCCTGCTGCAGATTGGCGCGGCCTTTGAGCAGCGGCTCCTGGAGGAGCGCGGAGCAGCGAAGGGCATCGTCGAGTCCGCCCGCCTGCTCGACTCAGCCGAGCTTGAGGCCCTGAGCCGCGACCTCTCCAAGCGGCTCGGCAAGGACGTGACCCTCACCGGACGTGTGGACCCCGACCTGGTCGGTGGCGTACGCGTCTTCGTCGGCACAAGTATGATCGATCAATCGCTGCAGGGCCGTATGGACGGCTTGCGACGACGCATGATGGAGGCGCGGCTGCCGGCCGTGGACTCCTAGGGGATCACCCCACGAGACATCTCAAACAAACCATCTCTCTTCACACAACAGACGACGGCTCACTCCAGGGCCTTCTAGACAGGAAACACTCCCATGGACCTTCGACCCGCTGAAGTCACTTCGATCCTCGAGAAAGAGATCGAGAACTACCAAGGCGACACCCGTATGCAGAGCGTGGGCACCGTGCTCTCCGTGGGTGACGGCGTGGCCCGCGTCTACGGCCTAGACGACTGCATGATGAACGAGCTGCTCGAGTTCGGCGGCGGCGTGCGCGGCATTGCTCTGAACCTCGAAGAGGACAACGTAGGGTGCGTGCTGCTCGGCGACGCGGCCAAGGTTCGTGAAGGGGATACTGTGAAGGCCACGGGCCGCATCATCTCCGTTCCGACCGGCCCGCAGCTGCTCGGTCGCGTGGTGAATGCCCTCGGCGATCCCGTCGACGGCAAGGGCCCGCTTGGCACGACCGACGACGACCTGCGCCCCATTGAGCAGGACGCCCCCTCCGTGGTGGAGCGCCAGCCCGTGGACCAGCCCCTGCAGACCGGGATCAAGGCCGTGGATGCCATGATCCCCATTGGTCGCGGCCAGCGTGAGCTGATCATCGGTGACCGCCAGACGGGCAAGACCGCCCTGATCGTGGACACCATCCTGTCCCAGGCCAACACTGGTGGTGGCGACCCGACCAATCCCGAGCAGGTCATCTGCATCTACGTAGCCGTGGGCCAAAAGCAGTCCACTGTGGTCGACATTGTGCGCCGCCTGGAGCAGGCCGGAGCCATGGCCTACACCATCGTCGTCTTGGCATCGGCCATTGACGAAGCCTCCATGCAGTACCTGTCGTGCTACGGCGGTTGCGCCATGGGCGAGCGTTTCCGGGACGAGGGCCGCCACGTGGCTATCTTCTACGACGACCTCTACAAGCAGGCTCTGGCTTACCGTCAGGTGATGTTGCTGCTGCGCCGTCCCCCGGGACGCGAGGCCTTCCCCGGTGACGTCTTCAATCTGCACAGTCGTCTTCTCGAACGCGCGGCCAAGCTCGCGGACAACGCTCCCGAGGTCAACCCGCGCTTCAAGGCCGGTGGGGGAACTCTGACCGCTCTGCCCGTAGTGGAGACTCAAGAAGGCGACGTTTCCGCCTATATTCCCACCAACGTGATCTCGATCACGGATGGCCAGATTTTCCTGGAATCCAGTCTGTTCAACTCCGGTATCCGGCCCGCGGTGAACGCGGGTATTTCGGTGTCGCGGGTGGGTGGCGCTGCACAGATTCCGGCGATGAAGAAGACGGCTGGCTCGCTGCGTCTGGACCTGGCTCAGTTCCGCGAACTGCAGGCCTTTGCCCAGTTCGGCTCCGACCTGGACGCGGCCACCCAAGCAAAACTGACTCGCGGGGAGCGCCTCGTGGAGATTCTCAAGCAGGGCCAGTACGTGCCGGTCAAGGTGACGGACCAGGTCGTGATCCTGTACGCCGGCTCAACAGGAGCTCTCGATGATCTGGCCGTCAATCAGGTGAGCGAGTTCGAGCGCGCCCTGATCGAGTACGTGAACGACTCCCACCCCGAGGTGGCCGAGCAGATCACCACGGCCAAGAAGGGCATCCCCGACGAGACCAAGGCGGTCCTCGACGGGGCCATCACCGCGGTCAAGGCGCAGATCCAGGCCTAAACCCATGGCAGGCATCAAGGAACTCCAGCAGCGGATCACCTCCGTTGGCAACATCCAGCAGATCACGCGCGCCATGGAAATGGTGGCGACGACGAAGCTGCGCCGCTTCCAGGACCGGGCCTTGTGCTCGCGTCCCTACGCGGAGGAGATCAGTGGTCTGGTCGCGCGCCTGTCCGCCGTCCTGGGCGATGCCGTGGCCAAGCGCCCGCTTTTCAACCCCGGCGCGGGCGAGCGTACCCTCGCCTTGGTGGTGACATCTGATCGGGGCCTCTGCGGAGCCTACAACTCAAGTCTGTTGCGTACGGTTGAGACCTGGCGCGAGCAGCATGGGCGCGAGGTGGACTACCTGGTCTATGGCCGCAAGGGATTCGCCTACATGGACCGCCGTGACTTCCAGATCGAGCGCTTCATTGAGGATCCGCCCCTGGAGCAGGTCGACTACGCCAACGCTGCCATCACCGCGCGCATGCTGGTGAACGAGTTCGAGAGCGGCAAGTACCACGATGTGAGGCTGTTCTACACCGCCTTCGAGAGCATGGTGAAGTACCGTCCCTGCAACGTGCCCTTCCTGCCCATCTCAGGGGGCGACCTCGAGACTGATGATGCGATCCCAAGTGGTGAGACGCTGCTCGAGCCGGATGCCGCCGCCATTTTCGATCACCTTATCCCCAAGTACCTCGAGACGCGCATCTTCAACGCGCTGCTTGAGGCCCTGACTTCGGAGTACGCCAGTCGCCGCTTCGCCATGAAGAACGCGACCGACGCCGCCGAAGACATGCAGTCCGAGCTGCGCGGTATCTACAACCGCCGCCGCCAAGAAAAGATCACCAAGGAGCTGCTCGACATCGTCGGCGGCGCCGAAGCCGTCAAGTAGCCCAGCCTCCCTCCGTAACCAGCACTTCGCACCAAGAGTCATGACCAGCACCAACGTAGGTTCTGTCGCCCAGATCTTCGGCCCCGTGGTCGACGTCCGCTTCGCTCCCGGCGAGCTGCCCGCCATCTTCAATGCCGTGGAGATCGCCGATGCCGAGCGCGACATCGACGTAACCCTCGAAGTGGCCCAGCACCTGGGCAACGATGTGGCGCGCTGTATCTCCATGGCCTCCACCGACGGCTGTCGCCGCGGGATGGAAGCCACAGATACGGGTAGTCCCATCTCGGTTCCTGTGGGACCGCGTACCAAGGGTCGTATCTTCAACCTCCTGGGCAAGCCCCTCGACACCCTGAGCAAGGGCGAGATGGAGGACGGGGTGCACTGGCCCATCCACCGCTCGGCACCTGCTTTCCACGAGCAGGAAGCTGTGTCTGAGGTCTTCGAGACCGGCATCAAGGTCGTCGACCTGCTCTGCCCCTTCGCAAAGGGTGGCAAGATCGGCCTCTTCGGCGGAGCCGGAGTGGGCAAGACCGTGCTGATCCAGGAGCTGATCCGAATCACCGCGGTCGAGAAAGGTGGTTTCAGCGTATTCGCCGGTGTCGGTGAGCGTACCCGTGAGGGCAACGACCTTTGGATTGAGATGAGCGAGGCCGAGTACAAGACCCCCGAGGGCGACACCGCGGCGGTGATCGACAACGCCGTGCTGGTCTTCGGGCAGATGAACGAGCCCCCCGGATCTCGCCTGCGAGTGGCCCTGACCGGGCTGACCATGGCCGAGTACTTCCGCGAAGAGCTCGGGCAGGACGTGCTGCTCTTCGTGGACAACATCTTCCGTTTCGTGCAGGCCGGCTCCGAGGTCTCCGCCCTCCTGGGTCGTATGCCCTCTGCCGTGGGTTACCAGCCCACCATGGCCAGCGAGATGGGCGCCCTGCAAGAGCGCATTACCTCCACCAAGGATGGTTCGGTGACCTCCATGCAGGCCGTGTACGTGCCTGCCGACGACATCACCGACCCCGCTCCGGTGGCCACCTTCGCGCACCTGGACTCCACCATCATCCTGGACCGGTCCATCTCCGAGCTGGGTATCTACCCCGCCGTAGACCCGCTCAAGTCCACCTCGCGCATGCTCGACCCGCAGGTTGTGGGTGAGGATCACTACGCCGTGGCCCGTCAGGTGCAGCAGACCCTGCAGCGCTACGCGGACCTCAAGGACATCATCGCGATCCTCGGCGTCGAGGAGCTCTCCGAGGAAGACCGCCTGGTCGTGCACCGCGCACGGCGCATCCAGAAGTTCCTGGCCCAGCCCTTCTTCGTTGCGGAGCAGTTCACCGGCATGCCCGGCGTGTTCGTTCCCCGCGAGGACACCGTGCGCTCCTTCCAGGAGATCCTGGCCGGTGATCACGACGACCTTCCCGAGGACGCTTTCTACATGGTGGCTAGCATTGAGGCGGCCATTGAGAAAGCCAAAGGTATGGAGAGCTGATGGCGGACGCGCTGACCTTGCGGGTGATCACCCCCGAGAAGATCGTGATCGACACCACGGCATCCGCAGTGACCTTCCCCGCCTTGGACGGCGGCATGGGAGTGCTGCCGCGGCATGCACCCATGGTGGCCGCGCTGGATGCGGGCCAGCTGGCCTTCGAAGCGGGTGGCGAGCGTCAAGAGATGTTCATCTCCGGCGGCTTCGCCGAGGTGCGTGACAACACGGTGCGCGTTGTGACCGAGGCCTCCGAGCCGGCCAGCGACATTGACGTGGAGCGCGCCGCAAGCGCCGCCAAGCGGGCACGGGAACGCTTGGGTGCAGGCAAGAACCAAGCTGACGGCGAGCCCTTCGATTTCCTGCGGGCCGAAGCGGCCCTGCGCAGGGCCCTCATGCGCAAGTTGGTCGCTGACCGCTCGCGACGGGGTTGAATGCCCTGTTCTCGCCCAGACGGGGCAACAAGGCTATGCTGCGCCTCTCATGAGTGACTGGCAGCGAACCCACCATTGCGGTGCCCTCTCGTCGGCAGACGAGGGGACCGAAGTGACCCTTAATGGCTGGGTCCACGCCAGGCGTAACCTGGGGGGGATCTATTTCATCGAGCTGCGTGATCGTTACTCGCGCCTGCAGGTGGTCCTGCCCGAAGAGGTCGTGGGGGACCTGCACGTGTCGCCCGAGGATTGCCTGTGCATCCATGGCAAGGTCGGATTGCGCGGACCCAAGGACACGAACCCCGAGCACCCCACCGGTGAAATCGAGATCATTGCCGAGGCCATCGAGCGCCTCGCGTCATCGAAGATACCGCCCTTCGAGATCATCGAGGATCTGGACACCGCCGTGGAGCTGCGTCTGCGTTACCGCTACCTGGATCTGCGCCGACCGGACATGCAGCGCAAGCTCATGCATCGCTCGCGATTCATCGGCGCCATGCGCAATGCGTTCCTGGCGCGGGATTTCTGCGAGGTGGAGACACCGATCCTGACCAAGGCCACTCCGGAGGGCGCGCGCGACTACCTCGTCCCTTCGCGCGTGCATCCGGCCCAATGGTATGCCCTGCCCCAGTCCCCACAGATCTTCAAGCAGCTCTTGATGATCTCCGGTATGGACCGCTACTTCCAGGTGGCGCGCTGTTTTCGGGATGAGGATCTGCGCGCCGACCGTCAGCCCGAGTTCACCCAGCTGGACATGGAGATGTCCTTCGTGGAGGAAGAGGACGTGTTCGAGACCTGGGAGGGCGTGCTGGGCGACACGTTCCGCGAGGCCATGGACATGGAGCTCGAGCTGCCCTTCCCGCGCCTGACCTGGGCGCAGGCCATGAATCGCTTCGGGAGCGACAAGCCCGACCTGCGCTTTGGGATGGAGCTCGTGGACCTGGCCGAGTGGGTGCCGAGCTGCGAGTTCGGCGTATTTCAATCGGCCCTGGACAACGGCGGTCGCGTGATGGCGATCCGTGTGCCCGGCGGTGGCGAGGGTGTCTCACGCGGACAGATGAAGCCCCTGGAGAAACAGGCCAAGGAACTCGGGGCGAAAGGACTGGCCTGGTGGAAGCCCGGCCTGGAAGGTGGCGGAGCCGGCCCCCTGGCCCGTTTCGTCGAAGGCGAGGTGGGAGCTTCCCTCCTGAACCTCATGGAAGCAGAAGAAGGGGACCTTCTACTCTTCTGCGCGGACAGCGAAGACGTTGTCTGGCGCGTCCTGGGGGACCTGCGTCTCACTGTGGCCCGCCAATTGGACCTCATCCCCCAGGGACCCTACCGATTCCTCTGGGTGACTTCGTTCCCCATGTTTGAGCGTGACGAAGAGACCGGCGGTTGGACGTCCTCGCACCACCCGTTCACCGCGCCCGACGACTGGGAGATGAAGGCCGATCCCGGTAGCATGAACTCGCGCGCCTACGACCTGGTCCTGAACGGTTGGGAGCTGGGCTCGGGTTCCATTCGAATCCACCGGCAGGAAGTGCAGCAGCGCGTATTCGAGTTGTTGGGCATTGATGCCGAGCAACAACAAGAGAAATTCGGCTTCCTGCTGGAAGCGCTGGAGTACGGGCCGCCGCCCCATGGGGGTTTCGCGGTGGGGCTCGATCGCATCGTGGCCCTGACCCTTGGGCTGGACTCCATCCGGGACGTCGTGGCCTTCCCCAAGACCCTGACCGCCACGGACGTGATGTGTGATGCGCCCGCAGGAGTCAGCGCCGAGCAGTTGGCAGACGTCCACGTACGTAACACTGCGACGGCAACGGCAGGGGACCCCGAACAGGAAGCCGCAAAGGACCCTGCTCAGGCAGGGTCGTGATGATTCGCGTTGACGTTCTATCTATGGCGCGATCGGGTCACCTGCCCTATTCTTCTTGGCCCGACCCACGGAAGCGTGGGGGTGCCGCCGAGGCTCTCCCTCTTTCTCCCTGGGCCCAACCCGGCCCCTAACCCAACACTATTCCAGAACCCATGACACAAGGAGCAGAGTGGCCACTCAGGACTACCGTTTGAATCATCGCATCCGCGTCCCCGAAGTACGTCTGATTGACGAGAAGGGTGAACAGCACGGAGTTGTGGCCACCAATGAGGCGAAGCGCCTCGCCCAGGATGCGGGCCTCGACCTTGTCGAAGTCTCTCCCAACGCACGACCGCCCGTCTGCAAGATCATGGACTTCGGCAAGTTCAAGTATCAGCAGCGCAAGAAGGATCGCAAAGGCGGAGGTGGTAAGAAGGGAACCACCGGGTTGAAGGAGATGCGGGTGCGGCCCGCCATTTCCGATCACGACCTCTCCTATCGCCTTACCGATGGCCGCAAGTTCCTGGAGGAGGGCCACAAGGTTCAGGTGGTCTGCATTTTCCGGGGCAGGCAGATGGCTCACCCCGAGCACGGCTATGACGTCATGAGGCGCGTGTCTTCAAACCTCGAGGACCTCTCGAAGATTGAGGTGCCGGCGCGCATGGCGGGTCGACGCATGACCATGATGCTCTCGGCTCTGACCGCGGACCAGAGGCGCAAGAAGGCCAAGGAGTTGGAAGAGCGCGACAAGCGCGCGGCGGAGGAGGCAGCTCGGAACCCTGGCGAGAGGAAGGCCATGGAGCAGGCTCAAGCGGCGAATGCGGAAGCTGCCCCGGTTGAGCCCGCAGTCGAGCCCGCAGTCGAGCCCGCAGTTGAGCCCGCAGTTGAGCCCGCAGTTGAGCCCGCAGTCGAGCCCGCCAGCGAGGCCGTCACGGAACCGACTCCGGAGACCGAACCGACCGACGAGTAGAGACCCGCGTCCCGGCGCTCTCTACTGGAATCCGATCTCCACCCCGTTGGAGAAGTTCGAGGTCGCTCCGGGGTTGGAGTCCCTGTACCAGAACTGGAAGCTCCAGCGCTCACCTGGGGCGATCAGTACTCCACCGGGTATGTTCGAGAGGTCCGGTGAGAAGCTCGCCGTCCCATCGGATGCGGCCTGCTGGACGTCCTGGGCAAAGCGCACGATGGCACCGCCCAGGCAGAGGTTGCCCTGCCCGCCGCCCACCAGGGGTCGGAAGTCCTGGGTCTGGGACATGATGAAGTAGCCGAACTTGCCGGGTGGCAAGGAGCTGCACAGCAGATCCAGATCGTTCTGGGCCACACGTGGGTCGCCGTCAGCCGCGAGCACGGCAGGTGCTCCCGTGGAGTTGGCCGTGGCCGTGCAGTAGGCGTCTCCAAGGCCCGGGCAGTCCACGGCGATCCAGGTTCCCGGGCTGCCCACGTCGCCTCCCGCAGAAGTCCAAGCCCCGAAAGCATCGCCGTCGAGAGCCAACTGCCAGCGATAGGCGTTGTCGGCTCCAAGGCCCTCAAGGCACACCTGTGCACTCTGGTCCTTGGCCCGTGGGCTACCAGGCAAGGCCTGGTCACCGTAGATAAGGCGCTCCACCAGTTGGCCGCCAGCATCGTAGAGATTGATGGTGTCATCGCGACCCAGGGGGGCCAGGGTGTTCGGGCCGAACACACGCGTGCCCGCGAGATTCCAGGCGCTGGCGAATCCTGAGGGGTCCACCCCGGAAATCACGATGGACTCGCCTGCGGCCAGGGGGCCGACCGGGCTCAAGTCGAACGTGCCCGGGGTCGCGCTCTCGTCGTCCAGGCTCCAGCCCGTCAGGTCGATGGCAGCGGAGGTTACGTTGGTCAACTCCAGGAACTCTCCGTCTGTGCCGGAGTACATGTACTCGGTGATCTTCACACCGCTCTGGCCATACTGGAAGGCCAGCGTCAGGGGGGCGAACTCGGTGCGCAGGGGAGAGAAAATCATGGGCGCGTTGGCCGTCGCCGATGCAGCGCTGACGTAGTAGGACACACGCTGTCCGATGCCCCCGGAGAAGGGTACGTCGACCGCGTACAGGCCATCCCCTGCGATGCCGTCTCCACTCTGCCCGTCATCGAGCATGGGTATCTGGGAGTAGCGCCCCGGAGCCGGCTGGTACCAGAGCTTGACCAGCCCCACCGGCTTGTCGGGACCAGCGACGCGGGCCATGACGCGCGTCGATTGGCCGGGCAAAGGGTTCACGGGGGTGTGCCAGACGGCCGGGATGACGGGAGCCTTCTTCTTGACCGCCTGGTGGGCCAACAGGAATGACCGCCGGCCCTCCACGAACAGCTGCAGACCCGGCGCGGTCATGGTGCCTCCGGCACCATCGGAGATGACCACGTTCTGGGTGAAGTTGTCCAGGAAGTCCTGGTCGGAGTAGATCTTCTTGTCGTCCGCCAGGACCTCGGCTTGGATCATGGCCTTGTAGGCCAGGATCTGATCCTCCATTTCGCCCGTCCAATCGAAGCCCCCGTTGAGCATCGTGCGCAGGTGCGCCAGGTAGCGCTGCTTGACCTCGGGGATACCCCACAGGCGGCTGAGGACCGGCTTGTTCACGTCGCCACTGTTGTGGAGGGGGGATAGTTGCCAGAGGGTGCCGCCCGGCCA
Source organism: Planctomycetota bacterium (assembly GCA_002720975.1). GTDB lineage: Bacteria > Planctomycetota > UBA1135 > UBA1135. Next base: position 11,040 of record PBIX01000026.1, on the reverse strand, counting down.
GCCGAAGAAGCTCACCCCGAAGGACTCGTTGCCATCGTGCTGGTGCAGGTGCATGCGACCCTCGTGCAGATCCCAGTAAACGTGAAAGTCGGCGCCCTTGGAGATGTAGGAGTCCTCATCCATGAAGAGGTTCTCCAGGGCCACCGTCCACATGGCGTGGTCGATGGAGAACTGGTCGTCGATCGTGTCGTAGTTGGTCAGTGGTTCGTTCGTGATGCGGTCGCATGTGTCGATCAGAACCTGCCAGGGGTCGGTCAGATCGCCATCGTCGTGGATTTCGTAGGCGCCGGAATAGGCCGACTTGTTGGCTCCCTTGTAGCGCAGCCCCGGCCCGTTGGGGTTGTTGGGACATTTGAAGCGGGCGCCGTCCTCGTTCACGTAGAACTCCTCCAGCATGTCCTTGTTGTACTGCTGGATGTTCTCATAGATGCCCCAGCCGTTACCGTTGAGCACCAGCTTGACGTGGTTGCCGCGACCATTGGGGCTGTAGCCGTAGATGAAATTCTGGTAGGTGACCTCGCGGCAGAAGGTGGGGTCCTCGATGCCGTTGTTCAGGTTCAGGGTCTTCATTCCATAGACCCTCAGGAGCGGATCGGTGAAGTTCACCGTGACGTTGAGTGAGACCTTCTGGGAGCCTGGGGGGAGGAAGAAGTAGGAGCTGTTGCCTTTGATGCGTACGCCCACGCCCTGGTAGACGATGCCGTCGATGGTCAGGTCCGCGAGAATGTCCGGACCGTTGGGCCAGCCCTGCTTGAGTTTCTGCCACCAGTCCGAATCCATGAAGTCGAGGCGAACCTCGCGCAGGATCGTGTCGTCGAAGAGGTCCTGGGTCGCTGGTGCGGACGCCGCGGTGAGGCCGCCGACTAGCAGCAGACCGGGGAGGAGGTGGGAGAGGAGGCGCATGGTGGGGCTGGGTAGGGGAATCCGATACTCTCAGCGTACGCCACAATCGGGGCTCTCAGGGGAGGGATCCGAGCAAGGGTGGCGTATTTCAGCCCGCTGGGCTTGCCCGCAGGGGCCAGGGCACTATCCTCAGCCCGTCCAAGTTCTGGGGGCATCGTGCTTCCAGACCCCCGCGAGCGGTAGGCATGCCAGCGACCGGGGATTCGTTTGACGGGCCCTGTGGCCCCTGTCCGAGGAAGTCCCATGCCGAAGATGAAGTCCAAAGGCGCGGTCAAGAAGCGATTCCGGATGACGAAGTCCGGGAAGCTCAAGTCCAACCGCCCTCACCGTGGCCACATGCACGCTATTCGTGACGCTGCTCACAAGCGTGGCAAGCGGCGTCCGATTATTACAGGCGGTGCCTGGGCCAAGCTGCTCAAGCGCATGATGGGAGGTGGCTGATCCATGGTACGCGTGACCTATGGGGCACCCCGTGCCCAGAAGAAAACCCGCTACTTTAAGCAGGCCCGTGGCTATCGCGGCGGCCGTTCGAAGCTCTGGCGCACGGTTCGTGAGAGCCTGCTGCGCGCCTGGGCCTACAGCTACCGCGACCGTCGACAGCGCAAGCGTCAGTTCCGGCGCCTGTGGATCATTCGCATCAACGCGGCAGCGCGTATGCGCGGCATGAACTACTCGCGTTTCATTGCCGGCCTCTCCAAGGCCGGTATCGACCTGAACCGCAAGCAGCTCTCGGAGCTCGCCATCCATGATCCCAAGGCCTTCGACGGCCTGATCGAGGAGGCGCGCGGGGCCCTGGCCTAGGGCCTCCCCGCCAGCAGTCCCGGCCGTGGCCCGTCCTGGGACGGGATGTTCAGACCGCTGGTGGATCCCACGATCCCCGGCGGTCTCTTCTTTTCCGTCCTTGTTTCTGACGCGTCCCGTCCGCAACCTGCACCCCATACCATGACCGACCTGGAGCAGATCCTGAGCGAAGCGCGGGCCAAGGTGGCTGCGGCCACCCAGGCCGAGTCCCTGCGTGCCGTGGATCGCGAGTACCTGGGCAAGGAGGGTGTTGTGGCTGGGCTCCTGGCTGCGATCCCCACGCTGGAGCCCTCCGAGCGGCGCGCCGCTGGCCAGGGGGCCAACGAGGTCAAGACCGCGGTCCTGGAAGCCATCGAGGAGCGCAAGGCCGCGCTGGCGCAGGAGGCGCTCTCCGCTCAGCTGAGTGGCGAGGGCTTCGATCCGACGCTGCCTGGTGCAGTTCAGCGTCGTGGCTCTCTGCACCCCATCACCCAGGTCACCCGTGAGCTTGAGGACCTCTTCACGTCCATGGGGTACAGCGTGTTGGATGGTCCCGAGGTGGAGCTCGACCACTACAACTTCGAGGCCTTGAACATTCCCTCCGACCACCCGGCTCGGGACTCCCAGGACACGTTCTTCTGCGATCCCGAGGGTCACCTGGTCATGCGCACCCACACCAGTCCGGTGCAGGTGCGTGCTATGGAACAGCTTGAGCCGCCGTTCCGTGCCGTGGCGCCCGGCAAGGTGTTCCGTCAGGAGACCACCGACGCCAGCCATGAGCACACCTTCCATCAGATGGAAGGTCTGGTTGTGGGTAAGGATATCTCCGTTGGGCACCTGATCGGTGCCATGAAGACCCTCCTGCGTGGGATCTTCGGGCGCGATCTCGACGTGCGCCTGCGCCCCGGCTACTTCCCGTTCGTTGAGCCTGGTTTCGAGCTGGATGCCCGCTGTCCTTTCTGCGAGAAGGGCTGCAGCGTGTGCAAGCGCACCACATGGATCGAGCTCCTGCCCTGTGGATTGGTTCATCCGAACGTGCTGCGCATGGGGGGGATCGACCCTGATGAATGGAGTGGGTTCGCATTCGGCCTGGGCCTCTCGCGTCTCGTGATGCTGCGCTATGGCATCGATGACGTGCGCCACCTGCTGGGTGGGGATCTACGCTTCCTGGAGCAGTTCTGATGTTGGTCTCTATCAAATGGTTGGGCCGGCACGTGGACCTGGAGGGGCTCACTCCTGAGCAGATCTGCGAGGATCTGACCCTCTCTACCTGCGAGGTTGAGGGCCTGGAGCCCTTCGCGCCCCACATGGCTTCGGTGTGCGTGGGCGAGGTCCTTACGCGCGAGCCGCACCCGGATGCGGACAAGCTCAGCCTGTGTAGGGTGGCGGTGGGGGAGGAAGAGCCTCTGCAGATCGTGTGCGGTGCGCCCAACGTGGACGCGGGGCAGAAGGTCGCTGTGGCCGTCGTGGGCACGCGCCTGCCCGGTGACTTCAAGATCAAGAAGTCCAAGATTCGCGGCGTGGAGTCGCGCGGGATGATCTGCTCCGTGCGCGAGTTGGAGCTCGGGGACGAGCACGACGGTATCTGGGTCCTGCCCCCCGATGCACAGGTGGGCACCTCCGTGGCCGAGGCGCTCGATATAGAGGACTGGGTCATCGAGATCGACAACAAGTCCCTGACCCACCGCCCGGATCTGTGGGGCGTGCGTGGATTGGCCGCCGAACTGGGTGCCATCTACGATCGACCCCTCAAGCCGCTTGATCTGTCTCTACCCGAGGTGGGCTCTGAGTCTGCCTTCGACGTGCGCATCGAGACCCCGGCCTGCTCGCGCTACATGGGGCTCGTCTTGGATGATGTGGCAGCAGGTCCGTCGCCCAGCTGGATGCGCCACCTGCTCCTCGCCGCTGGCCAGCGACCCATCGATGGGCTCGTCGACCTCTCCAACTTTGTCATGTTGGACCTGGGTCAACCCAATCACGTGTTTGATCTGGCAGAAGTGCCCGGGGGGATCGTCGTGCGCGAGGCGGCCGAGGCGTGCAAGTTCACCACTCTGGACGGTGAAGAGCGCGCCCTGCAAACGGGCGACATGCTCGTGTGCTCCGCCGAGCAACCCGTGGCTCTGGCGGGGATCATGGGCGGACAGGATTCGAGGGTGGGAGAGACCGGCACCAGTCGACTTCTTGAGGTTGCCACCTTCCACCCCGCTACAGTACGCCGAACTTCCTCACGATTGGGTCTGCGCACGGACTCTTCAGCGCGCTTCGAAAAGCACCTGGATCCGACCCTGCCACCCAAGGCGTTGGCGCACTTCGTGCATCTGCTGACGGAATGGCAGCCGGACGTGCGTCTCCCCGCTGCCATCAGCGACTGTGGAGATTGGACGGACCCGGCCATGGAGATCGAGTTGTCGGGCGACCATGTCCGCCGGGCTCTCGGTGTGGAGCTGGCGGACGATGCGATCCGCTCCATTCTTGAGCGCTTGGGTCTGGGCTGCACGCAGGGCGAGGGCACGTGGACCGTGGCCATCCCTTCGGCGCGAGCCACCAAGGACCTGACCATCGCCCAGGATCTGGTCGAGGAGGTCGGCCGCATCCATCGCTACGGCAACGTTCCGGAGGCTGCCTTGGTTGCGGACGTGGTGCCACCACCGGTGGACGCTCGTCGCAATCTCGTGCGACGCATACAGGATCGCCTGGCTGGCCCTGGCCAGATGCACGAAGTGCTGAGCTACAGCTTTCAGTCTGACGACCTGCTGGCGACCCTGGGATGGACGGCCGAGCCTCATGTCGAGGTGGTCAATCCCGTGGCCGCGGGTATGTCGCGCGTGCGCCGCGCCGTGCTGCCGAGTCTGTTGGGCCTCCTCGCTGAGGGGCGTCGCCAGAGCGATGACCTGCGCCTCTTTGAGGTGGGCAAGGCCTACGTGCCGAACCCCGATGCCGAAGACGGCCAGCCCATCGAACGCCATGAGTTGGCCCTCGCCTGGGCCAAGCCCTGTGCCGCACCGGACGCCGCCTTCGATGACTCCCGGCTCTTGCATCTTCGCGGTGTGCTGCAGGATCTCTTCGCGCACCTGGAAATCGAGGCCCCGGTGTGGACCCTGGATGATGAGCCCCTCTCATGGGCCCATCCCGCACGCGCCCTGGTCGCGCGATTGGGGGATTCGGAGCCGCCGCTGGTGCGCCTTGCCGAGCTGCATCCGGAGGTGGCCGTGGCTCTCGGATTGGAGGGGGAGTTGGCCTGCGATGTGGCCGTGGCCGAGGTCTCCCTGGACCAGGTCCTGGGTGCGCCGCAGGAGGCCGAAGGCTACAAGTCCATCCCGCGTTTCCCCGGAGTGAAGCTGGACGTCGCAGTGCTGACCTCAGAGGACACCCGCGCGGGCGATGTGCAGGCTCTGATCGAAAAGGCTGGCAANGGACTGGTACGCGACCTGNTGCTCTTCGATCTCTACCGGGGCGAGAGCCTGGGAGAGGGGCGCAAGTCTCTGGCTTATCACCTGCAGCTACAGTCCGACAAGCGCACCTTGAGTGACAAGGATTGCGCCAAATTCCTGGACCGGCTTGAGCGCGGACTGGGCGAGTCCGGAGCGGAATTGCGCCGTTCTTAGCCTCTGGGCTCAGGTGTCGATTCTCATTTTGGAGGACCGTCTCCAGCCGGGCCGTACGCCGGTCGATCTTCCCCTCATCGTTCTCCTGACGGTCACGGTAGACTTCGGGAGGCTACAGCCATGCAGGTCGTCCTAGTNAATCCCCCCAGCCCGCCCGAGTTCCGCGTCAGCCGCGGACTGATGGGGGGCTTTGGCATGGCCGTTCACCCGGAGCTTCTCTATCCGCCCATTGAGCTGGCCCACGTGGCTTCGGTCCTGGAGGAGCAGGGGCACGAGGTGCGGCTGGTGGATGCTGATGCCGAGCAGCTCGATCTTGCGGGCACCCGGGATGAGATCCTGAAGTGCGGGCCTGCCCTGGTGTGCCTGGACTCCTCAAGCACCTCCTTGGATCGCGACCTCGCCCTGGCGCGCGAGGTTCGCGAGCAGTCTTCTGCACCGGTGGCCATCCTCGGCAGCCAGGTCACGTACACGCCCGGGGAGATCTTCGAGGCCAACGCGGTCGACCTGGTGGTGCGTGGCGAGCCGGAATACACCTTGCGCGACGTGGCTCAAAGGGTGGCCAGCTCTCAACCCCTGGAGGGCATCGAGGGCACCAGCTGGATGGGACCCGATGGAAAAGTCGTCCACGAGCCCGATCGGGGCAAGATCGATAGCCTCGATGACCTTCCCCTGCCCTCCCGGCATCTGCTGCACAACGAGCGGTACAAGTTCCCGGGCATTCCCGGTGCGGTGACCACACTCAAGTCTTCACGGGGCTGCCCCTTTGACTGCAGCTTCTGCGGCTACACCTTGGCCCAGGGGCTACGCTTTCGCTTCCGGAGTCCCGAGCACGTCCTGACGGAGCTGGCAGACCTCTACTTCAACCACGGCCTGCGCCACGTGGTCTTTCGCGATCCCATCTTCACGACCCGCAAGGATCGGGTGCGCGCGATCTGCGAAGGCATCCTGGAGCGCGGTATGACGGAGCTGATCTGGCAGTGCGAGACGGCGGTCAAGACCCTCGACCGCCCGCTGCTTGAGGTCATGGGGGCGGCGGGGTGCAAGCACATCTCCCTGGGCGTGGAGTCGGGGGACCAGGGCATCCAGAAGGAGCACTGTGGCAACAAGCTGAACGACCTTGCGGCCGCGCGCGATGTGTTCAAGGCCTGCCGGGACAACGGCATCGAGTCGCGTGCCTTCTGCATGATCGGCTTCCCCGAGGAGACTCCCGCGATGGCCGACCAGACCATCGCCCTGGTGGACGACCTCGATCCGGATCAGGTGCAGTTCTGCGCCGTGACGGCCTACCCGGGGACCCCCCTGTACAAGCAGGTCAAGGGGGAGGAGGAGATCGACTACGCCAACATGACGGGCTTTNAACCCCTAGAGTGCGGGGCCGCCATGGGACCGGACGAGATCCAGGCCAAGATCCGCCAGGGCTACCGACGCTTCTACACCCGGCCCAAGCGCCTCATGCGCGAGGTCCTCCAGCCGGCGCGCCTGGCCAGCCGGGTGGCCCGCTACTTCACGCTCTTCCGCCGTCGCACCGTGTAGAGCCCTCCGTCCGGCCGCGGGCCGACGACAAGAAGAAGGTGGCCCCCGAGTTCCAGGGGGGCTGGAACTCGGGGACCTGGTCGCCCGTCCTGCGTAAGGGGGGGGTAGGTCAGGCGCGCGGAGCGCAGTCCTGACCCAACGCAGTAAGGGGCGTGAAATCGAGCTCGTCCAGATTCACCCAGACCGCTTCGCCGGTTTCAGGAAACCACAGGCGGGCCCATGCGTTCCAACGTGCGACGACAAGCGCCGCACCGGGCCGGGGGGTGGCACCGGATCGTTGGAGGGCAAGACGGGGAGTCGATTCCATGCCCCCCACTCCGAGGATCGCCAATCCCATGGGGGGGGAAAGGGGCAAAAACAATCCTCCCTGGCCATCAGGCCCTCTCAGCGGTGCCTGCCTGGAGTTTCCAGGCTGCGGGAGCACGCCTTGGGCCAAGTTCGACTACATCACGTACCAGGCTGGGCGCGCGCCAGGTCCAGCAGGGGGGGCCCAGGAGAGGGGCCCAAGAGAGGGGCCCAAGAGAGGGGCCCAAGAGAGGGGCCCAGAGAGGAGCCCAGAGAGGAGCCTAGTAGAGGGGCCAGTTGCCTTCGGGATCCCACTCGTCCCCGGAGTGGGTGGGCGGGTCCTCGCTGGGCTCGCTCGCCAAGGGGTCGTAATCCTGGAGGCGGAAGGGAGTGCGCTCCAGATCGACCCAGACCAGATCCCGGTTCAGAGGCACAAAGACCAGCGCCCAGGGCCCGTCCCGACCCACGATCATCACCTGAGCCAGGTCCCCCAGGGGAGTGGGAGCCTGTCGATGGGCTGCATTGGCGTTCAAGGAAGAGGCGTCCAAAGACCACTCGCCCGGTCCGGGACCGGGGTGCTCGGGGTCGTGGTTGAGGGGGTCGTTGTGGAAGTGATTCATGGTCGTTCTACCGTCCCCCCTTCCATCGGAAGGCCTTCCCGAGGGTTGCCCCAATCCCGTAACTTTCTGTCCTGCTACACTCGTCNCTCCCATCTTCGGCACCCATTTCCATGAGCCAGATCGAAAACGTCCTCCACGAGTCGCGCTCGTTTCCCCCTTCTTCCGAATTCCGGGAACAGGCACACATCAGCAGCGAGGAGCAGTACCGGCGTATGTACGCCGAGTCCATCGAGGAGCCGGAGGTGTTCTGGGACCGGGTGGCCAAGAATCTTCCCTGGATCGAGCCTTATCAGACCGTCCTGGAGCCTGCCGAGCCTGGGCGCGCGCGCTGGTTCGGTGGCGGGCAATTGAACGCCAGCGCCGTGTGCCTCGACCAGCACCTTGAGCACAACGGAGACAAGGTGGCCCTGTTCTGGGAGGGGGAGCCCGGGGACTCCCGTAGNCTGACCTACGCCGAGCTGCACCTGGAGGTCTGTCGGCTGGCCAACGTCTTGCGTGACCGGGGGGTGTCCAAGGGCGACCGGGTGGCCATCTACATGCCCATGATTCCCGAGCTGGCCATGGCTGTCCTGGCTTGCGCGCGGTTGGGAGCCATCCACTCCGTGGTCTTTGGAGGGTTCAGCGCCCAGTCCCTTGCCGACCGCATCGACGACGGGCAGTGTCAGGCAGTGATCACTGCCGACGGAGCCTGGCGGCGTGGGAAGGTCCTACCGCTCAAGCGCGAGGTGGACCTGGCCCTGGAGGGCCGGCCGGAGGTGCACACGGTGTTGACCGTACGTCGCACCGAGAATGAGGTTGCCTGGAAGGAGGGGCGAGATGTGTGGTTCCACGAGGCCATGGAAGGCGCCTCGGAAGAATGCGCACCCGAGCCGATGGACTCCGAGGACATCCTGTTCCTGCTCTACACCTCCGGTTCCACGGGCAAGCCCAAGGGCATCATGCACAGCACGGGCGGCTACATGGTGGGCGCCTACCTGAGCACGCGCCACGTGTTCGACCTGAAGGACGACGACGTGTTCTGGTGCACAGCGGACGTGGGTTGGATCACCGGGCACAGCTACATCGTCTACGGACCCATGGCCAACGGGGCCACCCAGGTCATGTATGAGGGGGCCCCCAACGCTCCCCACGAGGGTCGCTTCTGGGAAATCTGCGCCAAATACAAGGTGAGCGTGTTCTACACCGCGCCCACGGCCATTCGGGCCTTCATGAAGTGGGGCGACGAGCACGTCGAGGGGCACGATCTCAGCAGCCTACGCCTCCTGGGCAGCGTGGGGGAGCCCATCAACCCCGAGGCCTGGATGTGGTACCGACGCACCATCGGGGGCGAGCGCTGCCCGATCGTGGACACCTGGTGGCAGACGGAGACGGGTGGAATCATGCTCACGCCCCTGCCTGGAGTGACCGCGACCAAGCCAGGCTCCTGCACACGCCCCTTTTTCGGAGTGGATGCGGCGATCCTGGATGAGGACGGCAACCGCCTACCGGCCAACGCCGGCGGCCTGCTCGCTATCCGCAAGCCTTGGCCCTCCATGTTGCGCGGTATCTGGGGGGATGCGGAGCGTTTCGAAGAGACCTATTGGTCGAAATGGCGCGGCGTCTACTTCCCCGGGGATGGGGCGCGCGTGGATGAGGATGGGTGCTTTTGGATCCTGGGCCGGGTGGACGACGTGATCAATGTCTCTGGCCACCGCCTCTCCACCATGGAGGTCGAGAGTTCGCTCGTGGCCCACGAGTCTGTGGTGGAGGCCGCCGTGGTCGGCCGTCCCGACGACCTGACCGGTCAGGCCATCGTGGCCTTCGTCACTCCGAGCAAGGACGCTTGCACCGGTGAGGAGTTGATACAGGCTCTGCAAGAGCACGTGGTTGCCGAGATTGGCAAGCTGGCGCGGCCGGCCGAGATCCGCATTACGGATGCCCTGCCCAAGACGCGCAGTGGTAAGATCATGCGACGTCTCCTGCGGGACATCGCCGCCGGAGTGGAGACCGTTCAGGACACCAGCACCATTGAGGACCAGGAAGTGCTGGTCAAACTTCGAGGAGACGACCAATAAATCAGCGGGGCGTACGGGCTTTGGGTGACGTTTCCGGGTGCTGCCGTTGGGTGGTGCTTTGGATGCTTACGATGGCGGCACTGGCCAGCGAGCCTGCCCGCGCTCTGCAATCGGATTCCGCGGACTTCCACGGGCCGCTGCCCCGGGGGGAGAGGTTGCTGAGCGAATTCCATTGCAGTGCCTGCCACACTGTTCCCGCAGCTGTGTTTCCCAGGGTGCTGCCCATCGATGCACCGGATCTGTCCGCCGTGGGCGGCCGGGTCCGGCCCGACCACCTACGCGAGTTCCTGGTCCACCCGGACAAGCTGCACCCGCGCAACCGGATGCCCAACCTCTTCGTCACCCTCTCCGATGAGGAGCGCGATCTGGCCGTGGATGAGCTCGTCGCCTTCCTCGGCACCCTGGGTGAGCCTTCTGCCGAGGGCACTCCTGCCCTCGTGGGGGAATTGGAGCGTGGCCGACAGCTGTTCCATGGGGTGGGATGTGTGGCTTGCCATAGGCCGCAGGAGGACCTGTACGACCTGGACTGGAGCTTGCTGGAGCTTCTGGCGGAGGATGGGGGAGAGGATCCTGAAGAGGGCGTGGACGATTCCGGCGTGCTCCAAACCATGGACGAGGAGATTCTGCTGCGTCCCGGCACCCTGCCTCACCCCGACCGGGTGATCGATCCCGCAAGGCTCGCGATGAAGTACAACGTGGTTGGCCTGGCGGCCTTCCTCGAAGATCCCCTGGCTGTGCGGCCCTCGGGAAACATGCCCGACCTGGGCCTCTCCGGGGAGGAGGCCATGGCACTGGCCAAGTACCTGCTGCGCGAGCAGGTCATGCCCCTGGACGAGGGCGAGTCCTCGCCGGGCCTGCGCTACGAGTACTTCGAGGCGCGCCTGGATGCGGGCAGCCCGGATTGGCCCGGGGTCGGTCCCGTGGCCGCTGGAAGCGCTCCGGACTTCGACCTCGGCGTGCGCAAACGCAATGACAACTTTGGCCTGCGCTTCAGTGGCACCCTGGAGATCCCCGAGGCCGGGCACTGGTCGTTTGCCCTGACCTCAGACGATGGCTCCTGGTTGGAGTTGGACGGGAAGATGGTCGTGGACAATGGGGGTGTCCACGGATCCCGACGCATCACCGGTGGCGTGGACCTGGAGGCGGGCGCTCATTCCATCCGTGTGTCCATGTTTGAACATGGGGGCGGTGAGGAACTGAAGGTCCAATGGCAGGCGCCCGGGGCTGAGTATGCTCCGATTCCGGCAGAGGCGCTGACCT
>PBIX01000025.1 GCA_002720975.1 Planctomycetota bacterium | reverse complement strand
GTGCGTTCGGAGGTGGCAAAGCCCGGCATGGAGTAGGCCAGCACGTTGGTGCGTGGCAGCTCCAGGCGATCCATGGCGCGCGCGGCGACGATCAGGGCCTGGGTGGAGTCGAGTCCGCCGGAGACGCCGATCACCACGCGCTCGGTGCCGGTGGCGCTGAGCCGCTGGGCCAGGGCGCTGACCTGGATCTGATAGACCTCCTCGCAGCGCTCATCGCGGGTGGCGGGATCCTGTGGCACATAGGGGTGGCGCTCCACCGTGCGCTCGATGGTCACCGTCTCTGCGGGCGGAACAAAGCGCACGGGGATCTCGCGCATCTCGCCCAGGCTGGACGCGTGATCCGTGGCGCAGTCCCCGAAGCTGGTCATGCGGGCCCGCTCCTGGACGAGGCGCTCCAGGTCCACGTCGGCCATGACGAACTGGCTGGTGGGGGAGTAGCGCTCGGAGCGGGTGAGCAGCTCGCCATTCTCGAAGACCATGGCGCAGCCATCCCAGGCCATGTCGGTCGTGGACTCTCCGCTGCCGGCGCCCGCGTACACGTAGGCCGCCAGGCAGCGCGCCGACTGGTTGGCCACCAGGTCGTGGCGGTAGGCGTCCTTGCCCACGGTGATGTTCGAGGCGCTGAGGTTGGCGAGCACGGTGGCTCCAGCCATGGCCGCCCGCACCGAAGGCGGCTGGGGCACCCAGAGATCCTCGCACATCTCGACGGCGAGGCAGAAGTTGGTGCGCTCGCGATCGCGGAAGATCAGATCGTTGCCGAAGGGCACCTCGACTCCCAGCACCCGTGTCGTGTCCCGCATCGCGTCCCGCGCCGCGGAGAACTGTCGTCGCTCGTAGTACTCGCGATAGCAGGGCAGGTACGACTTGACCACGACACCCAGGGGGCGTCCGCCCTGGAGCACGACCGCGCAGTTGAACAGGCGGTCCCAGCGTTGCAAAGGAATGCCCACCACGCACAGGGCCGAGTGCTGGGCTGTGGCCTCCGCCACCTCCTGCAGGGCCAGCTCGGCCGCATCGAGAAGTGCACGCTGTTGAACCAGATCGTCGATCGAGTAGCCCGTCAGGCTCAGCTCGGGGAACACCACGAGTGCCGCGCCCGCGGCGGCTGCGTGGCCATAGAGGCGTGCGATCTCCTGGGCATTGGCTGCCGGATCGGCGAGCTTCACCTGCGGCACGGCAGCGGCCACCCGGGCCATGCCGTGGGCGTAGAGGTCGTGGAAGTCGCGCTCGCGTGACATGGGCATAGGGTACCAGCCGTGCCAACGGCCTGGGTGGGTGCTGAACGGCTTCTGAGGGCTCCCAGGGGGAGTTTCAGTCGCCTTTCAGGGCTTCCGTCACCCGCACCAGCTCTGAGCAGATCCCATCCAGACGCTCCTCAATGGTGTCGCTGGCCAGGGTCTGCTCGTCGAAGTCCTCAACGGTTGCGTATACGAAGCGGGGCAGGATAAAGGTGCGAAAATCCAGCATCAGATCCGCGGCGATGGTGGAGACCGACATATAGCTGCTGTGACCCCCTGCCGCGCACAGGAAACCGACCACCTTGTCGGTCCACACGTCCCGCCCCGAGAGCTCGATGAGGTTCTTGAGGGCGGCGTTGATGTCGAAGTTGTAGATGGGTGTCGCCAGGAGGTAGCCGTGTGCCCCTTCGAGTCGCTTCTTGATCTCGACGGCCCGTGGGTCGCCGTAGCAAGCTCCTCCATCGCAGAGGGGCAGCGGGTTGTCCACCAGATCGATCAGCTCCACTTCCGCCCCGGCGGCCTTCAAGCGTTCAACGGCGCCGTGGGCAAGAACCCGGCTGCGACTGCCATCCCGCAGGCTGGCACTGAGGACGATGTACCTGGTGGAGCTCATGGGGGGTAAGCCTACGCAGGCATCCCCGGACTGCAAGCCGCTCCGGCGCGGAGTTCGGGGACTCTAGCCCCCCAGCTCCTCGAGCAACTTTCCTACCGACTCATCCCCCGGCGAGATCGCCTGCAGCTTCTTGGCCCAGTCGAGTGCCGTCTCCTTGTGGCCCTCGTCCCGGTGCAGGGTGGCGAGGGCGTGCAGGATCTCGCGGTCGGTGGGAAAGCTCAACTGGGCCTGTTCGAGGGCGGCGATGGCGCCGGCGCGGTTGCCCAGGCTGTCCAGGGCCAGGGCGTGGGCGTAGGCGAAGCGCGCCTCGCCGGGTGCGAGCCCCATGGCCTGGGACAGACTGTTCAGCGCGTCGTGCAGGCGCTCGGTGCGCGCGAGCAACAGACCGAGGGCATGATGCAGGGCCGGGCTTCCCGGAGCGATCTTCAGGCCCGCTCGCAAGATCGACTCGGCTTCGGTCTCGTCGCCTTGGCGACGGAGCAGGTCGGCGAGATTGACGTAGACGGGGACGAAGTGGGGTTCGAGGGTGAGTGCCGTGCGCAGGTGCGAGATGGCATCGCCCAGGTGATCCTGCTCGGTGGCGACCTGGGCGAGATTGACGTGGGCGCTGGCGCGCTCGGCGCTCTCCATCTCAGCGTCGTGCAGCTCGGCCAGCGCCGCGTTCAGGGGTGTCGCGATCAGGTCCGGCAGCTGCTGGGTCGTGAACGAGGCCAGCGTGCGGCCGGCGTTGACGCGCACCAGGCGAACGGGATCCTCCAGCAGGGTGAAGGCCAGGTTGGCGCGCTGCTGGAGGGGCAGCACCTGCAGACCATCCACCGCCGCCGCGCGCACCAGCGGGCTGGGGTCGGCCAGGCCCGCAGCCATGGCGGGGAAGGTGGTCTGGTCCACGTAGGTGGGCAGGTGGGAGAGGGCCGTGGCACGCACGATGGCGGGCTGCTCGGGGCTGGCGGCGATCTCGGCCAGGAGCGATCCGGCGCTGGGGGAACCGGTGCGGGCGGCGTGCAGGGCGCGCGCGAAGTGGGGCTGTGTGCTGCGACCCTCGGGGAACCACGCGCGCACGGCATCCGCGGCCCAGGCGGCGGATTGATCGTCGTGGCAGCGGGTGCAGGCGTTGGGCGTGCCCAGCTCCACGCTCAGGTCGGGCCGCGGCACCCGCAGGGAATGATCGCGGCGCGGGTCCACAACCATGTAGGTACGCGTGGGCATGTGGCACTCCACACACTGGGCGCCGGCACTCTCCGGAGCATGGTGATGGTGTTCGGGAGCGTCGTACTTCTCCGGCAGATGACACTGGGCACACAGGGCGTTGCCCTCGAAGCGCAGGCGCGCGGAGTGGGGGTCGTGGCAGTCGCCGCAGGTCACGCCCTGGGTGTGCATCTTGCTCTGCAGGAACGAACCGTAGACGTAGACCTCGTCCAGGATCTGACCGTCGGCGTGGTACAGGCCCTCATCCAGGAGACTCAGGCGGTAGTTGTCATGAAATGACGAACCATCCACCGGCGTCTCGTGTAGCACGCTGCGCCGTGAGTGGCAGCGCGCGCAGGTCTCGGCTTGCGCGCGGCTTGAGCGCTCGACCGAGCGCACGGCATTGCCCGTCTCGGANTCCANCTCCCACACGCCACCATTCGCGTCCGCCAGGCTGATGGCCAGNCCGTTGGGAGCGTTGGGGGAGGCGCCGGCCTGGGCCCAGCTCACGTGGGCCTGGGCGGGGCCGTGACAGGTCTCGCAGGACACGTCGTCCTCAAGCCAGGTGGTCGTGTACTCGTTGGACTTGCTGTCGTAGCCCTTCTTCAAACCCGTCGAGTGACAGGAGGCGCACATGAAGTTCCAGGTCTGGTTCGGGCCGGTCCAGTGCAGCTCGTCCCCGGCGGGGATGGGCTCGTCTGGATAGATGTGGAACCAGCGCTGCCCACCCTGGTCGGCGGGTCGCGTGTCCCAGCAGGTCGGCAGGGTCTGCATTCGACCGCCGGGGAACTCGACGAGGTACTGCTGCAGGGGGTCGACGCCGAACACCCAGGCCACCTTGTAGTCCTGGTCTTCACCATCGGGACCCGCCGTGTTCACGAAGAACCCGTCCTCGCGTCGGGTGAAGCGCGAGGTGCTCCCGAAATGCTCGAGGCTGGCGTCCTCGAAATCCCCGAGCACGGTGGCGGCGTTGGCCGGTTGCATGGCCAGGTCATGGTGGGAGCCGGCCCAGAGCTCGGCCTGGTGAGCGTGGCAGGACAGACAGGAAGCCGAGCCGGCGAAGGCGGGACCCTCCGCCCCGGAAATCGGATCGACCTGGGGGTCGGACGGCTGGCAGCCGATCAGGCAGAGGGTGAGGATCCACGGGACGCGGGGCATGGGAGGATCCTAGCGTGCCCGGGCCCAAAGCAATCGAGATCCTTGGTTGGACCCGGACCCCCCGCGCCGTCATCCTGTGGTCGTCCATGACCCTCGCCCCTGCTCCCCGACGCGACCTGTACGCGCTCCTGGCCCTGCTCGTCCTCGTCAAGGGCTGGATGATCGCGGCCATCTCGGACGTTTTCCTCTATGGCGAGGAGCTCGAGAAGGGCACCGCGGCCAAGGCCATGCTCGATGGCCTCGCCATCGACCACCACCAGCTGGCCTACCACTACTACGAGGGCGGCGGCTTCGTCATCAGCCACCTGAAGGCGCTGGCGTTCCTGGTGGTGGGTGAGAACCTGCTGGCCCACAAGCTGCTGGGGCTG
Organism: Planctomycetota bacterium; assembly: GCA_002720975.1. Taxonomy (GTDB): domain Bacteria; phylum Planctomycetota; class UBA1135; order UBA1135. Next base: position 48,259 of record PBIX01000025.1, on the reverse strand, counting down.
TTCACCTGCGCCCTGGTGATGAGCTACGGCTGGCGATTGCTGGCCCACCACTGTGGTCGGCGTGAGGCGCTGACGTTTGGCCTGCTGTTCATCTTCGGCCCGCGGGCTGCCCAGAAGCTGAGCCTCCTGAGCTTGGGTATCCACTTCGAGGCCATGTTCTTCGGCGTGCTGATGCTCGACCAGTGCCTGCGACTGATGAAGAGCCACCTGGGCGAGGATCCGACGCGCGCTCTGCTGCGGCTGGGGATCGTGTCGGGGTTGGGTCTCTACTTCAGCTACCAGATGGCCGTGTTCGTGGGAGGTGTCGGCCTGGCGCTGTTGATCATGCGTCCGGGGATCGTCTTCTCCCGGAGCGGGAGCTTCGGCCTGCTCGGTCTCGTGCTGGGTGCCCTGCCGATGATCTGGATGGGAGCCCTGGTGGGAGGGGAGCTGTTCGACGTGCACGGGCGCTCGCTTGTGACCGATAAGAGCCGGCTTGACCTGCTGGGTACGTTCCTGAACTCGGTGTATGCGGAGCGCGGGGGTTTCGGGTTGCTCACCCGCATCGTCTATCCCCTCGCCGGAATCGCAGCTCTGGCCTTCGCCCTCCTGCGTGGGGGACTGGTGCCCCGCTTCCTCGCGGCCATCGCTCTGCTGTGGGTCGTGGCCTGGATCGGTTCGGGGTTCATCCTCCCCGAACACAACTACGCCTTTGACTGGATGCGCATGATGCCCCTGTGGGTCGTCGTCCTCCTGGTGGGCTCGATCATGGCAGCCCGCATGGGGCGGGGTGGGACGGTGGTCGTCGGTTCTCTGTGCGTCCTGGGTCTTTGGAACACGGCGGGCATCCTGGGTGAGGCGCGGCCCTGGAGCCCCTTCCAGAACCTGGGCCTGCTCCAGCGGGTCAAGGGCTACCACTACCTGGGCTACGTGCCCAAGATCCTGCCGCATCTGGCGGGCGAGCGCGCGGAGCAGCTGCGGCGCCTCGCGGAGTTCGACGAACCCCACCCCGAGCTCTTGCACGCGGATCTCGCGGCCATGGGGCTGACGGACCTGGATCAGGACTTCGCTGCGGACCTGCAGCTGGTTCGGGAGATCGGTGGTGAGCAACACATGGGCTGGGTGCGCGGCCTCGGCCGCCGGCTCGTGCGGGCGACAAAGGGGGACGTGGCCCGCGCCCTGGCGGCGGCGGACGGCATGGGACAGGAGCTGGGCGATGGGCTGGCCGAGGCCGCGGGCCGTGTGGGTAGTGACTGGAAGGTCAGCCCCGAGTCCCTGAGCGCGGAGGTGACCGCACACATGGCCTCACCCCGCGCTTCGGCTTACCTGCTGGGTACAGGTGCGCGCTTCGTGCGCTCCTTCGTGGTGGGGCCGGGCACCTTCTCCTACTACCTCAACCTGGATGCGGCGCGGGAGTGGATCGCCCAGCAGCCCCCTGCCACCCGGGAGCATCTGACCCGCGGGCTGGACGAAGAGTGGGCGCGCTGGCTCTTGGACTGAGGGCCCGGCACGGCTCACTCGGTCAGGCGATACCAGATCCGACCGACCCACTCGTGGAGGCCCCAGGTGCTCTCGAGCAGGGCACGTGAGAAGGGCGTGATGGCGCCCAGGTCCCGGGCGGGCCAGGGGTGGATGCCCATGGGAGCGGGGATGACCTTCAACCCCGCCTGTTCGAAGGCCCGCCGGGCGCGTGGCATGTGCCACGCGTGGGTGACCAGGATGACCCGCGCACACCCGGCCTCGGACAGGATCTCCGCCGAGTAGCGGGCGTTGTCCCGGGTGGAGAGCGAGCGCTTCTCTGCCCAGCGCACCTCCACGTTGAACTCCTCTTGCAGGGTCTTGCGCATGAGCCCCGCCAGGGGGGGCTCCTTCGGACCAAGGGATCCGCCGCTGACCAATACGGGCGTCTCAGCGCGCCGCGCGAGGCGCGCACCATAACGCAGCCGCTCAAGGGTCAGGGGCGAGACCGTGGCCCCACCCATCTCAGGTGCGATAGCACGGAAGTCCGCGCCGAGGATCACGATCGCGTCGGCATCCGGCAGGGGACCCGTCGGTGGAAGGGGAGCGGCCGTCTGCAGGCTGATCAGGAGCGCCGCCGAAACCACGGGCAGGGTCAGGAGCAAGAGGCTGCCGAGCCCCAGAACCATGCACAGGCGCCCGAGCTTGCGCCGTCCACGGATCAGCGCCACACCCACCAGGGCGAGCAGCAGGTTGCCCACCGGCGGCATGATCAGGGTCTCGATCAGGTGCGCCACGTCTACCCACCCAGGCGTGAGAGAACTGAGAGGAGGCAGCGTGCCATGGGTGCGCCGGGATCCGTGACGGGAGTGGCGCGGTACCGCCCCAATCGCTCAAGCCAGTAGTCCACCACCGTGTCCTCCACCGCAGCCGTCAGGGGATAGCCCATGCCGCCATCGCGCACGTTGCGCAGCACGCCCAAGAGGCCCACGCGCTTCATGGCCTCCTGACGGGCGATGACGCTGGCGTCCTCGGGATCCCCTGCGGTGAGAGAGGCCTCGGCCTCGTCGAGCTCGGCCACGTGGTCGCCCACTCGCAGACTCCTGCAGAGGCCGTCTTGGACCGCGACCTCCAGGTGCAGGGACTTCGGTGCCTCCCGAGCTTGGTCGCAGAGGCTGGCTTTGGAGCCGATCACCTGTACCCAGCCCGAGGCGTAGTCCCGGGGTTCGACGATGGTGGCCCGGGTCCCGTTGTCCAGATGGAGTCTGCGCTCAAAGAGCCCGTTCTCCACGGGCTTGCGGCTTGCGCGCCGGATCCCATCGGCTTCCAGGATCGTCTTGGCCGTGGCCAGGCCGTGGTAGGCGTAGCCAGACTTCCAGAGCACCAACTCGTCGAGGTCACCGAGGACGCCCGAAGCCAGGCAGTCCCGCACGGGCTTGATCCAAGGCAGGAAGGCGCAGTCTTCCGGTACACCCACACGGCGGAAACCCGACAGGCTTGCGACGTGCCGGAAGTGGCGGAAGCGGACCACGGGCGTGTCGATCAGGAGGTCCGTGTCTGAGGCGCCGAGGCTCAAGAGCTGCTGCAGCACGGACGGCACCGCGTCCTTACCGACGGCCACATACAGGAGGTCCACGCCTTTGAGGTCGTGCAGGTCTGAGAGAGGCACGACCGGCCACTCGCGTCCGGCAGCTTCCAGGGTGCGCGCCGTGCGGGCGTACAGCCCAACGACCTCAAAGGACTCCTCGATGGCGCACAGCGCAGGTAGCACCGCCTCGCGGACACGCTTGCCCACGCCCACCACCGCAATACGGCGCTTCCCGTTGGTTGCACTGGCCGTGCCGCTCATGCCCCGCTCCCTTGCAGTTCACCGCGCAGGTGCCGCGCCAGTCGAATGGACAGGGCGACGATCGTCCAGGTGGGATTGGCGCAGCCGCTGGTGGGGAAGACCGAGGCGCCCGCGCAGTAGAGGTTCGAGGTGGAGTGCACCCGGCATTGGGGCGTGACCACCGAGGACTGCGGGTCCGTGCCCATGCGCGTCGTGCCCATGTGGTGCGAGGCGTCCTGGGTGATGGGCCAGGGGTCGGCCTGCTCGAGATCGGGGCCGAGGGTGCCCAGACCCGTGCGCTCGAACTCCTCGCGGAGGACCTCGTGCAGGGCGAGCAGGGAGGCGCGGTCGCGCTCGCTCGTATCGTGGCTCACCTGCGCCACCGGGCGGCCGTTGGGGTCGGTCTCCCGTGCCAGGCTCACGCGGTTCTCCGCCCGTGGCTCCATCTCCATGAAGTTGCGCAGACGCACGCGTCGAATTCTGGGGGAGCGTCCGGACAGGCGGAAGAACGCGTACGTCAATACGCTGGGCAGGTGCAGCACCACGCGCAGCCCGAGCGCCGCCGTTCCCAGCGCCGAGCGGCGCGTGTTGGAGAGGTCGCTGTCGTCGCCTGTCTCGGAGTAGTCGCGCATGGCTATGACGGCCTCCCCCTGGCTCTTCGTCCAGAAGGTCAGGAGTCCCTTGCACTTCTTGACGAGCAGGACGAGGCACTCCACACCCTCGTTGTCGGACCAGGGGAAGAGGGGCTCCATGCGCACGTAGGCGTTGACGAGCTCACGCTGTGTCTGGACCTCACTGGGCAGGTGCAGGCCAGCATAGCCCGCGTTGGCACCCACCTGGCAGCCGAAGTAGTAGGGCAGGCTTTGAACCGGCTGTGCCAGCTTCAGAATGCCGCAGTAGTTCTTCGGGTGGTTCATCATGTAGCGCCCCACCTGGTCCTGCTCATTTCCCAGGTTGTTGTCCAAGAGAAGGCGCGCATTCTCAATGCCACCGGTGGCCAGCACGAAGGCGCGCCCACGGATCGGGACCCGGCGGCCACTGCGGGTCTGGGCAATGGCGCCTCCCACGACTTCCTCCTCGGATTCCAGCTCCACCAGGGTGGCGTCGAGAAGGAGGTCGGTGTCCCCGGCCTCACAGCAGGACTTCCACTCCTGGCCGAAGTCCTGCGCATCGGCGGCGGCCAGGAAGATCTTCTCGCGCAGCATCTCCCAGGCGGGTTGGTGTTCCCCCTTGGTGCGCAGGGCGTCGAATCCCCCCGCGGCGTAGAGTTCGGGCGCCGGGAACCGATAGCGCTCCGAGGCTTGCCCGTAGTAGTCATCCAGCTCTGCCCGGTCCAGGGGCCAGCCCGAGTGCTCCAGATAGGGCCGCGTCTGCAGGTCCACGTCATCCAGTGGACTGGAGAGTCCGGACCAGGTACTGGAGGCACCCCCCAGCACGCGCTCGCGCGAGAAGGCCTTGATGTGGATGCCCGTGCTCTGGACCTCGCGCAGCCGGTCCCCCCTGGGTGTGGGCTTCTCCAACCCACTCTCCAGAACACACACCATCAGGCCGCATCCGCTCAGCTCCCGGGCCAGGGTCATGCCCGCCGGGCCCGACCCCGCGATGACCACATCGTAGTCTGGGAGGCCAGGGAGGCCCGGGTCATCGAGGTCGGCGATCATGGTGGGGGAGTAGGAGCGCAGCGCACGCGCTTGGCCCTTTCCTCGTGGCTCGCAGCCTAGCGGTGGCGGATGTGGGTTCCAAGGCGGATACTGGGCCCTTCCGCAGCATCGATTCGAACCCCTCAGCCCGACCTCCATACAGATGAAATCCACCGCCCTCTGCGTTGCCTTGATCCTCGCACTCTCTCCCACGTTCGGTTTCAGCCAGGACGCGCAAGAGGTCGAGCCCTTCCGACTTGTCTACGAGGGAACCGAGGGGCCCGGCAAGGGCAAGCACGTGGTGTTGATCGCGGGGGATGAGGAGTACCGCTCCGAAGAGGTCATGCCGATGCTGGGCCGGATCCTCGCCTTCCATCACGGTTTTCGCTGCACCGTTCTCTTCTCCACGGATCCTGAATCAGGCGTCATCGACCCCAAGAACCAGACCCACATCCCCGGGCTGGAGGTGCTGGAGTCCGCGGATATGATGGTGATGTTCCTGCGTTTTAGGGAGCTGCCGGACGCGGACATGAAGCACATCGTGGACTATGTGGAGGCGGGCAAGCCCATCTTGGGGATCCGAACGGCGACCCACGCCTTCAACTACTCACGTGACAAGGAGAGTCCCTACGCGCACTACTCCTTCCGCAACGGCAAATGGTCGGGAGGGTTTGGCCGGCAGATCCTTGGAGAGACGTGGGTCAACCACCACGGCGGACATGGGAGCCAGAGCACGCGCGGGGTCATTGAGCCCTTCAATGCCGAGCATCCCATTTTGCGCGGGGCAGATGACGTCTGGGGTACGACAGATGTCTATGGCATCCGGGACCTGCCCGAAGATGCGAAGGTGTTGCTGCGTGGTGCCGTACTGCAGGGCATGAAGCCCGACTCGCCGTTGCTGGAGGGCCCCAAGAACGCACCCATGATTCCTATCTTCTGGGTCCGGGAGATCGACCGCGCGCCCGGCAAGCCGATGCGCACGGCCTGTACGACTATCGGCGCCGCACCGGACTTTGCCAGCGCAGGGGTCCGGCGCATCATGGTGAACTCCTGCTACTGGGGGTTGCGCATGGAAGACCAGATTCCCGCGGAGAGCGACGTGTCGATCGTCGGAGAGTTCAAGCCAACGAACTTCGGCTTCGGTCAGTTTGTTCCGAACATTCGACCCGAGGATCATGTCTGGCCGAAGAAGGCCAGGGCGGACAAGTCGGACGGTCAGTGATCCTGCGGCTTGAGCCGCATTCACTCCGCTGCAGAGAGATCCAAACGCATGCCCTGGGTGGTGCTGCGGATGAACAGGTCTCCGTCCGCAAACGTGGGCGTGGACCAGCACTTACCCGCAAGGAAGGGGGCGCGGGAGATCTCGCGATAGGCCTCGGGAGTGGACTCCACGAGGACCACCTCGCCTGCATCGGTCAGAGCCACCAGGTCATCGCCCACCAGGATGCAGTTTCCGGGACCGAAGCCGTCCCGACTCCACTTCTCCTCGCCGGTGCGGATGTCCACGCACTTCATGGGCCCATCCCCATAGTCTTTGAAGCTGAACATCCCGTACAGATACCCCTCCTTGCAGACCGGTGTACTCCAGTGGTTCATGTGGTCGTTGCGCTTGCGCCACAGTGACTCATTGGACCACTGGCCGTCTTCTATCGAGAGGCGGAAGGCTCCTGCGCCGACTCCGTAGCCCGCTGAGCAGTAGACCACGTCCTCAAAGACAACCGGAGAAGCGGCGGTGGACGTTCGGTAGGGGTATTCGATACGCCAGAGCTCCTCGCCATCGCTCGGCCTCAGGGCGACCAGTCCGGATCGCAAGTAGAAGATCACCTGACGGACTCCGTGGATCGTGGCAATGATAGGTGTGGCATGTGTGATGCGCTCATCCGCTGTCTTCCAGCACAACTCGCCACTCTCTTGGTGGAAGGCGAGGAGCGACTCTCCCGGACCTCCGCCGGCGACGATCACAAGACCGCCTTCCAACAAGGGGGATGCCGCGTTCTGCCACATGATGTTCCGCCCCTCATGGTCCTCGATCAGATCCACGTCCCAGTGGCTTTGGCCGGTCTTGGCATCGAGACAATAGAGGTGCAGGGACGAGGTCATCGCGAACACGCGCCCCTCCTCGTAGCTGACCGACGTGCGGGGTCCATCGCCACCCTTGTTCTCTTTGGTCCCCGCTCCGCCACCTCTGTCGTACTTGACCGCCTCGGTGGCGAAGGACCACTTCTCTTCTCCCGTTCGGGCATCCAGGGCGATGACGATCTCCTCGCCGTCCTCTCCGACCAGAGTGAAGGCGAGGTCTGCCGCGAGCGTGAATGAGCTGAACCCGGCGGCTGTCTCGATCGTCCACTCCGGGGTGGGGGGCGCTTCAGTCCAAAGGCGTTTGCCGAGGGTCTCCGCCACCGTGCGTCCGTGACGCGGACCGTTGTACTGCGGCCAGTCACTTCCGGAATTGGAATTCGGAGCGAAGAGCGGCAGCACCGAAACAAGGAGGGTGTTCAGGATGATCATTGGCTTCGGGTTGGTCAGGTGTGGCGGGCCTCAGTGTGTGGCATCCACTGGGGGCTGCGCGGTGAGAATCTGAGAGATTATCCCCGGCCCATGAAAAGCAAGAACGTAGCAACGACCGGCATTCTAGGGGTCGTGGGGGGCTGCAACATGGTCCTTAGTTGGCGATTGTGGCATGGGCCACTAGGCTGAAGCCCTAGGCTTTGTTCTCCCGCTTTCTTTCAGTCCCCCTCAAATCCCCTCGAATCATGATGAAGCGCCTCTCCCTGACCCTCCTTTGTGTCGCGTACGCCTCTCCCGTCTTTGCCCAGGATCCTACCATCAACGAACTGCGCATCGATCAGCCGAGCTCGGACATCGACGAGTACTTTGAGCTCGCTGGCCCGGCGGGTACCTCTCTCGACGACTTGAGCTATATCGTCATCGGCGATGGCACCGGCGGATCCGGTGTGATCGAAGCCGTGGTCTCGCTCGCGGGAACCTCAATCGGCGCGTCGGGCTACTTCGTTGCGGCCGAGTCCTCCTTCACCATGGGGACCGCGGACCTGGTCACCACCCTAGACTTCGAGAACTCCGACAACGTGACGCACCTTCTCGTGCGGGACTTCACAGGAGCCAAGAACGACGACCTGGACACCGACGATGACGGCACTCTGGATACCACACCCTGGTCCAGCGTCGTCTCCGGCATCGCACTCATCGAAGACCCGGCGGGTGGCGATTTGGTCTACTGGCCCGAGCAGGTTGGCCCGGACGGTACTTTCGTTCCATCCCACCCATTCGTCTGCTCGGGTGTGTGGGTCATGGGGGACTTCGACCCCACGATCGATGGATCCGACACTCCTGGGGCAGACAATGCCTGTAGCACGGGTGCTGATTTCCAGACGTACTGCGTGGCCTTCCCCAACTCGGCCTTCAACGATGGCGCGCGCATGGGCTGGGCCGGCAGTGGAGGCATTGCCGCCAATGACACCGTCGTCACCGTCAGCCAGTGTCCCGACTCGTTTGGGATGTTCTTCTTTGGTTCCACCCCAGACCTCGTCATTCCCTTTGGAAATGGGGCTCTGTGTGTTGGCGGTTCGCTCTCACGTCTGCTGCCGGTATCCAAGGCCGCCGGTAACGTGAACTCCTATGCCCTGGACTTTACCGGGGCAGGTCCGGAGGCTGGCATCGTCTCTGGAGATACGCGCTACTTCCAGTACTGGTTCCGCGACGCAGGCCAGGGTTCTGGCAGCAACACCTCGGACGGTCTACAGGTGACGTTCGCGAACTGAGGCGCGAACCTCCGTTCCGGATAGTGACGACAGCCTCGGCTTTCTGTTCAGCGGTTGAACAGGAAGCCGGGGCTGTTGGCTAGGGCCCAGGCCAGGTCGCGAGCACTGGCCAGACGCATTTGATGCGCCATGGCCGGCATGGTCTTCAAGAAAGCACGATGCAGAAGTTCCAGCTGCTCCTCTGTTCGAGCGCTTGCCTCGGTCTGCAGGCTGATCTCCGTTTCCCGGGTCAGACCGATATGGCGTACGGGCCGCGAGTCGCTCGTGACAGAGAGGCGTCCATGGCCGATCGTGTGTTTGCTGCCGAATTGCTGCACCAACGTGACAGCCAATAGAACTCCGCCCTCCTGTCCGAAGTCTTCAGCTGCCTCAAACACAGCCACGTGCCGCTTGCCGAACTCGGGCATGATGGCCCACCCCGTGGCAGGATCGCCATCGATGGTTTTGGCCACAGGCCAGCTGGCTTGGGAGAAGTCTGCGGTCGCACTCTTTAATTGGACGCGCCGAGCAGTGAGCGGGTTGGACTTGGGGATGACCATGATCTCGATCTCGCCCAGGACGAAGTTACCGTTCACGGCGCGACCAGGGCCGCCACCAGCCAGGGACTCAAGCGGCAGGACTTCAAGCCGCACACCGGTGAAGCCTGTACCCTCAAGCTCCAGCGTGAGGGTTGTACGATCGTTGTCGGGTTGTTTTCCTGTTACCGCGAAGCTGCCGTCTTCCGCCACTTCGATGGTGGCCCCTTCCTCGGATCGGGAGGCCTTGATTCTGGGAGTGAGCCAGGTGTGTGGGCGTAACTTGGCCTCCCACTCTTCCATGCTCGCTGCGAAGGCCCCGGCGGCATCAGGTGGCAATGCGCTGAGGTTGGATCGGAGTAGGGGATCCAGGTAGCCCAACATCTGGGCTGACTCCTCCGGACTGGGGGGGCGACTGAGGAACCGAAGATAGAGCTCCTCCAGGACGAGCTCGTTGGAGGGCTCGTACTCCACGAGGCTCTCGATGGCGTTTCCACTTGCCTCGACAGCATTGGCCACGGTGGGCCCGTTGACCAGGTTCAGGGCCTGTCCAAGGGAGATCGAGTCCGAGCGTTCACACTCGCAGATGCTCTCACGAGGCGGTCTGCCGAACAGGTCCAAGAAACCATCAGAAGTTTTGGTGGAGGAATCCACGAGCTGCGCCGCGAGCGTTCCGGGTCGCTGGCCAGCAAGTGCCGGTTGGGCACCAGTGGCCTGGTAGACCGCATCGAACAGTACCTCGGCCGGCAGCCGTCGGGCCTTGGCATGGGAGTAGTTGCTGTGGTCGTCTTCGTTCCACTGGTTTGTGCGTGTGCTGAGCTGGTAGGTCCTTGACTGGCAGATCAGCCGCAGCATGTGGCGCACGTCAAATCCGCTGTCCACAAACTCAGCAGTCAGACGTTTGAGAAGCTCGGGGTTGGTGGGCGGGTTGCCCGCCCGCATGTCGTCGATGGGCTCAATCAGGCCCGTGCCCGTCAGGTAGGCCCACAAACGGTTGATGTAGTTACGAGCGAAGTAGGGGTTCTCACTGGCCGTCACCCAGGTGGCGAATTGCTCGCGGCGAGGGGCTTCTCCGCTCTCCATGCCCGCATGTTCAAAGGGGAACGAGAGTGCGGCGGTCTGACCCGTTCGCTGATGAGTGACTTCGCCCTTCTCACCGTTGCCAATGGCCTCGTCCTCGTCATGTCCATCCTTGGCCGGAACGGTCTCGCGTGTGACCTGGGCCAGGAACGACGCAAGCTGCCAGTGCTGATCCTGGGTCCAGCGCTCAAACGGATGGTCGTGGCACTTGTTGCAGTTGAAGCGCACGCCGAGGAACAGTTGAGTCACCGACTCCATTGCCGTATCGGGTTCGCGTTGAACACGCCAGAAGGCTGTCTGGGGTTGATCACGGGTCGTGCCCTTGGAGGCAAGCACCTCGTGTACGAACCGGTCATAGGGCGTGTTGCTCGCCACCTGTGTTCGAATCCAATCACGCCACTGTCTGACGCCCTGCTGGCCCACGTACTTGGAGTTGACCTGCATCAAGCTGGCCCAGCGATTGGTCCAGTGATCCACGTAGTCCGTATTGCCCAGAAGTCGGTCGATGAGCTCCACGCGCTTGGTCCGCGGGGGGCGAGAATCCATCAGGAAGACGCGTACGGCATCGACATCGGGGAGCTTCCCGGTCAGATCGAGGGAGACTCGCCGCAGGAACTCCGCATCCGTGCACACCTCGCCAGGTTGGCTGCGCAGCGTGCGCAGCTTCGCGTGTACCAGGGTGTCGACCCAGTTGAAGATGGGGGTCTTCTCGTGGGACCAGCCGCTGCGATCGCCCATGACCACCAGTCTGGCGGCGGCGTAGTTGCCCTCGTACCGCACGAGGATGGGGGACTCACCGCGGCGCACGGCCGTGCCGAGCCCGTGCTTATCCATGGTCACAACCTCCATGTCGCCGGACTCGACGAAGGCCTGGGCCGTTACATCGCGCGAGGTCCCGTCCGAGAAGGTCGCCAGCACGGCGAACTGCTGGCTCATGCCGGCCAAGGGGATGGTGGCTTCTTCGGGGACAACGCGCAGAGCCACCGGCCGGGGATCGCTCTCCACCAGAGCGGCGCCCTGCTCAATCCAGGAGAGTAGCAGGCGGTGCGCAATGGACTCGGGGTCGAGTACCTGGCCTCCCTCATGGGGGACGTGTGAGGTGGACTTGGTCAGGAACAGGCTGTCGCGAGGGGAGACCCGGTCCACGCGGCGGCCGGCCAGGTCGCTGGTCAGGGCCAGGTGATCAGCCAGAGGGTCATAGCCGCGCAGGGAGAGCTTGAACCCGTTCTTGCCCTGGGCTGTACCGTGGCAGGTTCCCGCGTTGCACCCGAGGCGGCTCAAGACCGGGGCGACATCGCGCACAAAACTCACTCTCGGGGATTGGTCGAGACCCGTGACCTCCACCGGCACCTCGATATTGGCATCGCCCTGTCGGAACACGAGAACCTCTTGGCCCTCGGCAAGTGGGCGGATGTGTCGTCTGTCGTCGATCTGGACAAGATGTGGCTCGGAGATCAGCTCGGCAGAGCGCGTCCAGTCCACCTGGTTTCCCTGTTCACTCTTGCCCGTCAGGATCAGCTGCACGGAGTCGTAGGGGCCGGAGAGTTGAATGGTCTCAGGGGAGGCGTGGGAGGTGGCCTTGAGAGGGCGATCTTCGCTGGCCATGGAGACCGTGAGCAAGAGCGCGGGTGCGAGGAGCAAGAGCAAACGTGATCTCATTGCGCGTCCTCCTGAGATGTGGGTGGGCCTGGGTTCTCTGCCGCCACCGGGGCGCTTGGGAACTCGCGCATGAGCGAGCCGTCTTGGAGGGCGTATTCTCTCACCATCCCATCGTCACCGGCCAGGGCCAGGCGTGTACCCGTTGAGTCCAGGCTGAGTGCGTAGACGCCGAAGGGGAATTCGTGGCGCCAGACCTCGACGCCGTCTGCCGCATTGGCAACGCACACCTCCCCTTTCTTTCCCAGCCCGCTCACGGCGGCAACAAGTGAGCCGTCGGTGCTCCACTCGACGGCGTAGACGAGCCCGTGCATGGGGGGGAAAGCCCGGAGGAGGTTGTAGTCATCCCCGATCACGCGCTTCTGCTCGCGGTGCATCTTGTAGGCCTTGGGTACGCCATCAGCACCGCCAACCAGGAGTTCATCACGCTCAGGGTGCCTACGCACACTCATCAGGCCCCCCTTCACCGCGCCCGGAGTGATGCTTGTGATGTTGTCGATGAACTGCTCCGTGGCGACCTCCACCAACTTCAGGGATCTGTCCCGGCTGACAGACACGAGGAACTCGCCCTCCATGGACCAGGCTGTACCCAGCACCCAGTCCTCATGTGTCGCTTGGTAGAGCACCTGCTTGCCCGTCTTGGCCTCCACCACACGCAGGCTACGGTCCGAGCAGCCAAAGGCGATACGCGATCCATCTGGAGACCAGCTCAGGCCTCGGAGGGTGTCAAAGGTGGATCGGATGGAGAGCGCCAGATTCTTTTTGGGGACGTTCCATACCTGCAGTTCACCCTCCATGCCGGGCGTTCCGCAGCCCACGGCCAGATGTGTTCCATCGGGAGAGAAGCAGAGAGATTCGATTCGTGGCGACAGACCCACGAGGCGCGCGAGGGGTAGCCCCTCCTTGTCTTGCGCTGGGTACAAGAGGACCTCGTGCCAGCCCGCCACGGCCAGCATGGACCCGTCCGGAGAGTAGGCCAAGCTCGTTACGACGGGCAGACAGGGGTAGATCGGCGGATGCTTGGCATCGATCAATGGGCCGGGCTTGGCCGTGGAGTCATCCACTGCACCCTCCGCAATCCAGCGACGAAGGACGTCGATCTCCTCGGCCGACAAGGGCTCGGCGTCCTCGGGCATTTCCGGCGGCTCATCATCAAATGGCAGGAGCAAGTCGAGCAGCAGGCTCTCTTCGGGTTTACCGGGAACGACCACAGGGTCCTCGGCGCTCATCAGGTATTCGTAGCGCGTGAGGTCGAGCTTCCCCTTGGCCTTGGCCGGTTGGTGACAGCCATGGCAGTGGGCTCGGAGCAGGGGAACGACGTCGCGCTCGAAGCTCACCTTTTCTTGCGCCGCCTCCTGGGCGTGCAAGGGCGTGGGCCACGCGAGCCCCAAGAACAGTAGAGCCAACTTCATCGGACGAACAGGTCCGTGACGGGTTCGCCGGTCACGAGCTCCCGGGGCTGGAGCAGGTGATTCAAGAGTATCGTGTGCGGGTCTATGCCCAGGGCGTGGTAGATCGTGGCCAAGAGATCCGTGGGGTGCACCGGATCACGCAGGGGGGCCGATCCCGTGGCATCCGACTCTCCGTGTACGTGGCCGCGCTTGACCCCCGCACCCGCCACCGCCGCGGTGAAGCAGTAGGGCCAGTGGTCGCGGCCATCGGGGTCGTTGTCGTTGCCCGAAGTGGAGAGGCCCTTCTTGGGGCTGCGACCGAACTCACCCACAGCGACCACCAGGTTGTCCTCCAGCAGTCCGCGCTCATCCATGTCCTCGATCAGTGTGGCGAAGCCAGGATCAAAGCGTGGGGCTGCATCGTCCTTCATGCGCTTGTTCAGATCCTTGTGCACGTCCCATGAGTGCCGGTCGGAGTTGGCCTGCTTGGGCCAGTTGACCTGTACGAAGCGTGTGCCGGCCTCGATGAAGCGGCGGGCCATCAGGCAGGACTGTCCGAAGGTCGTGCGGCCATACCGGTCTCGCAGAGCATCGGGCTCCTTGCTGAGATCGAACGCATCACGGGCTCGCCCTGAGAGGATCAATCCCAGGGCCTGCTCGAAGTACTCGTCGAGACTCATGTCTTCGATGGCCTTCTGAAGATGCGGGGACGCTGCGCTGATTTGGTTGCGCAGTTCCGCACGCCGACCAAGGCGCTGTACGGAGAGCTCGGGGCGCAGGCTCAGGGCCGCAGCCTGAATGCGGTCCATCTTGGTCTCGTTGAAATCATCCCCCGCCGGGTAGAGCGTATAGGGATCGTGAGCGCGGCCCAGGAATCCAGCGTTGCCTGCCTTCCCGATAACGTTGGACTCTTGCAGGGGCCGCGGCATCATCACGAAGGGCAGCATGGCTTCTTCGGGCGGCTTCAGGCGAGCGATGTTGGACCCCAGATTGGGGAAGTCCTTGGGCGATGGGGGATCCAGTTGTCCCGAGGGGCTGACCTTGTCGGCGGTATAGCCCGTGAGCATCTGGTAGTGAGCCGCCGTGTGGTTGAAGAGGCCGATGGGCGAGTAGCTCATGGTGCGGATGAACGTCAGCCGGTCGGTGATCTCTGCCACGCGGGGCAACAGCTCTGTGACCTCCATCCCTTCCACCTTCGAGGGGATCGTCTTGAAGGGGCTGCGCACGGAGTCGGGCACGTCTTCCTTCGGGTCCCACAGGTCCAGGTGACTGGGGCCACCCTGGAGAAAGACCAGGATCACGCCCTTGGCGCGGCCCCAACCCGGCCCGCCGCTCAGAGACGTGGACAAGGCCTGAGCTCGCAGGGCATCAGCCAGGGAGAGTCCGAGCAGGGAACTCCCGCCAGCGCGTAGGATTTCGCGCCGTGTGGGTTGGGTGGGCGGCAAGGCAGGATCTCAGAGGGTAGGGATGTCCATTCCAGTCTAGGCCGCTATACGAGTCTGTGCAGTTGCAATCCGGGGATGCTTCCAGGGAGACGCGAGAATCCCGATAGGGGACCGCGGTCTGGGGTACAGGTCACGGTTCTTCGTCCTCGACCCAGTCCAGCCTCTGCTTTCCGCGTCTCCGCTTGACCTGATATTCCACTGCCTGGGCGCGTCCCCGATCGGGGTAGGGCCCGTAAGTGACCGCCAGTTCCCAGGGCCTGCCCCGGGTTGTCGAGCGTGCCCCTCCCGGCACTTCGCCGTTGTGCTGCAGGAGTCGGCGCTCAACGTCCGTGCTGATGCCCACGTAGGTGACCCCGTGGGATTCAGAGAGGAGCACATACACGGTCCAGGACATGGTGTGCAGGGTAGCGCGGGGCCCAGGCGGTTTCACAAACCAACGGCTCGACTTGGAAAACGCCTTTGGGCCGGCCGCGGTCCGGAGCCCCTGGGAGCCGTAGCCCCTAGTCCCCCGAGTAGGCCTCGATGGCAAGTGGCAGGGCAAACACGAACAGGCTCAGGAACGCCACTTCTGAATCGCCCATGTTGTACTCGAACAAACCCATGACCTGGAACGCGACCATGGCGGCCAGGCAGCCTGCGATGACCGCGCGGCTGGCGTGGTCGCTCTCATCCACACGCGCGTAGGAGCGGGCTACTCTCACAAACCAGCTGATCCAGATCGCCAACCAGAAGCCCAGACCCAAGAGGCCCAGGTCTGCTGCGATCTGAATGGCGTTGTTGTGCAGATATCTTGGTACGCGACCTTCGAGGGCCGCCTCTTCTGGTGTGCGGTAGTCGTCGTAGACCTCGCGCACCATGCGTGGGCCCACGCCCAGGATGGGATTGTCGAGGATGATCTCGATTCCATGGTCCAACTCGGTCAGGCGCTCGCTGACGACGGGGTCTGACCCGTCCAACGCAGATTGAATGTTCTCTTGAATGGAACTCGGTACAGCGAGATAGGCCCCTATCAACACGATGGGTAGCGCTACCAGAGCGCGTGGCCTCCACAGGCCAATCAGGGTTGCCCCCCCCGCTACAAGACCAACCCACACTCCGCGGGTCTCGGTCATGACGAGTGCCCAGACGATGACCCCTAGGCCCAGCAGCAATGGGACGCGCTCGCGCGTACTGGCTCCGAACATGGCTCGCGAGAGGTTCAGCATCAGAGCCAGCAGCAGTACACCGGAGAAGGTTCCATATCGACTCAGGCTGCCGGAGATCCTGAACCCCTGGGCCTCGAAGGCGGACTGGGCCAGGCCCAACCCGGCAGCCAGGATGCCCCCCCAGATCACGTACTGGACCGAACGGTTTACAAGACTCGGCCCGGCCATGACGTCGCGCGTCATGACGTAGACGAGCAAGGGAGTGGCGAAGCTGAAGGCCTCCTTGGTGCTCATCGGATTCCAGGCCAGGATCGCTGAGAGTGCCGCGATCAAGACGAAGCCCGCCATGGGCCACATGAGTGGCGTGCGCAGGGGATGCCGCAGGGCAGGCATGGAGCTGGAGACCCAACTGACGAATGCCAAGCCAAGCAGGATGTGCATGGCCGCGACCGAGAAGTAGCAGCCGAGCACCATGGCCACAAGGCAGGCACGGGTCAGGCTGCGATTACCGGGGTGCAGATCGGGGGAAGGGTCAGCCGGCGGGGGGGCCATGCGGGGATCATAGCACCGGAAGGGTGACGGAAACGACTGCTGTTGTGGGCCAGCCTTCTCTGCGCGAGAGGTTGGCTGGCCGGAGGCCCCGGATGTGTCCATCCTGCAGTTATCCGGGCCGGCAGGACTGACAGGCATCGCCCTGTGCAGGGGACCGTGCTCTGGCTCACCCAGAGCGGCTGCCGGTGCAGGATCTCTACTTCTTATTCAATCGCCGACTGACAGCCTCGACATCGCGCCACAGCCGAAGCGTGTTTCCCGACCAGAGCTTTCTGATCTCCTCCTCGCTGTAGCTGCGGCGTACTAGCTCCAGCGTTACGTTGAACGTCTCGGCCGCGGAGTTCCAACCCGTGACGCCGCCACCCCCGTCGAAGTCCGAGCTGATGGCAACGTGATCGATCCCTATGACCTCCACGGCGTGGTCGATGTGATCGGCGAAATCCGAGACGTTGGCGGGGGGATGGGCTTTTTCTATGGCAGCCACTCCCTCTTTGAAGAGGCGGCGCTTCTCGACGGCCTCGGGGGAATCCGAGATGGGCTCTCCACTGCGGCGGCGGGGATGATCGAGCTTCTCGCGCAGTGCGGCGATGGCATTGCGTCTGGCATCATCCCCCTTGACATAGCTCTTGAACGCTACGGTTTGAATGACCCCGCCTTTGGCGGCCAGGGCTCGCAACTGCTCATCGTCCAGGTTGCGGCCGTGGGGGAAGATGCCATCCACGGAAGAGTGGGACGCGATCACGGGAGCCTTGGAGGCAGCCACGGCCTCCATCATGGTGGCCTTGGAGGAGTGCGAGACGTCCACCATGATGCCGTAGCGGTTGAGTTCGGCGATGGCGCTTCGGCCCAGGTCCGTGAGACCACCATGAAGAGGCTCAACGGGAGTGTGGGAGTCGCCGAGTTGGCTGTGCCCGTTGTGGGCGATGCTCATGTAGCGCGCGCCCATGGCGTGGAACTCGGCGATTCGCGAGACGTCCGTGCCCATGGCGAATCCGTTTTCGATTCCGATGCAAGCCACCAGTTTGCCTGCCGCATGGAGGCGCTCCACGTCGTCAGGCGTCCGTGCCAGGCCGATGTGTTCAGGAAAGCGCCGGGCCATGCGATGGATGGCATCAAATTTGTCCTGAGCCTGCTGGGCGGCACGGGCAAAGCCCTCTTCATTGAGCTTCCCCTGGCCCACGTAGACGATGAAGAAAGCCACGTCCAAACCACCCGCACGCATCTTGGGGAAGTCCACCTGGTTGGGGCCTTCCAACGTGGGATCGTTGCGTAGGAGGAAGCGCTCCTTCTCGCCCGGATCGCTGGGGGCCTTCTCCGAGGCCAGATCCGAAGAAATATCCTTGTGGGTATCGAGGGTGATGACCCGTTCATGGATGGCCTTGGCTTTCGCGATCAGGTCGGCCTCGCTCTCGGCTTCCTGGGCGCGGGCACCCAGCGCCGTGAGCAGGAACAGAGCGGGAAGGAAACTACGACGGGCCGTGAACAGGTGCATGGGTCGAAATCCTCGTTGAGAGGGGACGTGAGCGCATCCGACTGGCGCTGGAACACAAGAAAACCCGGTCGACCCCGCGGGGTCGACCGGGCGTGGAGGCTCATCTTACCGATCCCACGCCAAGCGTGGGGCCGGGAATCAGCTGGAGGCCGATCAGCTACAAGAGGCCACGGTCACGTCGTCCACGTCTCCCCAGCCCTTCTTTTGGTTGGAGTTTGTGCGGAATCGGATCTTGAGGTTGGAGTTGTTGTCTGCGCTTGCGGGTAGGGAGAAGGTGACCTGGCCCCAACTTGTACCCGTAGCGTCCTCCAATGTATTCCACTTCGATCCGTCCCACCATTGGACCCGCATGTGCTCGCCCGAGGCCAGGTTCTTGGTCTTGCGCCAGTAGCTGAACGTGACGTTGGAGAAGCCGGTCGTGTCCACGGCCCGCTCAATCCAGGTCTTGCGCTTGAGTCGTGCTCCCCAGTTTCCAGTCTTGCCTGCCCGCTTGCGGATCTTGGCCTTCTTGTTCTGCACCACCCAGCTACCTGCCAGATAGTCGCCACTCTCGAATCCATCCGAGAAAATGGAGTTGCCCGAGGCGCAGACGCCCTTGGGGGAGGAGATAGCGTTTTGCAGGGCGCTATGATTGGCGCCCGTTCCCCAGTTGTTGCCACCCGTGCTGCTGCAACCACCGTGTGTGTGGATACCGACGGCGTCGCCTGTCTGTTCCCAGATCACCGGAGAGCCGGAGTTGCCCCCCTGGGTATCCGTTACATAGCCCACTGTTGTGCCGCTTGAGTTGACAAAGGGGCCCACATGGGTCTGTTGGGTTTGGTTGCGGACGCCGTTGTCCACGCCATAGCCCGTGATCCGGATCGTGTTGTTGCTCGTACCCGGCGGATTAACGACGTTGAACGCAGAACCCTGCGCCTGGTAGGCAGTCAATCCGGTCGTGCTGTTGGGGTACGTACCGAAGTACCCCCAGTCGTTGCCCACTCCCTGGCCACCGTTGCTCTGGATGGACGAGGAGTCGACCGCATACTGGTCCTTCGGCGGGGGGTTGTTGAGGCCGCCGCCGGAGCTGGAGTTGGGCACGTTGAACTGTGCTACGGAGACGCCGGAGGTGCAGTGGCCAGCCGTCAAGAAGCAGTGCGCGCAGTCGTTGATCAACCAGCCTGTGCAGCCGATAGGGAGCAGGCGCGCGGAGCGCGGGTCCGAAGAAGGCACCCGGTCGTCGGTAGAACCGCACTGGGACGGGTCGTCAGCCGGGGCAAGCCCCATGTCCAGGGCGCGCATCACCAGTCGTGAGCGCGTTCCAGGATCAGCCAACACTTCGACCTGCACGGATTCTCCGTTGAAGTAGGCGCTCGACTTCTGCCACTGGTCCACGTGCGTCGTGTTCATCTCCTGGACCGCACCGTCCTTGAAGGCGGTCATGCGCAGGATGGAACCCTGGCCAGGCACCTGGGGGTTGCGTCCCAGGTGCACGTCCTGAAAGTAGAGCCTCATCCACTCGGCCTGGGGCTGGTAGACCGTGAACGAAATGGTGACGATGCGTTGGGACGAGCGGTTCTCCACCCAACCGGTGTCATAGGCGTAGCTGACGGGAATGAACGGGGGCGGGGCCTCTTGCGCGAAGGTTGTACCGCAGAGGGCGCCGATCAGAGCGAGGGGCGCGAACGTGTGCTTATGGATGCGGAATTGCATGGGGGAATAGGCTGAGAACCGGTGTGGGGGCTAGAGAAATCCCGGGGCAGGCCCTGGGACAACGGATGTAGGATGCCAGAGTTGTGGGACGAGCGGGGGAACCAATCGGTTCCGCCCCACCTCTGCTTCAGAGGTTCTCATCCAGGGGCCTTCCCAGAGCGTCTCTACTGCCCGTCGCCCGCCAGCCAGAGCAGGGAGTTGTGCAGGAGGGCGTGCAGTCCATCTGTCTTCTCTGGGTGCGGGCTGAAGGCCATGGCTCGACCTTGGCCGAATGACGAGCGAATCACCGCCGCGGTACTGGGCATGACACCCTTGGGCGCCCCGTTCTTTGCGATCTCTCCGCGATAGACGAGCAGCGCCTGAAAGTCTGGTATGCCCTCCACTTCACCCGGTAGAAAAATGGGCCCGTTGGCATACTGGATCTCAAACAGCTGCACTTCCTGGGCCGAGCTACCGCCTGCAAGCGTGCGTTTGCCCAGCGGGGTCCATTCGACGTCTACGCCGCCGACCCCGCGGCGCCAGTGCTTGCGGTCGATCACCTGTGCGTCGAGTACGCCCAGGGACCAATCGTAGTTGCAGGAGGCCAGGTAGGCTCCCGCGCATACACCCAGGTAACCACCGCCCGCGCGCACGAAAGCCACCTCCTGGGCCCGGCCCTCCACTCCCAGTGCTTTCGCCTGGGCGCTGCCCGAGCCGCCGGGGTGGACCACGATGTCGAACTGGGAGAGGACTCCTGCCCGGACATCTGGGCTGCCAATCAGACGAACGATGCAACCCGTCTGACCTTCAAGGACGCTACGCATGGTGCTGGCTGCGCCCTTGCCAGTACCCGAACCGTCGAAGACCGCGACCCGTATCTGGTTGGGCGCAATCCCGGGGCCTATGACGGTGGCGGCTGGGCTGGGTTGCATCCCAAGCTCACTCAGGAAGGTGTGCATCAGCAGTCGATGTTGACGAACACGGTGGGAGAGTACGTGCGATTTGGTCGTCGTCTCGAAGATCATCGAGCGCACCCCCTCTTTCTCCCACGCTGCCCGGGCCAGGCTTCCGGCGACTGGGGTGCGCAGGCGATCGAAACGCTGGCCCGGTTCCTCGATGGTTGCGTCGACTGCGGCGATCAACTTCAGCGCCAACGCTTCAGCGCGTGCATCCGCGCAATGGATGATGCTGCTTCCGACGCTCTTGGGATTGGTGCGGTGGAAGTCGAAACCCTCGTGGAGATCGATCACCCAGTCTGGGTCGTGAATCTCAAGCAAGCCCCAGAGTGCTGTGGCGATGCCCGCGCTGGGCTCACCATCGCGGGGGAACTGTCTGTTCAGGTCTCCGACATCCCCCAGCTTGCCCGGGGTGCGGCGTTGTTCGGCTTCAAGTGCAAGCACGTTGGCGCGCGGTACGACGATCAGTTGGCCTCGACCAATGGACCAGGACGTGATCTGCTCAGCGACTGCCGCTCCCGAGGGCTCGTTGCCGTGCATGCCTCCCACGATCAGGACCGTTGGGCCCGTTTCTTCTGCGGTCAGAATCCAGCAGGGCGTCTCGGCCTCCGTTCCTTTCGCAATCAAGGTGACCTGCGGCACCTTCCACGGAGAATCCTGCGCCAGGTCCTGCGCCGCGAGCACCGGCAGGCAGGCCGAAATCAGGGGCCATAGCCCGAAGATACGCGCGACACACAGCATGACTCGAATCTACCCTCACTCTCCGGGGCTTGTTCCGCAGTGCACTAGGACATCAGCCCCTTGAGCTTATCTGGCTTGTAGCCTGGGAAGAAATCGCGCGGCACCTCGAAGTCCATGTGCTTGCGTAGCACTTCGTAGAAGACGTCACGGAAATCAGTCGTCACGTCGAGATCGCGTGCCTGGTAGAGGTTGTCGTCATCCAGGCCGTTCCACTTGCCCAGGACCTTGCCTCCCTCCACGCCGCCGCCCATGACGAGCATCATGCCGCCATGGCCATGATCCGTGCCGTAGTTGCCGTTCTCGCGGCAGGTGCGACCGAACTCGCTCATGACCATGATGGTCGTATTCTCCAGGTGCGGACCCAGGTCCGTCATGAAGGCCGCCAGGGAGCCGCCCAGGTTGCCCAATCGGTTGGCCATGTTGCCCTCGCTGCCTCCCTGATTGGAGTGGGTGTCCCAGCCACCGATGTCCAGAGCCGCGACCTCGAATCCCTCATCGGCGCGGATGACGCGCGCCACGTCCTTGAGCTTGTCTCCCAGGCCCCCCCCGGGGTAGCGCACCTTGCCCGAGTTCTTGGATTCGTCCACGATTTCTCGGAAGCGCTTCATGGTGGCCATGGTGTTGCGGCCCGTCTCGTACACGATACCTCCCTTCGTCTCAGCGGTTGAGACCTCGCTGTCCATGCCGTCGTCGGCCATGTTGCCGTACAGAGGGCCAAACATAGCCAGGGTCGCGTCATCGTTGAGGACGCGCTTGGAGGGCACGGCCAGGACCGCATGGGGGCCGCGCAGTGAGCGGGGTAGTAGGCCCTGCATGGCCATTGCACGCAGGATGTTGGCCTTTTCGGCTTCACCGCGGCGGGGCTTGCGCGCGTCGTGGGAGAGGGCGAGGTAGCGATTCAACCAGCCATCGTGCACCGTTCGCAGGCCCGGAGCGGCGCGCTCCATGAAGTCCTGGGCGTCGAAGTGGCTGCGCGTGGAATGCGGTGAGCCGACGCAGACTATGGGAGCAAGCTGCTCCGCTTCCCAGAACGGCATCAGGTCCGCCAGCGCCGGGTGCAAGCCGAATTTCTTGTCCAACTTGAGGGCGCCGCCCTCGCTGTCCGGGGGAGGGATGGCCAGGGTGGGTCGGATGTCGTAGTAGCGCTTGGTGCCGTAGGGCACCACGATGTTCATGGCATCGGCACCTCCACGCAGGAAGATAGTGATCAGGGCTGGCAGAGGCTTGTCTTCGCCGCGCGGCCTCAGGCATGCCGCACTGACGGAGTCCAGGGAGGCAAGGGGTAGGCTCGCGAGACTGACGCCCGTGGTCTGGAGTAGGCGGCGGCGGCTGATGGAGTGATGTGTCATGGCTGAGGCCCAGGGGTGTGGCGCGCGTTACTGCTTTTGGAAATCGGGAGAGCCGAGGATGATGCTGATCAGGGCGGGCGCGAGCTCTTCCACGTGGCTGTTGTAGCCCAGCTCAATGTACTCGCGCAGCGTCTTGCCCAGGGCGGCGCGCGTCTCGCCCGCAGCACCGGAGGGCAGGAAGCGCTCGAGCAAGAGGCCATTCCAGGTGGCGGGCTCGGAGTCCTTGAGCTCGTCATAGATCGCGGGCGAAACCTTGACCCCGTCGATCTTGCCTTGCAGCAGGTCCCTGGAGAACTTCCACCGCACGGCGAAGGCGCCGGGGTCCAACCAGGCCTCGGCCTGGTCGTAGTAGCCGGTCGGGTCCTTGCACAGGTAGAGCTGCTCGTTCATGGCCCCCAGGGCGTTATGGATCCGCGAGCAGTCGTCGATTTCCGCGTCGGTAGCGCGCAAGGCGCTGACCACGAACTCGAAGGGCCGCTTGAACTTGGCGCGGATGTTGCGCGGGGCATAGAACTCTTCGTCGGTGGCGATGGCCCGATAGACCTTCCGGAGGTCACCCTTGGTCTTTCGGAACACTCCAGCGACCCGCGCCACCATCTTCTCGTCAGGCGCGTCATTCACAAGGTGCCGACAGAGCTTCCAGGCGATGAACTCGGACGTGCCCTTGTGTTTGATCAACATGTCCAGGAGCTCCTCGCCCTCCGCGAGGGGCTGCTTGGAGTTCTCCTTGATGGTCTTGCGCAGGACCTTCTTGTTTCCCCCCGCATGCATGTCGTCGCTGAAGCGGAATCCGAGGGGCTTCGTACCATCGTTCTCAATGGTCCAGCCCGTCAGGATGCGCGCGACTGACTCCACGTCGGCTTGGGTGTAGTAGTTGTCCACTCCAAGGGTGTGGAGCTCCAGAAGCTCGCGGGCGTAGTTCTCATTCAGGCCACGTTGCGCGGCGATGTCGCTCGCCTGCTCACCCTGCTCCTTCGAGCGCGTCCGTTGCCGTACCCGGAGCTCAACCTGCTTGAGTTCCGCCTTGGTGGGGGGGCGGCGTGAGACGGCGTTGTCGAGGTAGTCGAGCATGGCCGGGTGCTTGGCGCTGGCCGAGAGCATATCGCCGAAGGAGCCGAAGACCCGATTGCGGATCACCTCCCGCTCATACTCCGTGGCGAAGTAGCGCACACGGCCCACGTCCGTCGCCACCGTGAAGTGATTGCGGAAGATGTCGCAGGCCACCTCCTTGACCTGATCCTCGCCATAGACCGCCTGCAGCAAGACGGCATCTCGCAGCTCCCTGGCGGGCACGTTGCGCAACTGTTGCCTGCGCCTGCGCTCCTCCTGGCTCAGGTTGTCCGGGGTGGGCAGGACGTACTCGTCCATGACCTCCCGGTTGGTCAGAGCGTAGGACCCCAGCTTGACCAGTTGGCGTGTCAGCCGCCGGTCTGGCAGCGCGCGCCCTTCAAGTTGCTTGTCCAGCCATTTCTCCGGGCCGATCTCCGTGACCTCCTTTAGCAGGCCAGGCGTGGGCCCGAGCGAGAACCGATTCAGGAAGTGGTGGGCACGACGGCGGTCGTCTAGGAATGGGCTGGACATGGTCCGGATCTGAGGGATGGTCTCTGGGGTACGCTGGATTCTGGAAAACCCAGTCTAGCGTTGGGACCGGATTGACGGTGTTTTGCTCTTGTGTGCCTTATAGCCCCCTTTGCGGAGCCGCCCAGGGGTCCTTTGGCGGGGTATGCTAGCCAACAGGAACCGCTTCCATGAGTCACGAAGAAGGCATGCTGAGTTTGGACGACCTGCGCCGCTGCGTAGCGGAGGGGGTGATCGACACGGTCGATGTGGCCTTCACGGATCACTACGGCCGGTTGATGGGCAAGACCTACGATGCGGGATTCTTCCTGGAGGAGGTAGGGGGAGGCGAGGCCCACGCCTGCGACTATCTGCTGACCGTGGACATGGACATGGAGCCCATTCCCGGGTTTGAGTTCGCCAACTGGGAGAAGGGCTACGGGGACCTGCACCTGGCACCCGACCTCGGGAGCCTGCGTGTGCTCAGCTGGCGCGAGGCCACGGCTCTGGTGCTATGCGACGTCGTGACCGGGCAGGACAAGGAGCTCGTGTCGGTTGCACCACGCTCCGCGCTGAAGACTCAATTGGAGCGCGCCGCGGCCATGGGGTTGCAGACTTCAGGTGCCTCCGAGCTGGAGTTCTTTGTCTACGAGGACAGCTACCGGGAGGCCGCCAAGGCCAACTGGCACAGCCTCACTCCGAGCAGCTCGGTCATCCAGGATTACAACCTGCTGAACGCGAGCCGGGACGAGCACCTGATCGGTGCCATGCGCCGTCACCTGGCCGCCTCGGGTGTACCCGTGGAGAACAGCAAAGGCGAATGGGGCCTTGGCCAGCATGAGCTCAACATCCGCCACTGTGAGCTGCTCGCCATGGCGGACCGCCACGTGGTGTACAAGCAGTGCGCCAAGGATCTGGCCGACCAGTTGGGCCAGAGCCTGACCTTCATGGCCAAACCCCATGCGGACGGGGCGGGCTCCAGCTGTCACGTGCACCTCTCTTTGTGGCGTGATGGAAAGAACGCCTTTGCCGGTGACGGTGACCTCGAGGGCATCCGTTGCAGCGACGAGTTCCGCTGGTTCTTGGGTGGCTGGATGGGGCACCTTCCCGAGCTGATGGCCCTCTATGCGCCCACGGTCAACTCCTACAAGCGCTTCCAGTCAGGCTCATGGGCGCCCACGAGTGCGGCGTGGAGCTACGACAACCGCACCGCGGGTTTCCGCGTGGTGGGCAGCGGCCCGTCCCTGCGTATCGAGTGCCGCGTCCCCGGTGCTGACTGCAATCCCTACCTGGTGTTCGCGGCCGCCTTGGCTGCGGGCCTGGATGGCATCGCCCAGAAAACGGAGCCCGAGCCCATGTTCCGCGGGGACGTCTACAAGGCGAAGGACCAGGTCGTCTTGCCGGTGCGTCTCGAACAGGCCGTGGAGCGCTTCGAGTCCAGCGACTTTACACGCGCGGCCTTCGGTGACGCGCTGGTGGACCACTACTCCCACTTCCTGCGCCACGAGCAGGCGGCCTACGATGCCGCGGTGACGGACTGGGAACGGCGTCGCTACTTCGAGCAGATCTGAGCACGTTGCGTATCGGGATCACCACCTATGGCCGTGACCCACAGGGGCGGCTGACATTGCCAGCCGAGTACGTCACCTGTGTGCGGGCGGCCGGCGGACGGGTGGTCCTGCTCCCCCCTGGCGAACCCGATCCGGCAGGCTGGCTCGACGACCTGGACGGAATCGTCCTGGCCGGTGGTGGCGACCTGGCTCCTGAGACCTGGGGCGGGACCGGAGCCGCTGAGAACTACGGTGTGGAT
Organism: Planctomycetota bacterium; assembly: GCA_002720975.1. Classification (GTDB taxonomy): domain Bacteria; phylum Planctomycetota; class UBA1135; order UBA1135. The sequence continues at coordinate 22,215 of PBIX01000025.1, read as the reverse complement.
CTGGAGCGCGACCGCACCGAGCTGGCCCTGGCTGCGACCGTTCTGGACCGGCACCTCCCGAGCCTCTGGATCTGCCGCGGACTGCAGGTCCTGAACGTGGTCCTTGGCGGGACCCTGATCGAGCATCTGCCGGACAGGGTGGGGGAGGAAGTCCTCCATCGCCTACCCCCGCGCGAGCCCGTGTCCCACCCGGTCGAGCTCGAACCGGATTCGCGTCTCGCCCGCAGTCTCGGCTGCACCCGCTGCGACACCATCTCCTGGCACCACCAGGCCGTGGATCAACCAGGTTCACAATTGGTCGTGGTGGCGAGCGCTCCGGATGGCACCATCGAGGCCCTGGAACTTCCATCCCATCCTGAACTTGTTGCGGTGCAGTGGCATCCCGAACTCTCCGCAGCGGAAGATCCTCTCCAGCAGGGACTCTTCAACGACCTCGTGGCCCGCGCTCAACCCTGAACCCAGGCAGCTCTCATGCGACTCGAAAACCAGGTAGCTCTGATCACCGGCGGCGGCAATGGCATCGGCCGCGAGTCTGCCCTGTTGTTTGCTGCAGAGGGCGCCGCCGTTCTGGTCGTCGATGTGGTGGACGGGGCTGGACAGGACACGGTGGCCGCTATTGAAGAGGCTGGCGGTCAGGCCCGGTTCGTTCACGCGGACGTCTCCAAGGACGAGGACTGTGCAGGCATGGTCGAGGCTTGCGAGTCGGCCTTCGGCAAGCTGACCGTGCTGTTCAACAACGCGGGGATCATGGATGGCAACGACGGAGACAGCCAGGCCACCAGCGACGAGGTCTGGCAGCGCACCATCGACATCAACCTGAAGGGTGTGTTTCTGGGTTGCCGGCACGGCATTCCGGCCCTGCGGCGCGCCGGTGGTGGATCGGTCATCAACACCGCCTCCTTCGTCGCTCTCATGGGCGCCGCGACAGCGCAGATCGCCTACACCGCCAGCAAGGGCGGCGTCTTGGCCATGACCCGTGAGCTGGCCACCATCCACGCGCGCGAGAACATCCGGGTCAACGCTCTGTGTCCTGGCCCCTTGCGTACCAAGCTCCTGATGGACTACCTGGATACCGAAGAGAAACGCCAACGGCGGCTGGTGCACATCCCCATGGGGCGCTTCGGTGAGGCCAGCGAGATGGCCCAGGCGGCCCTGTTCCTGGCCAGCTCGGAGTCCTCGTACGTCAACGGGGCGGACTTCGTGGTGGACGGCGGGATCACCGGCGCCTACGTGACGCCCGAGTAGCTGTTCAGCCCGGGGCGTCCCGGAAGTGGATCGCCTTGCGCCGGGTCAGGTGGTGGAATCCATGGCGGGAGAGGGTGGAGCCCTTGCCGCTGTCGCGCACGCCCGTCCAGGGCAGGGCCGGATCCAGATAGTCGCAGCGATTCTGAAAGATGGTCCCCGCTTCGTGTCCGGCGGCGAACCACTCCGCGCGCTCGGGGTCGACGGTCCAGATGGAGGCTGTCAGGCCGAAGTGTGTGTCGTTCACGTGGGCGAGGGCCTCGTCGTCGGATTCCACGCGCAGGACGGGAAGAAGTGGGCCAAAGCTCTCCTCCTGCATGACCTCGCAATCGTTGGGGCAGCCGGCCAGGAGTGTGGCGTCAAAGAAGCGGCCCTGTGATGCGCTGCCCCCGGTGACCACGCTCGCTCCCCGGCGGCAGGCGTCTTCGACCTGGCGAGCCATCCCTTCGAGGCTGCTCGCGTCGGCCAGAGGTCCCAGGGTCGTTGTCGGATCCAGTGGGTCGCCCATGCGGTAGGCCTCCATCAGCACCCGCGCGCGGTCCATGAACTCGTCATACACGTCGGCGTGTACATACACACGCTCCACCGCGCAGCAGGACTGGCCGGCGTTATAGCAGGCGCCGTCCACCACGCCCGCTACCGTGGCCTCGAGGTCGGCGTCGGCCGCCACGTAGGCGGGATCGTTCCCGCCGAGCTCCAGGCCCACGTCGATGAAGCGCTCGGCCACCGCGCGGTGGATGCGGCGGCCCGCGTCCACCGATCCGGTGAAGGCGACGTGCCCCACCCGAGCATCGCCCATCAGAGCAGTCGTGCCCGCGTGGTCGAGAACGAGGTGCGTTACCAGCGAGCTCATCCCCGCCGCTTCAAACGCGCGCTCGAAGTGCTGGCCGCACAGGGGTGTGCGGGCGCTGTGTTTCAGCAGCACGGCATTCCCGGCGAGCAGGGCGGGGAAGATCACGTTGGTCGGGATCAGCAGGGGATAGTTCCAGGCGGCGATGTCGAGCACCAGGCCCAAGGGCGCGTGCTCGATGCGCCGCCGGAAACCCTCCTTGGCGGGCAGGATCTCGGGCGCGAGTACCTCGGGCGCGATGTCCATCGTGAACTGTGCGCGCTCCAGCAAACCCCCGACCTCCCCCGTGGCCTGGGCCAGGGGCTTGCCCATCTGCAGGGTGACGTCCCGCGCCACCTCATCGGTGTGCTCGCGGAACCACTCCATGGCAAGCGCGACTCGCTCTACGCGTTCCGCCACGGGCACCCTGCGCCAATCGGTCTGGGCAGCGCGCGCGCGCTCCAACTTCCCCTCCAGGCTCGCGCCGGTATCCAGATCCAACTCGGCCACCAGCGCGTCGTCGTAGGGGGAGTGGACTTGGAGGGCCATGTTCAGGTGCTTGGAGGGGATCGTGGATCCGTACGGGAGGCCGAGTCTAGACTGGATGCCCCATGAATAACCAACCCGATGGCCTTCGAGAGTATCCCTCCACCGGAATTCGCGGGGCTTTGGATCGCTCCAGCCCCGGAGTCATGGGTGTCTACGCCATCGTCGCGAGCTTCACCACGTACTTCTGTATGTACGCCTTCCGCAAGCCCTTTGCGGCGGCGACCTATGAAGAGCTGAAGTTCATGGGCACGGCGCTGGATGTGAAGAGCACCTACGTGATCGCGCAGATCGTCGGCTACACGATCTCCAAGTTCGTGGGCATGAAGTTCTGCTCGGAGACGGGCGTGCGCGGTCGGGCTCGACTTCTGGTGGGACTGATCGTGGCCGCTTGGGCGGCCCTGCTGCTCTTTGCGGTCCTGCCCGGAAATCTGAAGGTGCTCGCCATCTTCGCCAACGGCTTGCCGCTCGGAATGGTATGGGGGACGGTCGTGCTCTACCTGGAGGGGCGCCGCACATCCGAGTTCATGCTGGCGGGGATGTCGTGCTCGTACATCATGGCCAGCGGAATGGTGAAGGACGTGGGGCGCTATCTGATGTCCTCGTGGGGGGTCACCGAGTATTGGATGCCCTTTGCCACCGGGGCGTTGTTCTTTTTGCCTTTCCTCCTGGGGGTCTACCTGCTCACGCAGCTTCCACTTCCAACCGCGGCGGACAAGGAGGAGCGCTCACCACGCACGAAGATGGACTCCCACGGCCGCTGGGCCTTCTTGCGGGAGTTCTCCCTCGGGATGCTGCTCCTGTCGGGAATGTACTTCTTCCTGACGGCCTACCGCGACTACAGGGACAACTATGGCGTGGAGATCCTGGGAGAGCTTGGCCTGGGAGAGCGCGCTGGCATCTTCACTCAGACGGAGGTGCCCATCGCGTTCGGTGTGATGATCTGCCTCTCGCTCCTCTCTCTCGTGCGCAGCAACCGTCTGGGTCTGATCCTCGCCTTGTCGATCATGATCACGGGTCAGGTCATGATGGGTGCGGTGACCTGGATGTTCGAACGGGAGATGTTGGACTCGATAACGTGGATGACCTTGATCGGTCTGGGCGCCTACCTGACCTACGTGCCCTTCGGGTCTGTCCTGTTCGATCGGCTGCTGGCCTATACCCGCTTTGCGGGGACCGCGGTGTTCGCGATCTACCTCACGGACGCCGTGGGCTACACGGGTTCGGTCGGTTTGCAGCTGTACAAGGACTTATTCGCCACAGATGTCTCGCGCCTCGAGTTCTTCCAGCAGCTCACCTACTTCATGAGCATCGGGGGTGGGCTGTCACTGCTATTTGCGCTGGTCTACTTCATGCGGCGCGGGCCGGATCCCACATGAGCCCTACATGCAGGCAGTGGGGGGCCTTGGCCGGCTTGTGCCTTGCGGCGGGTTGTTCGGATCCGGGCCGATTCCCCATGAGCGATCGCACCGAGGAGGCTGGCCTCGTCATGCACCTGACTTCGGGCCACAGTCCCTCCAGCCAGCTGCTTGAGGTCAAGGGCGGTGCCGTGACCCTCATCGATGGGGACGGGGATGGAGACCTGGACGTGTTCGTCCCCAACGGCGCCACCCTGGATGATCCCGACGGGGGACCCGGGGCGCGTTACTTCGAGAACCTGGGCGACCTCCGATTTGCGGATCGCAGCGCCACGTGCGGCATCGACCTCAAGCGTTGGAGCTTCGGCTGTGCTGTGGCTGACGTGGATGGTGACGGGTTCGAAGATCTGTTCGTCAGCTGCTGGGGCGAGAACGTCCTCTATCGCTCAAGAGGGGACGGGACCTTCGAGACCCTTGGCGATGGCTTCGGGTCTCGCTACTGGAGTACCGCCGCCTGCTGGGGCGATCTCGATGGGGACGGGGACCTGGATCTGTACGTGGCCAACTACGTGCGCTTTGATCCCGCCACGCCGCCGGCGCCCGCGAAGTTTCGGGGGGCAGAGGTCTTCGGCGGTCCCGTGGGACTGCCCGCCGAACCTGACGAGGTCTACGAGAACCTGGGCCAGGGCCGCTTCCGCGAGGTCAGCGGCGAGTGGGGCTTTGCGAACGTCACGCCTTCCTACGGCCTGGGGGTAACGATCCTGGACGTGGACGGTGATGGGACCAGCGAGGTGCTGGTGGGCAACGACTCCCAGGCCAACTTCCTGTTCCGCCGCAACGAGCAGGGACGCTTCGTGGACGAGGGGCAGGCCGCGGGCATCGCGCTCGACGAGAATGGCTGGGGCCAGGCCACCATGGGCATCGCCGTGGGGGACGTGAATGGCGACAGTCTGCCGGACGTCTTCACCACCAACTTCATGGCCGATCCGAACACGCTGCACGTGAACCTGGGCGCGGGCCGTTTCGAGGATCGCAGCCGGCGCATGGGGCTGGCCATGGAGAGCATGGCCCCACTGGGCTGGGCCTGCGCGTTCCTGGACCTGGACCTGAACGGAGAAGAGGAGCTGCTGGTCTTCAACGGGCATGTGTACTCAGAAGCCGTGACTGCGCCCATGGGCTGGCATCACCGCCAGAGTCCCCTGCTGTTCGAGCGCCAGGGCGAGCGCTTTGCGCGTGTGGCCCCCCTCGCTTCCGATCATTGGTTGAGCGGAGCCCACTGCGACCGCGGTGCGGCCTTCGGGGATCTGGATGGAGACGGCGACCTGGACGCTCTGGTCGCCGAATCCAACGGACCCCTGCGCCTCCTGCGCAACGACGCGGCTGGCGGGCATTGGATGATCGTGCGGCTCCACGACGATCGGCCCGGAGCCCAGAACACCGGTGGCCTGGGAGCGCGCCTGATTCTGGACACCGGGGGCGCCTCTCAAACGCGCTGGTTGGTGGGTGGGTTGTCCTACCAGGGCGCCTCCTCACCGCGAGCGCACTTCGGACTGGGTGATGGGGCCGGGCCGCACAGCCTTGAAGTTCTGTGGCCGGACGGTGAACGGCAATCGTTCGAGAATCTCGCCAGCGATCAAGTGCACACCCTGCGCAGGGAAGGCGTGCGATGAGAAAGCGAATCATCCTGTGCGTGGTCCTGTGGGCCGTAGGCTGTTCACCTCCGTCCGACACGATCCGCACTCGCATGCAAGCTGCGCTGCCGCTGTTCGAAGCCCAATCCCCTCCGGACGCTTCCACCGATGCGCGCGCCAAAGAGGTCCGCCAGCAGCTGGCCCAGGCCCAGTGGGATGCAGCCCAGGCTACCTTGGAGTCCTGGTGGGGGCAGGACTCCGATGGTGAAGCGGCCTTTCTTCTGGGTTGGCTGCACCACCAGCAGAAGCGATACGCTCTGGCGCTGCCGTGGGTCGAGCGCGCCCTGGCTGCGGGCCCCACCTACCCCAAGGCGGGGCAGGTTTTCTTTCTTTTGGGCCGCTGCCTGCAGGAGACTGGCGACCTGCAAGGCGCGCGCGAGGCCTACACGGCTGACGGCGTCCTGTTCCCCGACGGCGGCGACAGCCCCTTCCGACTGGCATTGCTCGACTTCGAGGAGGGCCGGCTGGACGACTGCGAGGAGCGTCTGACCGCGGCCCTCGAACGCTTCAGCGCCCCGCGTGACAAGGCCAAGGTGCTCGCCCACCGGGCCGACCTGCACCTCGCCCGCGACGACCCGGCGGCCGCGCGCCTGAGTCTGGAGCAGTGCGTCTCGCTCTTCCCGCACTACGAGGCCTTCTACAAGTTGTCCCAGATCTGTGCACGGTTGGGGGATGAGGCCGCCGCGAGTGCCGCCCGAGAGCTGCATCTGCTCTGGCGTGAACGCGCACGGGGTGGAGAGGACAACTAGCCGCGCGGCGTGCACTGCTATACTCGTCAGCCATGAGTCGCATGTCCTCGAAGCTACCCATCCTGCTCCTCGCAAGTGGGCTCGCAGGTTGCGGTGACAGGCCGACGCTTCCCGATCACCAGCGCCTGGCTCAGGGCTTCCTACCGCCTCCCATCGGGGAGTTGGGGCAGCTGGACTGGCACGGCCACCCGGTGTCTCTTGCCAGCGATGCGGACGGGACCCGCTTCTCCGTCTCATTGGATGCGAAGTCCTGGGCCTCACTTGGTCAAGGCGTATGGCGTGCGGCACGCCCCTTCGGGGGCTTGGCGCACGGTACCGACAGCACCTTGGTGGGGGGCGGAGGGCCCTTGCACCAGCCCAGGCTCAAGGCCAAAGAGCACCAGCAGGTGGCCCTGCAGGGGCTCGAACTGAACGACGAGTTGCATGCTCTGCTGGGGACGATCAAGAAGCGGCCAGCCTTCCTGCTTGCCGGGCCATGGGTGTACCTGCTCCTGGATGCGACGGCCTCCGTTCCGCCCTCACTTGCTCTGAGTGAGTCTCTGGATCTGGGCACGGGGAAGAGCGGCGCTTGGCGGGTAGAGCTGGGCCCTTACTCGGCGGAGGGCATTCCACTGCTTGCCTCCCAGAGCGCGAGCTTCGAGGTCGCCGCGATCCGGGGGAGCGCGCTGCGCGCGCGCTGGGTGGCCGTGGGGAATCCGGCGCAGGACGCGCACGTGCGGGTTCTCTGGAACGGGGAGGTCGTGTTTGAGGAGCAACGGCCCTTTGATGCCGTGCCGCAACCTCGCAGCCTGGAGATTTCTCTGGCGGAAGGCCGGGGGTTGTTGACCCTCGAGGTCCTCGGGTCCCAGGCGGGCTTCACGGCCTTCTTGAAGCCCATCCTCTGTCCTCCCCTCCAAGATGACGATGCATCATCGTCACGCGACGTTGTGTTGCTTCTGGCAGACACCTTCCGCGCGGACAACCTCGCGGACTGGGGAGGCGACCCGGACCTGTGCCCGCGACTGAACGAACTCGCGGCTGGCGGCCTGCGCTTCACCAACACCCGCGCACCCGCCACCTGGACCCTGCCCAGCCAGGCCGCCATGTTCAGCGGCCTCTACCCGCCCCAGGTTTCAGTGCGCCTCTACAAGGACCGCCTGCCGGACGAGGCCTGGACCATGGCCGAGCACTTCCAGAGCGCCGGCTATCGCACCGTGGCCATTACCGATGGCGGTTTCGTGGGCCGTCCCTTTGGCTTTGCCCAGGGCTTCGAGTGGTTCGAGGAGGGTGAGGTGGACGTGCCGCGCATGCTGGCTTCCGTGCAGCGCGAGTTGGACGCGGACGATGGACGCCCCTTGTTCCTGTTCGTGCAGAGCTACCGCGCCCATAAGCCCTATCGTGTGGACGACATCACAAGCGAGCGTCTGGCACAGAGCTACCCCGTAGGCCGCTCATTCGAGAAGCTCGAGAAGGCCATCGCTAGCGATTACGAGACTCTCAAGCGCGGGGCTCCTGCGGCCGGGGCAATCGGAAGCACCTTGGGCGAGTACGAGAACTGGTATCGCCTCGCCAGCGCCTCGCTGGACCTGGCCTTCGGTTCCATTATCGACTCTCTTGAGGGCGCGGGGATTCTCGAGAACGGGGTCGTGGCATTCACAAGCGACCACGGTGAGTCCTTTGGCGAGCACGGTGTCTTCGAGCATGGCCAGGGGGTCTGGGACGAGGAGGCAGCGGTGCCTCTGATCCTGCACGCGCCAGGCCTCGCGCCACGCGACGATTCCTCGCCCGCCAGTCTGGTGGATCTGCCCCGCACCCTGACCGGTCTGGCGGGCATCCAGGTCCACTCCGACTGGATCGGAAGGGATCTGTGTCAAAGCTCTGATGAGCCGCCCATCGTCAGCTACCAGTCACGGCCGTGGCAAAAGAACCTGGACATGGCCGTCGTCCATCGTGGTCGCAAGTGGATTCTGGCTGCAAACGGGCGACAGGTCTTGCACCAATACGACGTGGCTCAGGATCCCAAGGAGCTCCTTGATCTGAGTGGATCGGGAAGTGGAAAGGCGCTGCTGAAAGAGCTGCGTGCTCTGCTCAGGACCTTGGATGAACCACTCGTCAGCGGACAGGCCGCGCAGACGACAGCCGCTGTTCAAGCTCAGCTTGATGCCCTGGGCTACACCGGGGACTCAGACGAAGAGTAGAACGGGGGAACGGTCGAGTAGGCGGGAGTTGGGCCCGGTTCTTACCCGATCCGCACGGCGTGTCACGCGGCATTCAGTTCTGCCGTGCTAGTCTATTGTCACCATGCTTCTACCTCGCGCCTTCCTGCTGGCGGCCCTGATGCCGACCACGATCGTCCTGGCCCAAGAGCCGGAGACGCCCGAACCGCCCGTTGTCCCCGAGGTGCTCCAGGAGCCTGAGGAGACCGAGACGCCCGGCGATGCCGAGGGCACCCTTGAACGCGAAGAGATGTGGCGCGCGCCGACCGCCGAGGAGTGGGCCATGCCCTGCCTCATCACCTGGCAGCGCACCTTTGAAGATGCTTGGGCAGTGTCCGAGGCGACCGGCAAGCGCGTTCTGGTGTGCGTCAACATGGACGGGGAGATTGCCTCCGAGCACTACGCGGGTGTGCGCTATCGTCAGCCCGCGGCCGCTGTCCTCTACGAGCCCTACGTGTGCGTGATCGCCTCCACCTACCGGCACACCCCGCGCGATCACGATGAAGACGGCGAGCGCATCCCCTGTCCGCGCTTCGGGACCGTGACCTGTGGTGAGCACATCGCCATCGAGCCGATCCTCTACGAGAAGTACTTCGAGGGCAAACGCATCTCGCCCCGGCACATTGCGCTCTCCCGTGAGCCCGAGCTGGAAGCCGGCGAGGTCCCGGGCGAAGAGGTCTACGACGTCTACTACGCGTTTGACACCAAGAGTGTCTTCCAGGCCATTCGCACCGGCACGGGTAATCCGCCCGAGCAGATCATGCCCGACCGCAGCTTGGCGGATGCCCCGCGCCTGACGGCCAGTCGTGACGTGGGCGACCGTGAATTCGTGGAGCGTGCCTATCGGCAGGGGACCCGTGCCGAGCGCAAGGCCATCCTGCAGGCGGCCGTGGCGAACACCGAGATCCCGCAGGTGGATCTCCTGCGCCTGGCGCTCTTCGGCAAGGACGACGAGCTGCGTCAGGTGGCCTGGCAGGACCTGTCTGAGAATGCGCCCGACAGTGCTGTTGTTCTGCTGGGCGATGCGCTCGAGGTGATGACCGAAGAGGCCGAGCGCGGCCCTCTGATCGACGCTCTCGACCGTCTGGGAAAAGGCTCCCGCAAAGCCACCACCCTGGCCCGCGTGCACCGCGGACTGGGGGAGAAGTCGGAGGTGCTCAACGCTGAAGAGTGGACCGCGGCTCTCGTGCGCGCGGAGTACCGCGTGGACAGCACCGGGAGGTTGGACCTCGCCGATCAGCTCCAGAGCAGAGCCGACCAGGCGCAGACCGCGCCCCAGGACACGGACGCCCTGTTGGAGCTGGCTGATTCGTATCTGCGTCTGGCCGTGGAAGGCCAGCACGAGCCGCGCTTCCGGCGCCTGCTCCTGGAGGACGCCCGGCGCACCGCGGCCCAGGCTGAAGAGATGGGTGTGGATGACTGGCGCGTACACAGCATTGTCGCCGCTGCCGCTCAGGAGTTGGGCGAGAGGGCGAACGCGCAGGAGCGCGCCGCCCTCGCCGTGCGCTCCATGCCCGCTGACACCAGCTCCTGGAGCACCATGATGGTGCTCGACCTCTTCGCCTCGGGTCGGCAGCGGGCCATCGCGGACTCCTATCGTGACAAGCGCGAGTGGCCGCGGGAGTGGTTGACGGATCTGCATGCCGCCCACGCATTGCTGGCGGTCCACCCCTTTGGACGTGATGATCACGCGGTACGGTACTACGACTTCCTGGCGGCCATTGGCGCCGGAGCTCATGCGCAACGGGTTCTGGACGAGGGGCTCGGACGCTTCCCCGACTCCTGGGAACTCCACGCTCGCTTGCGTACGCGCGTCTTGCGACGTCAGCGACTGGGTGCTTTCGATGGCCTCGAGGCCGTCTACGAGGCGATGATGCGCGAGCCGGATGCCTCGCCACAGTTGCACTGGTTCGCCGGCTACGCTTCGCTCGTGGTGGCCGAATACCACCGGCGTGTGGGCGATGGCCCCTCCGCTCAAAGCGCCTATGGTCGGGCCGTTGAACGCTACGAGCAGGCGATCGTCGTCAACCCCGCCAACCGTGCCAGCTCCGATCACTACGTGGCCATGGCGCTGGCGGGTCGTGGCCGTTTGGCCTTGGAGGCCGGCGAGCACAAAGAGTCCCTTGAGTTGATCCTGGGCTCATTTGCTCGTCGTCGAGAGGCCTCTGCCAGCCTGGATGGACTTGGAATATCAGCGGTGGGCACGGCCAAGATGCTGCTCGTGTACTTCAACGAGCAAAACCTGGAGGGCCACGCGCTCCGACTGCAGGTCGCTCTGGACAGCTTGGAGCCCGAGTGGCTCATGCTGCCCGAGAACGAGCGCGGTGGTCTTCCAAGTAGAGATGCCCGTCGCTTCCGTCGATCCCGCGGCTCAGACCGGTGAGCCATTACTCGAAGTCCGCTTCAATAGGGTTCTCATCCTCACTGCTGTGCTCCTGACTTCCTTCTCCATGCTCGTAGGTAGAAGCCTGAGAAGCGCCGGTGGGGCTGCCGCACCCTAGTCGTCCGCCGAATTACTCTGCATTTTCACGTTTGCCGGAGCATAGAATTGGAGGCTCATGAGTGACCCCTTCCAGACTCAAATGACAGCTATCTTGAATGGTATGAGCAAGGATGATGCCTCAATCCCTGAGGACTTCGTGGCACTGCTCTACGGTGAACTCAAGCAGATGGCCAAGATCCAGATGGTGCGGCAGCGCGCCGATCACACTCTTCAACCGACGGCTCTGGTCAACGAAATCTGGATGAGGGTTCAACCGGATTCCGAGGAGCATTCTTGGGAGAGCCGGCGGCACTTCTTCAAGGCCGCGGCTTGCGCTATGCGCTCGGTACTTGTGGACCATGCGCGTGGACGACAGGCGATCAAGCGCGGTGGTGGTGAGAAACCGGTATCATTGAACGAAGAGATACACATGGGCGATGAAGACGTGGACTCGGTGCTTGAGCTCGACGAGGCGTTGAGTCGCCTGGAAGCGGAAGACCCCGATCTCGCGGAGTTGGTTCAACTGAGGTTCTATGCGGGCATGGCGCACGAGGAAATCGCGGACCAATTGAACGTCAGTGTGCGTACTGTTGAGCGTCGATGGCGGGCGGCGAAGCTCTGGCTCTTGGATGACCTGAGCGAAGAGGCGCGCACTTGAGCAAAGTCCAGTGGCTCAAAGTCCGACCCATTCTGGAGGAGGCATTGGAATCCGCTCCTGCCAAGCGGGAGGGCTGTGTTGCCGAACTCTGCGAGGGAGACCAGGAATTGGCCGAAGAGGTCATGCGCCTGGCGCGGCTGGAGGAAGGGACCCGAGACAGTGATCAAGCCCGCCTGTTGGAAGGGACGGCGTTCCACCGCTTGTTCCGAGAGGATGAGCAGCCCGGCGCCGGATCAGACATTGGCGGCTACAGCATCCGCCGGGAGATCGGCGCCGGTGGCATGGGCAAGGTTTTTGAAGCCCTCCAGAAGAGCCCTGAGCGGCTCGTGGCGCTCAAGGTCTTGGCCCCGGGCTTGGCCACCGAACGGCACATGGCCCGCTTCGAGGAAGAGGCGCGCTTCCTGGCACAACTCCAACACCCTGGAATCGCGCAGGTCTACGACGCTGGCGTCTGGGTCGATTCAAGTCAGAAGCCCTGGCCCTACTTCGCGATGGAGTACGTGGAGGGAGCCCAGATCCTCACCGAATACGGATCGAATCCGGAATTGACCCTGCGTGACCGGATCGAACTCTTCATCCAGATCTGCGCAGCCGTTGAGCACGGTCACCACAAGGGTATCCTGCACCGCGATCTCAAGCCCGGGAATATCCTGGTGGACAGGGAAGGCCGTCCCAAGGTGATTGACTATGGCGTGGCCCGGGCCATGGATCTGGAGAAGGCTCTCGGCGCGGATCTGACTCGTACCGGCGAGATCGTGGGGACCATGCGCTACATGAGTCCGGAGCAGGTGCGAGGCGCCAAGCTTGATGCTCGCAGCGACGTGTACTCACTGGGCGTGGTCTTCTACGAGGTTCTCTGCGGCCGCTCTCCATACGGTGAGATGAAATCGGACCTGGCTTCAATTGCCATGGCCATCCTCGAAGGGCAGCCGGTTCGTCCGAGTCTGCTCGAGCCGGATCTGGGTGGTGACCTGGAGTGGGTCCTGATGAAGGCGCTGGAGAAGGAGGTCGGGCGGCGCTACTCGACGGCGGCAGCCTTGGCAGACGACTTCCGCCGCTACCTGGAGCACGAGCCCTTGGAGGCTGGACCTCCCAGCGCGGCCTATCGAGTAAAGAAATTCGTGCTTCGCAACCGTATCCCTGTGACGGCGGCGACCATTCTGATCATTGGCCTGGGAGTGGGCCTCGCGGTGAGCCTCGACATGTACTTCCAGGCGGAGAGCGAACGCAACTTGCGCGAATTGGAATCCAACCGCAGGGTCGCCGCTCGTGAGTCGCTGCTGGACTCCATCGAGAGTCTGGCTCCCGGTGCTGGCGTAGCCGTGCGGGTGGACAGCCTGCTCGAGTCGGCCAGTGCAGACGGGGCGGATACCTTTGAAGGTGACGCCCACGGCGAACTGGAGTTTCGCAGCTCAATTTCCGAGACCTTCTTTCAGCTTGGGCTATTCGACAAAGCCGAAAACGAGGTCCAGTTGGCGCTTCAGTTGGGGGTGAACCTCCTTTCCCCTGGGGATTTGAGGCTCGTCGAGCTTGGGATTCGGCTGTCGAGTGTGAAGTACGCTCAAGGGGATGGAGGGGCAGCACTAACCATCGCGGAAGAGCTCGTATCGACCACGGCCGCTGCCGTCGGGGAGCACCAGTTGTCGACGGCGATTGCGAGAGGCTACCTTGGTTCAAGACTGGTCTACATCGCGGGCGACCTGGTTCGCGCTGAAGAGTTGATGCGCACGGCCCGCGAGGTGCTGATAGACCTGGAAGGTGAATTGTCGTTGAGGGTGCTTCGTGTGGAGAGTGACCTGGGGGGCTGTCTGGTACGGCTAGGCAGGGAGGAAGAGGGCTTGGATTTGTGCACCTCCGTCCGAGAGCGGCTCGAAAAGATTCCCGGAGCGCCCAACAGCCAAGTCTCCATGACGACGATGAACGAGGCCGGGATCATGGCAGCCCTTGGGCGTCCCGAGGAATCTGTGGAGCTATTGAAGCGCCTGCATCGGCGCCTCTCCTCGGACCTGAAGGAGAACCATCCCCTTCGTCTGTACGCGACAGCAGCGCTAGCAAACTATCAGGTCGAATCGGGTCGGGGGGAAGAGGCGCGTGTCCTGCTCGAACCCGCAATGGAGTTGATGTCCAGAACCTGGGGGGTAAGTCATCACGAGACCCTTATGGCTCAAAACACGTTGGCGCAAGCATTGGAACTTTGCGGCGAGGCGGTTGCCGGAATCGAATTGCGGCAGCGGGTTCTTGAGCAAGCCCGGGGAGTGTTGGACCCTGCGGCGCCTGACTTGTTGACCCTCATTCATAGCCTCGGTCAAGCGCTATATCGGGCAGGTGAGCAAGAAGAGGGGATCGAAGTCTTGGAGGAGTCCCTGAGACTGGCGTCCATGATCTATGGCGAGGATCATGTGGACAATCTGTGGCTGCAACTCGAGTTGGGAGTGAAGTACGCGCATACGAACAATCCCCGGGAGACACTGATTAGAGCCCAGCGGGTAGAGGATGTCGCTGCCTCCCAGGTGCCACTCAACGAGGACCTGCTGGCGGAATCCTGGTTTGTGAAGGGCAAGTCCCTACTGGCCTTGGAGCGGGCTGCGGAGGCCGTCGTTCCCCTACGTGCCGCCCACCGGTTCTTCCTGGAGAGGCATGGTCCAGAGGCTCCAGTGACGCAAGAAGCTGCGCAATTGCTGGATTACGCGGAGCGCTGAGCCACGACGAGCCCAACGCCAGACGCCGGCCCTTCCCCGATGGGAAGAACCGGCGTGCACCTTGGGAACGGTTCCCCAATCGTCAGCGTGAGGCGATCACACGATCTCCGCTGATGGGGTCGATGACCAGCTGGGCCCCTTCCGTCGTACCGGTCATGAACAGGTTGCCTGTGGAGGCCTCGCGCTCAAGAGATCCGGGCACGTCCAGCAAGGGACCTTGCCCCAGAGTTGCCGAGCTCATTTCCATCCGTACCAGGCTCGTCAGATCCAGGCTGTAGAGACTCATGGCCCCTCCGCCGGCCTCACCAGCTGCCACGAGGAGAGAGCTCGTGCCCTCTTGGAAGGCCAGGCCCCGAGGACGGGAGACCGCGACGCCAGCCCCGAATGAGCCGAGGTCGGGATCTTCACCGGCGAGCAGAACGCGGAATCCACTGTCAAGGATGACCATGTGGACCTGACCTTCATCAGATCCATAGGCTCCCGCGCTGGTCACATAGGCCACCCGGAGTTCAGGATGTACGTTCACCTGTTCGGCATTCCGGAAATCCGGGCCCATGCCGTCGCCCGCGGCGCAGATCGTCCGTGTGAAGCCGCTGGAGATGTCGATCTCCACCATTTGGCTCGAACACAGTGCGACGAGCTTGTCACCATCGGGACCAGATGCAAGGTCTCGGAGGTTTGCCAGGTCAGCTACACCATCGGTCAGCAGCGACTGGTTTCCATTGGGATCGAGTTGGACCACGCGGCCTCCTTGAGAGCAGCCCACGTAGAGAGTATCGCCGAGAGCTAGCAGGGTCCGTGGGGATGCAATGAGCCCGTCCTTGGCGAATTCCGCCCGGGTTCCGTCCGAGGCGATGGAGTAGACGCAGTTGCGACTCTCATCGACGGCCAGACGTTCACCCCGAAATTCGGTCTCGGCGGTCATGCGTTCCAGGGAGGGTCCCGAGCCCATGGCGGAACGGGCAATCACGTTGGCGGCGCCTGAAGCCATATCTATGTGGTACACGGCATCCAGCGCATCATCCGTAGCGAAGTATTCGCCTTGGGCGTTACCCACGCTGAGGGTAAGGGAGGAAGGCATCTCATCAAGAGGGTGAAGAGCCTCGAAAGTCTGGTTCCACCACCCGAACCTTGACAGGCCTTCTTCCCCGTCGAGGATTGAGATCCACCCATCGGCTTGGGAATAGATGACGTCACGAATGGCCGTCAAGGGGACTGCCCCGAAGCTAGCCATGGTCCCGTCTTGGAGTACGAGCATGTGGATTTCGGACGATGAAGCGAGAGTCGCGAATCCTAAATCGGCTGACAAGCTGATACGGGAGGCGGGAATGCCCTCGCCCGCCTGAGAGTTGTAGGCTACGAGTTGCTGCCGAGCCCCCGTGTCCGTGTTGACTCGGTAAACTTCGGTATCGAAAAAAGGGAATCCTGTCCTCTCCAAGGAGATGAGATAGTCTGCCCCGAGGTCATAGTCGATGTTCAGGATGGTGTTGAATCCCATTTGACTGCAGAATTCGGTTCGGACGCCCGTATCAACAGAGACCGCATGGATACGCCCCTTGTCGGGGACATACAGACGATTGCGGGAGCCATCGAAGACGGGATCTCCGGGAGTCTCAATACCAGTAGAGAATTCGAATGGACCCTGGATGATGGTCGTGGCCGTGCGTGCGCCACTGGCGAGGTCGATCTCGATCAGCCGGCTGCGATCGGCATCGACCCACCAGGCATTCCCATCGCCGGGATCTCCCATGGCCAAGCCCGTGCAATTGCCCAGAACCACGTCTTGGCGCTCGACGCTCACGGATTCATCGTCGCCGATGAGGTTGCCCTCGACATTGCGCATCTCGACCTTCAACTCATTGGAGCCCAAGGCCAACGGAACGTTGGCCGACCAGGTCTTCCAGCTGTCTGGTGAGACGGCAGGAACGCCAGCCACAAGCAGTTCGGCAACCTTGCCAGGTTTCTTGACGGTGCCGCGTACGGCAATGGTATTGGCGTCCGTCAGGCTGGCTTGGGGGGGGAATTGAATGTCGGCGGAGGGTCGCGCGGATTGGCTGCCCCCTCCTCCACCACCACCGCCACAGGCGGCGAGAAGACAGAGGGAAGAGAGTGCAAGGGTGGTGATGTGGGGGGGTCGCATGAAATGGAGTCCTCAAGCAAGGGGTGTTAGAAGTCGGAACACCCCCTCCAACGCGAACCGAGGGCCCCACCCGACACGCCGGCCCGGATTTCCGGGCAAATCACCTGGGAATGGCACCAGGGCACCTTCAAGGCAGTTTTCACCCCCGATCTCAGACCCCGTGCTCGGGCAGGTCTGGTTGAGGAGGAGGCGGTCTGGGGAGACCGCTCAGCGCCTGAAGCGCAGCATGTAGTTCTCTTTCAGGCCCACGCTGAGCTCCTCCTCAAAGGTGAAGCCTGCCGCTTCGACCTCGGCTCGGAACGTGGCCTTGTCGGCTCGCACGTGACCCAGAAGCCAGTCGCTCGAGACGCCGGGAATGCGCTCGAAGTCCAGGAGGTACAGACGGCCGCCCGGTCGTATGGCACGGTGCAGGCTGGCGAGAGTGGTCATGGGGTAGGTGAAGTGGTGGTAGGTGTCGCAGATGAAGGCAGCATCCACTGTTTCAGCCTGTAGCCCTGAGTCCGTCTCGCTGCAGTGCGTGACCCGCACGTTGTCGAGGGACTCGTCCTGCACGCGTTGGCGCAGGTGGTCGACGAAGCGCGGGCTGATCTCTACGGGATAGAGTCTGCCACCTTCGCCCACTGCCTTGGAGAAGGGCTTCAGAAACAAGCCCGTGCCCGCACCTATGTCAGCAACGCGCTCACCATTGGCCAGTTCGAGAGCTGCGACAATCACGTCACGTTGTAACGCCACCTCCCGAGATTCGACCTCGAAGCGCGCGATCCAATCGTCCACGACCAGGTCCTCATCAAGGAAACGGTCATTGAGGCCTGTGCGCACAGCCTCCTCGGGAGGCACGGCGCAACAGGAAGACAGGGCGATAGCGGCGAAGAGGACTCGTTTGATACCAGCGTGCATGACTGAGTTCTTGAAGGGAGCGTGATTCGTGGAGGCTGAAGCGCGATGGGTCGCGAGTATAGCCGAGACGCAATCCGTTCTGTCCAATTCACGCCAGGGATAGATTGTGAAGGGTCTCAATCGGGGGGAGCATGGTCCATCATGTGCCGAGGTCCACTTCGACGATAAGGACAACCTGAGTAGAGATGCGCCGTCAACTGCGTAGTTTTCCCGTGCGTTGCGTAGTGCCCTTTGGAAGACTCGATGCATGGGAGAGTCCGGAGTCGATGCCCTCGTGAGCAGTGAACGCGTCTTTCTGCGGCATCCGTGCCTTGAAGATCAGGAGGAGTATCTGGCGCTGGTCCGAGCCAGTCGGGATTTTCACCGTCCCTGGGAGCCCATCCCATCGCAAGGCGTTCCAGCGGTCGACAGCCCCGAGGGCTTCCAACTCATGATCTTCGGAGCCGCCAACCCGCAGGTGGAGCGCATGATGCTGTGCCGATTGGAAGACGGTGCCATTGTGGGGCGTTTCTGTTTCAACGAGATCGTCCGAGGCGCCTTCGACTCCGCCTACCTCTCCTACTGGATGGGGGCACCCTTCGCCCGTCAGGGTTTCGGGCGTGAGGGCATCAGGTTGGCCCTGGAGCACGCCTTCGAGGGCATGGCCCTGCACCGGGTGGAGGCCAACATCCAACCCCACAACGAGCCCTCCTTGGCACTAGCGAAAGGCGCTGGGTTCTCGCAGGAAGGGTTCAGCAAACGCTACCTGCAGATCGCAGGCGAGTGGGCCGACCACGAACGCTGGGCCATCACGATCGAAGACTGGCGCGAGCGGCGCGACAATGCACCCTGATTGCACAGCAGGCATGCACCCTGCGAACAACACATGAGGCTGGCTCCAATGGCCAAGATATCACCAAGTCAAGTGCTGGGTTTTTCCGCCCTGCACCTGATTGTCACGATGGTCGTTTTGTTCTTTGCCCTTGGGGGCTTCTCCGAGGCCATGGACGACCCTAATTGGACACGGTCTCTTGTGGGCAGGATTGCGGACGTGCTTGTGCAGATCCTCGCTGCGCCCATGATGCTCGTGTGGGTCGGACTTGAGCTTGGGCATAAGAGCCCGGACAGTCTTGAATGGACTTTTTTTCTCTTCAATAGCGTGATCTGGGGTGTGGGACTGGCCTACTTGCGAGCATGGCTATTGGGGCGTAGGGACGCTTAGCAGAGCCGGGGGCCTGCGCGCGCGTAGATCGTCTGCGCGCTACCGGGATTCTGGCCAGGCCCGTGGATCAGGACCGCTAAGCCTCCTGCGAGAGCCGCACACGCCTCTTACCGTCGAGCTATTGCACTATCGGTAGTAGGAGGGCGGGTGAGGAAAGACACCCAGCTTGGCATAGTTGAAACCGCTGGCGAGCGGAGCGTACTCGCCCAGGATTTCGACGCTTGAGTCTGCTGACAGTTGTGCCTCCATCTCAAGGCACCAGTAGCACGCGTTGAATAGGAGGCGCCGCAGGCCTGCGCTCTCGAAGTCTCTCGCGCTGCCCATGGTGGAGTGGAAGACACGCGCGCTCTTACCCGCTTGACCTATCCAGGTCTTGGCCCAGGCAACGGGCAGTGCGATGAGATCCTCGTTGGGCGGGTCATCGTGGTTGCGGCTCATCAGCGGCTGTCCCATGACCAGGGGCACGCATTCCGCGGACAGCCCCCCGCCCTCCTCGTAGGTCCGATACACGTCCGAGGGACCCCAGATGTCGCTCACGCCGGTGAGGATCGGGTGGTCGCGGTTCTCTTCGACGAGGAGCCCGCGCGTCGAGTCCTGGTGCCAGCGGCCGTGGTGGCCGCGGAAGGAGCCGCCGAGCACGTCATCTCCGAAGTGGACCTTTCGTCCGTCGACTTCGTACTTGAAGTCGATGAACCCGTGATTCGCGGTGCGCAAGCCGATGATGGGCTTCCCCGAGTCTAGGTAATCGTGGATGGGCGCAAGCTGCTCGTCGGGCAGCGTGATAAGACGGCTGAACAGGATCAGCAGGTCGGCTTCTCCGAGATGTTCGATTCCAGGGATATCGTGGATCACCTGCTTGTCTTCCCAGCGGATCTTCTTCGTCGGATCCACGAGCCCCTCGTCGTTCACGCTGAAGAGGACCGTGCAGTGGAAACCGTGGTGCTCTGAGAGTGTCCTGGCCAACATGGGCAGCGACTGTTCGCTGCGATACTCCTGATCGGCTGCGATCAGAACGATGTGCTTGCCGGCTCCTGGCCCCTGGCCCCCGGGGTAGGTCAGCCAACTTGAATCCGGAGGGATAGGATGAGGAGAAACCACGGTTGCGTTACAGGATGTTATCCACGCAGGCAGAACAGCGGCGAGACTTATTGCCAGCCAGCGCTTGGCATTCATCGTTAGGGTCGGATCTGACTGGGTCGATTCTGTTGCCGGAATCACTACGTCCATAGAGGCAAGTCCTTGGGTCATGGCCTCCCGACATATTGGTCGATGAGGTGGAATGGAGGAGGGTAAGCGAATCAAAGGGTCTGCGCCAACCTCAGTGCTCGCCCGGTTCCCGCTATCGACCCTCCACCTCAGCGAACGAAAAGCAGCTCAACCTCGCTGAAGCCCACGGTTCCGGCCCCGGTCGTGCCAGGTTCGCGCCCCAAGATACGGATCTCAAGCGAGCGCGTCCAGGCCGAGCATCAGGGCTTTGCGCATGGGGCGCATGTCGAGGCTGCAGCGTCTTAGAGCACCAACGGAATGACGTTGCGTGTGATCTCAGCCAGGCGCTGCTCGGCCAGCACTCGCAGTGCCTCGACCTTCTCAGGGAATTCGGCGCTGAGGTCCTTCAGCTCGCCAACGTCATCAGCCAGGTTGAAGAGCACGGGACCCTTGCCCTTGCGCATCTCACCTAGCAGCGCGACGGTTTCTGGGCTGTCCTTGGCGTTGTGGCGGGCGGCGCCGGGGCGACTCAAGAACAACTTCCAGTCGTCGACACGGATGGCGTGCAAGCCCTGCATGCCGTGCCAGATGAGCAGCTCGTGGCGCGGGTGGGGCGTCCGCTTGCCGAGCAGGGTGTCCCAGACGCTGACGCCGTCGATGGCCGGGCTACCCGTGGTCTTGGAGGACAGATCGATATCGCAGGCCTGGCACAGGGTCGGCAGCAGGTCGATCGAGGCGATCAGGGCGTTGGATGTCTGGCCAGGGGGAATGACGCCCGGCCAGCGGATGATGCACGGGACTCGGTTGCCACCCTCGAGCGCGTCCCACTTCACGCCGCGGTAGGGATCCGCCGTGGCCTGTTCGTTCGGCTCTGGGCCATTGTCTGACATGAACACGACGATCGTGTTCTTGTCGATCCCCTCGGCTTTCAGGGTGGCGAGGATCTGGCCGACGCGCGAATCCAACTCCTCGACCACGTCGCCATAGACACCGAATGCCGACTTGCCCTTCCAATCGGGATGCGCCTGCACCGGGAAGTGCGGAGCCGTGTAGGGGACGTAGAGAAAGAACGGCTCGTGCTTGTGCGCCTTGATGAAGGTGACCGCCTCAGCAGTGAACTGGTCGGTCAGCATGCGGTTGCTGAACGGGTCCTCGACCAGCTCGCCGTCCCGCCAGAGCTTTGTCGTCTGGTTGTTGCTCTTGCCGATGTAGTAGGCCGAGTCGAAGTTGCGTACGTGCGGCCGGCACGGGCCGACGTCACCGATGTGCCACTTGCCGCTCATCCCCGTGGCGTAGCCCTCGGACTTGTAGACATCGGCTAGCGTCAGTGCCTCCGGACTCAGGCCTGCATTCGAGTCGATCTTGTGGCCGACTACGCCCTTGCTCCACCCGCAACGGGCTGCATAGGCACCGGTCATCAGCGCCATGCGCGATGGAGTGCAAACAGTAGCGCCGGAATAGAAGCTGGTCAGGCGCAAGCCATCCCGCGCGAGCTGATCCAGGAACGGGGTTCTGATCTTCGGGTGGCCGTAGGAACCCAGGTCGTGGTAGCCCAGGTCGTCGGCCATGATCAGCACCACGTTCGGCTTCTGGGCAGCTCCTACGGCTGAGAGCAGCAACGCGATCAGGGCTTGGAGAGCGACTCTAGTCATCGTGCGAAGCAGCTGGGAAATGCGTTTGAGTGGTCTTGTAGGCCTGACTTCCCGCGACCCAAACGCAATGGCCGTCTGAGACGAGGGAGAGTGCAGACTCAGAGGGCATTTTCCTGGGCCCCTGGCCTCGGCTAGCGGTCTCCGGTTTTCCGAATCCCAGCGCCGCTGCCGCCGCTGTCCTGTGACCCGCTGATCCCTCCGCTGCCACCGGAGGACTTTGAATTGCCACGACCGAGATCCAATAGCTCGATGCTCCCTTCGTCGATCAGTTTCTTCAGAGGAGGGTGCTCTGCGGCTTTGGGAGTGATCTGGCCTTTCTCGCCGGGCTTGAGGAAGAGGCGTTTGCCAGCGGGAAGGGGCACCCGGAGGGGTCGCTTGTTCGTGTTCTTGATTTCCATTGCGCAGATCAAATCTACTGTTCCACGGTGGGATCATGCGACTGAAAGTCGTAATCCGATGGTTCTGCCGGGAAAGGGGGCACTGCCTGATCCGGTAACCTACCGAGCTCTGGATTGGGCCAGGCTGCTCCAAGGGGCAGGTTCGCCAAGCCCAGCGATCACCTGGAGCTGGAATGGAGCGGCTGATGGGACTCGAACCCACGACATTCAGCTTGGGAAGCTGACGCTCTACCAACTGAGCTACAGCCGCATCCAGGGCGAGAGAGGGTACG
>PBIX01000024.1 GCA_002720975.1 Planctomycetota bacterium | reverse complement strand
ATTTGCGGTCTTCCCCGATCCGGGGGGTGAGCCGGATGACGCGGACCTCCTGTTCCCTCCCCTTGTGGAGCCGGCGGACGTGGCCCCGGACTGGAACGCCGGCGAGGTGCGCTGGGCCCGCCCTACTCCCACCCGGTTGGACATGAAGATCACCGGCACGGGTGGAGGATGGCTGGTGATGGACGGCAGCTTCCAGCCCGGATGGAAGGCCCTCGTCAACGGCGAGGACGCCAGCATCGTGCGCGCCCAAGGCCTGCTGCGGGCCGTACGCGTCCCCGCTGGCGACGTAACCGTGCGCACACACTACGAGCCCTGGTCCCTGCGTCTTGGCGCTCTGCTCACGGTCCTCGCCCTGGCCATCGCCTGGCGCGCGTCGCGGGTTGACGCCCACTAGTCATGCACGTTCAGGTTCTCTCGAGCGGTAGCCGCGGCAACGCCACGCTGGTGCGTGCGGGTGAGACGGCCCTGCTCGTGGACTCGGGCCTCTCGGGCAAGGAGATGCGATCGCGCCTGAGCGCAGCCGGCATGGGACCCCGCAGCCTGGATCACCTGCTGATCACCCACGCCCACCTGGACCATGCCCGCAGCGCAAGCTCCATCGCCCGCAGCCACGACGCCACGGTCCACTGCGCCCTGGCCAACATGGAGCACCGCAGCCTCTCCCGTGCCCGGCGCTACCACACCCTGGAGGTGGGCGGGGAGCACCGCTTCGAGGCCGAGGCGGGAGAAGAACCCGACCAGGCCCTGCGCTACTCCAGCGTGCCCCTGCCCCACGACTGCGACCCGACCGTGGCCTACAGGTTGGAGCACCGGGGCCGCGTACTGTGCGTGGTGACGGACCTTGGAATCGTGCGGGACGAAGTGGTGCGCGCCCTGCAGGGAGCACATGTCCTGGTACTGGAGTTCAACTACGACCCGCACATGCTGGAGACGGGCCCCTACCCGGCCGCACTGCAACGCCGGGTGAGCGGCAATCGCGGACACCTATCCAACCAGCAGGCCGCGGAGATGCTTGTGCAGCTGGCAGGCCCGAACCTCCACACCCTGGTCCTGGCACACCTGTCGGCCAAGAACAACACACCCGAGCTCGCTCTGGAGGCCGCCCACGGGGCACTGCAGAAGATCGAGCGCGAAGAGGTCGAGGTCCTGGTGGCCAGCCAGCACGACATCGGGGACAACCTGGAGGTCTGAGCTCCGGAGGCCATTGTTCTCGCCAGGGGTGCCAGCGGGTAGGGTCCGGGAATGCCGAACCCGATCCAAGATTGCATGATGGCCCACAGCAGTGTGCGCGCCTTCGAGCCGACGCCCGTCCCCAAGGAGGTGATTGAGCGCTGTGTGGCCGCAGCCCAGATGGCCTCCACCTCCAGTTGGATCCAGGCGTACAGCCTGCTCCAGATCCACGACGCCACCAAACGTGAGGCCTTGGCCGAGCTCTGCGGTGGACAGGCCCAGGTACACGCAGCCGGTGCGTTCTTCGTCGTCCTGGCGGATAGCCGCCGCCATCTCCTGCTCGCGGAGAGTGCCGGATGCGATCACGTCCAGAACCTGGAGGGGTTTCTGTTGGCCGTGGTCGACGCCAGCCTCTTCGCCCAGAGCCTGGCCCTGGCCTTCGAGTCCGAGGGCCTGGGCATCTGCTTCATTGGCGGGCTGCGCTATCAACTGGATGAAGTGGACCGTCTCCTGGACCTGCCCCAGGGAGCCTGGCCCCTGTTCGGACTCAGCGTGGGCACGCCCGAGGAGAAGCCCGATGGCCGACCACGTCTGCCCCTCTCGGCCGTCCTCCACCACGACCGCTACCCCACCGATGGCGAGGTCGCGGCCGCGACGGATGCCTTCGATGAGGTGGCCTCCGCGCACTACGCGGAGCGTGGACTTGCAGGCCGCACCTGGAGCGGTGGGATGGCGCGCAAGTTCATGGCGCCCGTGCGGGAAGAGCTCGCCGCCTACTACATCTCCAAGGGTGCCCGCCTGAGCTAGAAACGCCAGCGGATGATGGCCAGGACGGCGAGCACCGCATCCTTGAACCCGATCTTCTTGCCCTCGGCGTAGTCGCGGCCAGCGTAGCGGATCGGGACCTCGTACACGCGCACCCCCATGCGCGCCACCTTGGCGGTCATCTCGGGTTCCACGGCAAAGCTACGCGATTGGATGTCCAGCTTGCGAGCCACGTCGATGCGGAAGGCCTTGTAGCAGGTCTCCATGTCCGAGAGGTTCAGGTTGGTGAGCATGTTGCTGAGCAGGGTCAGCATGCGGTTGCCCACGTAGTGCCAGAACAGGTGCACGCGCACATAGCGCCCCCCCAGGAAGCGACTGCCGTACACCACGTCCGCGTGCCCCTCCTCGATGGGGTGCAGCAGAATCTTGTAGTCCTGAGGGTCGTACTCCAGGTCGGCGTCCTGGATCACCACGACATCGCCAACCACTTCCTTGAAGCCGGTTCCCAGCGCAGCCCCCTTGCCCTGGTTGCGCTCATGGTAGAAGCAGCGGATGCCATCGTGCTCGGACTCCAGGCGCTTCATGATCTCGCGGCTGCCGTCTGTGGACCCGTCATCCACCAGAACCAGGTCGATCTCGTAGTCCGTGGCGAGAACGCGTCGGACGATCTCCTCGAGGGTGCGCTCCTCGTTGAAGATGGGCATGACGACGGAGAGCTTCACGTCCGTACCTCCATTGTGTCTGTTTCTGGCTGCATCAATTCAACTCCGGGGTTCATGTTCCAAGTGGGTCAGACCGGCGAAGATCTCCTCAAGACCAGCGAACTTGGCCAACCCCTCGTGCAGTTCACGGTAACCGCTCTCCTGCTCAATGCACCACATGGGATGGAGGAACAGGCGCAGGATCTCCTCATCTGAACGGCGGCGCTTGCCCTGGACGTCGGCACGGCGGGCGGACCAATGCTCCCAGCGCCCCACAAGATCGTTGATAGCCACGAGATCTGCCGCGGCCACGGGAGGCAGGCTCTGTACCCCTGTCAGGCGGGCCTTGAGCGCACTCCAGCACCTTCCCAGCCACGACCCGGAGGGCAGACTACACATATTCTCGATGCGGTAGTCGGGGGCGTCTCCCAGTCCGGAAGCCAGATAGCAGCGCCGCGTGGCCAGGGCCAGCATGCTGGGCAGGATGCGGACCAGGTTCACGTCGTCATAGTTCTTGAAGCAGGCCAAGAGGGGATTACGCACCTGCAGCACGCGCAGCCGCTCGATGGGTACGCGGCCCGAGGTGCTGGAGTGATGGTGGTAGCACACAGCCTCCGGTACGTAACGGATCGAGTAGCCCATGACCCAGGTACGCCACCCCAGATCCACGTCTTCGTAGTAGGCGAAGAACTCCTCGTCGAAGCGCCCCACCTCCTTGAACACCTCTGCATCCATCGCCATGGCGCCGCCACAGGCGAACAGGCTCAGGCGCGCCTGGTCGTAGGTCTCCGCCAACTCCTCCTCGTATCCGCGCTGGATCCCGATGCCGTGGAAGTTCATACCTCCGCCAGCGGAGTTGATGCGCTGGCCATCCCAAGAGAGCATCTTGGCGGTCGTGGCTTCGCATTGCCCACGGACGATGGGTCCGACCAACCGGCGCAGGAAGGACGTATCCACGCGGATGTCGTTATTCAAGAAGACAAGGATCTCGTCGTCCTGAGCCAATTCGCTGCCCTGATTGCAACCTCTTGAGAAGCCCAGGTTGCGATCGTTCTGGTGCAGCTCGACGTTGGAAAAATCGCGGCGGATCAACTCCACCGATCCATCGTCGGAGCCATTGTCGATCAGGTGGATCCGATAGAGAGCCTCGGGGTAGTCGAGGGCCCCAAGGCTCTCGAAGCAGCCAGGCAGATGATGCCGACCATTCCAGTTGAGGATGATGATCGACACCTTGGGCAACTGGGAGTCGTCCAGAGGCGGAGTGGACGGCACATCCAGGTGCCCCGGCGGCACCTCAATGGGACCCTTTGGAGAAGTGCTCATGATGCCCCCGCAGTATCCACAACCCCGACCGCACGATCGACCACGAGCCGCACGATGCGCAGGTGGGCCTCGGATTGACCCGGCTCCAGGGCGGACTCGATACGCAGCCGTCCGCCGCCCGCCTCCAGCTGTGCCTCGAATGAGAGGGTGGGCCGTTGGTCGCATCCGTCGGCAGTAAAGGCCGGGATTCGGCCGATTTCGACCCCATCCAGACTCAGGTGACCACCCTGCTCCACGTCACCCTCGCTGCCCAACGCCAAGAGGGTCAGGTGCAATCGGACCGCTCCCGGCTCCATGTGCCCCAGGTCGTACTCCACGAAGGCTCCGCCGGGCCTGAGCAGCAACAGGTCCCCCCCCTGCGCATCCACAGGGCCGCCCCGCCGGGCGCACTCGCTGGCGCGAAACTCGCGCGCCGTGCTGCGCGCCTCACGCGCACGGTTGCAGAGGGCACGGTAGCGGAACTCCATCTCCGCGGCGTTCTCTGCCACGGTCTTCACTTCCGGAAACGAGCTCGAGAGGTCCTGGAGGAGACCCGGTTCTCTGAGGAGACGTCGCATCTTCCCGGCGAGGTCCTCGTCGTCCCCCACCCGGAACTGCAGTCCGTTCTGACCATCGGGAACGTACTCCGCCATGCCACCGATATCACTGACCAGCAACGGGGTACCCGTGAGGAACGCCTCCTGAATCGTGACCGGCGCGTTCTCGACCCACAGAGAAGGAACGACAAGGACGTCAATGCACGCGTGGACTTCTGAGAGCTTTGAGTTGTCGAAGCGGCCATGAAATTCAACATGGGCGCCATCCGCGACGCGAGCCAACTCGGCATGGTGCTCATCAGACCCGGGTTGGAAATCGCCGTAGACGTGCAGGACACAGCTCTCTGAGGTCAGGCGCTGCATGGCGCGCACGAGCACCTCAACGCCCTTGTACCAGACAAGGGAACCCACGAAACCGAAACGCAATCGCCCTTCGGGGTCGGGGGTCTTCCTCAAGGCCTGCACGTGATCACTGCGCAGGCCGTTCTCCGAGAAGATCAGACGCTCGGGATCGAAGTTCCCGGACTCAAGGTACACGTCGCGCAGGTAGCGGCTGGGGCTGATCATCAGGTCACAGGCGGCGTAGGCCGCCGGGACGACCTCCTCGCGCTCGCACAGATCCAGGTACTCCTCGGCATGACGCTGCCATGCTTGTGGTGCTCCGGGTGTATGGCGCATGTCCTCGGCCAGACCGCCCAGGGGGCCGGGGGCCACTTGCCCCAGGCGCCGGGCCAGGGGGATCTCCGCAGGCGCGCGCTCCTTCACGCAGGGCAGGCAGCCAGCGCCCATGTTGCCCGCGCAGCGCTGGCCGTCGAGGCGGATCAGCTGGACTCGGGCGCACAGGGCCCAGTAGTCGTGACAGGTCACCACAGTGGCCTTGCCCGCCGCGCGCGCCACATCGACCAGGCCCACGGAGGTGTGGATCAGATGCTGGAAGTGAACGAGATCGGGCTGCTCCGCATCCAGGACGCGCTCAAACACACGCTCCACGGCCGGCTTGCTGAAGCTCTCCGACAGGCGAGCGTGTTCGAGCCGATGGACGAGGCGCAGCACGCGCAGCCCCTCGACGCTCTCCTCCCGCACGGACAGCTCGGGGTCGTCGGGGTCCCCTGCGGGGCCACGCACGAACAGGCTCACGGTGTGCCCCCTGCGCTGGAGCTCCAGAGCCAGGTTGAGGGTGTAGATCTCGGTGCCGGCCCAGGTGTCCGGGGGAAAGCCGTGCACCACGAACAGGATGGAGAGCTCACGCCCAGCATTGAAGGCAGTGGATGGGTATCGCACGCGGGTGCGTCCGCCCTGCTCCAGTCCAGAGAATGCGGCGTAGCGCATGGAGGCCATGGAGTCTCTCAGATCCGCGCTGGCTGCCGGCTCCAGTCCGAGCGCTTCGACGTCCGCCGCATCGCCGGGCCCCAGGCGCTCACAGAGCACATCCACATCCCGCTCGCTCGCCAGACAGATGCGGTTCAGCCACTGGGCGTTGAACCGGCCGTCGATACAGGCACGTGCAAAGGTCTCGCGGGCGTCATAGTCATGACTGTGCTCCACCGTGGCTTCGGCGTCATAGGCGATGGCGAAGCCCGCTTCCAAAATGGCGCGGGCCTGCAAGACGTCCTCACCGAAGGCCGTGCGTGGGAAGGGGTGCAGCTCCCACAGCTCCCTGGGCAGCGCCGAGGCGACGTCGTTGAAGTTGTAGAGCAGTCGACGGCTGTCGGGGTCGAGCACCGCGTAGGTTTCCGCGTCCGGAAGGACCGTCAGCTTGCCCTCCTCGGCATAACCCGGGTCCTTGGCGCAGAGCAGTCGCGTCAGGGCGGGCGCATCGCTGCGGGGAACGTTGCGACAGTAGGCCGCTCCGATGGGCACGCTCGCCGATGCACTGAAGTTGGCCGCCAGGGTCGCGAGCCAGTCCGGCCCCGAGGGGATCGCGTCCTGTGTCAGGAACACACACAGGTCTCCACCGCTCAGGGCGGCGAGGAGGTTGCGCGTATCCCCGTGGTTGAACTGCGTGGGATGAATCCGGCGCAGGTGAACCTCCACGCCCAGCCGCTCACGCCAGGCTTGCAGGCACTCGTAGGTCCCATCGGTGGAACCCGAGTCGATGGCCCAAAAGTCCCAGGGCAGGTCACAGCGCTGGCTGGCAAGAGCTCCAAGAACTCGCTCCAGGAAGGCCATTCCCTGCCATGTGGGCATGAGCACGGATATCGATTGGACAGACCGCATCGTAGACAGGGTAGAGATGAAACCTACCCCGTCCCGGACGGGGATCCAGGGGGATTCTCGGGATCTCCGACAGGAGCAGAGTCCCCGGAGCGACTCCCCACCCACTGTCCCAGAATCTGACCCGTTCGCAGACCTGGAGAGCGCAGGAGGTGCCAGGGAGCGCCCCCTCCGCGCAAGATGAAGAGCGCGTCCGCCCCGACCTCGTACACGATGCCCCGCAGCGCACTGAGCAGGGAGGGGCGCAGGCGATGCCCGTGGCTGGCGGAGTGAAACCGGGCATCTTGACGGTAGCGCTCAAAGGCTGAACGAGCACCGTAGCGGTGGGAGTGCAGGACAACGGCCTCGGGCATGAAGACCGTCTTCCAGCCAGCGCGGAGCGCACTCCCAGCCCAGGCAAAGTCCTCGCCAAAGTCCACATCGGGGAAGGGAAGCTCGCCGAAGACGCGAGCACGAATGGCGCTGGAGACATTGTTGAAGCGCAACACGTCGAGGCGCTCTGCCCCACTCAGAGCATCGAAGGAGCGCGCATCCCCCAGGGAGCGCTCGTGGCCTACAGCATTGGCCTGGGCGTCCCCCAGGACGGTGCGCCGGGTCAGGGGATCATGGCTGGGATCGGGCAAGACCCGCGCCGTAACGCCCGCGACCTTCTCATCCTCGAACGGCTGTAGGAGTGTCGCCAGGAAGTCTCCGCCCTGGGGCAGGGCATCCTGGGAGAGAAAGACCAGGAACTCTCCATGCGCGCTCTCCGCCAGCTGGTTGCGCGTCCGACCGTGATGGAATCTCTCGCGCTCGATGGTTCGAACGCTGATCCCTCGCAGATCTCCCGCAGTCCACGCTCCGCTTTCGGACTCGGCCTTGAGAAACTCCGCGGTCCCATCACTTGAAGAGGAGTCCGTCACACACAGTTCCACCCCCCCGGGCAGAATCTGGCTGCGTAGAGCAGGCAGCAGGCGCTTCAGGTGATCCAGGCCATTCCAGGTGGGAATCAGCACGGACACCCGCGGCAGGACGCTGAGATCTTGGTCGGGGGGTGGACAACTCACGGGTTGGGTCCTGAGGCGCCCTAGGGGCGGGCGCAGAGTTCTCTATAGTTGCACGAGCGGCACTCCTGCAAGCCCCCTTCGTCCTCGGCCGTCATGGGAAAGTCCTCCACGTCGCCCGTCCCTGCGTCCGCGTCAAAGTGCAAGGCGCGCATCTGGGTCATGGAGGCTTCGATACGGCCCATGACCTCGTCCAGTTGATCGCCGTCGTAGGCCTGTTCCACAATCTCATTTCGACCCAGATAGACGTCCTTACAGACGACCTCTGTCGGCTCGGCTCCCCACTTGTCCTGGGCGTAGAAAGCATAGATGGCCAACTGGAAACGGTCGGCCTCGCGGGGTGACCCGGTCTTCCAGTCCAGGATCTGCACCTGCCCGTCGCCGTCGCGGTAGGCCAGGTCCGGCACGGCGTAGATCTTCGTGCCGAACAGCTCGAAGGTGGACATGTCCTCGCAGGCCAGGGTGTCCTGGGGTTCTACCTTGCGCGCCCCCTCCAGTTCGGGGCTCTCGAAGAAGCAGGTCAAGGCGCCGTGCATGCGCTCCAGGAAGCGCTTGCCGTAGTCGGCCGCCTCCGACCCGGACTCATCCACACAGGACTCCCCGTAGTGGTGCTCGGCGAGATGGCACAGCTTGGCCGGGCGCATCTTCCACTTTCCATCTCGCGACTCCTTGTACTTGGAGCGCAGCTGGTCCGTGACCCACCCGGTGCAATCCTCCAGGGTCCCCACCCGGCCCTGCTCTCGTCCCTGGTACCAGCGCTGGATGGCCTGGTGCACGAGATCGCCGGCCAGCATGGGCATGCGCGTCATCTTCTTGAGCAGGTAGGCCGTGCGACGCTCCTCGGGAGCCGAAGCGTTCCACCCGCTCCAAGAGAGGTAGTAGTCGAAGTAGTAACGCCGGCGACAGGTGGAGAAACCTGCGGCCCGGGAAGCGGACCAGGAGAACTCGTGCTGGAAGACCATGGGCCCAGAATCGCGCCCTGATAGAGGCGATGCAAGCACGGGGGCGAGTTCGGTCAGGCTAGGAGGCTTGCGCCGACTCTTCACCGCCGCAGACGTCCTGGGCACGGGGGGTTTCGATCACCGAAACCTCTTGACCATCGGTTGAGATGCGGCGCCCCACGCCCTCCTCAAGGGTCAGGAGGTGCACGGGCCCTCCCCAGACTTGCGCCAGGGTCTTCAGCTGCGCCCCGGCCTCGTCGAGCTTCAGATCGCGGCCTTCGTGTTGGTGCACCAGGAGCAGCCCGCCCTCTCCGTCCGCGTCGGCCTCCGCCAGCTGGATGCGGGGGCTGCCACACCACGAGAGCTCTCTCAGCAGCTGCTCCTTGATGGCCACCCAGTCCCGATCCACGACCATGTTCTTGCCCGTACGGGCATTGCGGCGGTAGACGAACAGCTGATTGGTCTGGGCGAACTCCTCATCCACCACATGGTCGATGAACGAGACGTCGTTGTGTACCCGGCGCAGCTGGAACAGATCGTCCCCGCGCGCATGAGCGTGGCGGAAGAGCTCGATCCCCAGCTTGTAGGGGTTGAGCTGGCCGGGAGCCACGGCGGTCGCGCCCGCATGGCAGTCGGCGAAGTCCACGATCTCGGAGGGGTCGAGTAGCCCGTGGGTGAGCAGGTGCGAATGCCAGTAGCTGGCCCAGCCCTCGTTCATGATCTTGGTCAGGCGCTGGGGAATGAAGTAGTACGCCTCGGCTCGCACCATGCGCAGGATCTCCACCTGCCAGTCGGGCAGCCGCGCGTGCTCCACCAGGAATCCCAGGATGTCAAAGGTGGGCAGGTCACCGCTTGAGGGGGTCGTGGGGGCCGAGCGGCTGGGACGTGGTCCGGGTCGTGAGGGCTCCGCACCATCTCCCCAGTGCTGCTCGAAGTCCGTGCGGGCCCGCTCCGCGCGGGATTGAATGGCCTCGCGCCGGCACTCCGAACGACGGGATTCGCGCAGGGGTAGGTACGGATCGATCAAGCCATCCAGGCCCAGGGCAACGTCCAGGAAACGCTCGACCGTGTCCTGTCCATAGCTCTCCACAAAGCTGCGAATGCGGGCGGCGTGGTAGCCCATCTGCTCCACCATGGACCGTTGGGTTGGGCCAAACCACACGTTGTGCTTGAAGAAGTCCGCGTGCCCCATCACATGGGCCATGACCAGCTTCTGCTCCATCATGGAGTTGGAACGTACCAGGTAGGCGTAGGTCGGGTCGTTATTGATGACGAGCTCGTAGATCTTGGAGAGGCCATAGTCGTAGCCCTTCTGCAGACGCTCGTAGTCCATTCCAAAGCGCCAGGAGGGATAGCGCACGGGGAATCCTCCGTAGGCCGCCACGGCATTCACGTCAGCAGCATCGAGCATCTCGAAGACCACGTCGAAGAAGTCCAACCCCACCTCGCGCGCTGCCGCCTCGGTGAGTCGCGCCTGGCGCCGCAGATCCGCGGGCAGATGGCCTCCCGTAGCCATGACTAACGACCCTCCGCCAGGAAGGCCCGGATGGACTCGGCGATACCCTCGCGCGAGTGGATCGCGGTTGTCACAACCTGCTCATCATGGCCCAGGGCGTGGTCCAGGTCTTTCTTGAACTGTCCCGAGCCGTAGGCACTCTTGACCTGTCCGTAGCAGAACTGATTCGCGCAGGGCAGGATCTCTTCGCGCAGGAGTGCCACGCAGCGTGCCGTGTCTCGAGCGGACCAGTTGTCCCCATCGGAGTAGTGGAACGGGTAGATGTTCCAGTTCTCGGGCCGGTAGCGCTCTTGGATCTGCTTCAGGCAAAGCTCATAGGCTGAGCTGATCTTCGTGCCGCCGGATTCGCGCAGGTGGAAGAAGGCCTCCTGATCCACAACCTTGGCCACCGCGTCGTGCACGATGTAGACGACCTCGATGTTCTTGTACTGGCTGCGAAGCCACGTATCGATCCAGAAGGCCTTGATGCGCACGATGTCCTTCTGCTCGCGCCCCATGGAGCCAGAGACGTCCATCATGTGGAAGATCACGGCGCTGGACTCGGGCTCGGGGTGGGTACGCCGCGAGCGGAAGCGTTGATCATCCCTCATCGGAATCACGCGCGGGTCCTTGGGATCCCACTCGCCACTGGCGATGGTGCGCTTGAGGGCGCGCCGGAAGGTGCGCCTGAAGTGCCTCAGGGAGTCGGGCCCCTGGGAGCGGATGCCCGTGTAGCGCCCGCCTTCGGTATGCAACTGGCGGGACCCACGGGGTTGGATGTTCGGTAGGGCCAGCTCGCGACCGAGCATCTCGGCCAGCTCGGCCAGGTCCACCTCCACCTCAAGGATGTGCTGACCGGGCTGCTCGCCCGCACTACCAGCGCCGTCGGCCCCGTCTCCATCCATCTGATCGCCCTCATCTCCGGGGCCCTGACCTACGCCTTCGCCCGAGTTGTCCCCGTAGCGGAAACGAGGCAGCTCCACTTGGGGGATGGGAATGGAGATGGTCTGCTTGCCCTGGCGACCGAGGAGCTCGGAGGTCGAGAGGTACTTGCGCAGGTCCTCCCGCAAGCGTCCACGCACGATATCGCGGAAGCGAGCACGGTCGCGCTCCATTCGGTAGACCTGTCCCCCCATGGCTCTGGCCTAGGCCGCGGCCTCCTGATCGGGAAGCTCTTCGGGCTCAATGTCGGCCCGTGCGAAGAGATCAGCAACCTCACGCAGCACCTCGCTGGCTGAGGATTCGTCGTACCCGAACTGCTCCATGAGTCGCCGGCGGATGACGGAGATCTTCTGCTCGGCCTCGGGATCCACAACCGACGAGACCAGGCTGGTGAGCTGGATTGAGTCGCGTCGATCCTCGAACATCTTGAGCTCCAGCGAGCGGGTCAGGCGCTTGTTCTTGCGATAATCGAAGGTCTCGCCTTCGAGGTGCACAGCCGCGATGTAGTTCATCAGCTCGTGCCGGAAGTCATCCTTGCGGGACTCGGGGATCTCGGCCTTCTCTTCGATGGCGCGCATGAGACGCTCATCGGGATCGTGGCCCTGGCCCTGCTCAGCGGGGAGCTTCTCGCAGGTGGTGTAGGCGCGTACGCTGTCCAGGTAGTTCGAGCACAGGCGGTCAATCGCCTCACGGTCGGAGGCGATAGCCACCTGCACCTCGTGCTTGACCATGGACTCGTACTCTTCACGCACCACGGCCACGAGCTCCAGGTAGCGCTTGCGCTGCTCCTCAGAGGTGATCATGGAGTGATGTCCGAGGCCGTCCTCGATCGCGTTGAGGACGTCCGGAGCATGAATGGTGGGCTTGTCCCCCACCAGACAGGTGGCGATGCGGTCCTGCACGAAGCGCGGACTGATACCGGTCAGACCTTCGCGGATCGCGGCGGCACGCAGCTCAAGGGTCTGCTCGGGAGTGAAGCCCGCCACCTCCTGGCCGTCGTACAGACGCGCCTTCTGGAGCAGCGAGAGGCTGGGGTGCGTGGGGTCCTCCAGGCGGGTGAGCACGGCCCACAGGGAGGCCAGCTCCAGGGTGTGGGGCGCCATGCCACGCTGGGAGGTGTGTCGGTCACCGTAGCGGCGCCGGTAGATCTCCACCTCGCTGGACAGGTTCAGGTTGTAGGGAATGTCGATCTTGATGGTGCGGTCCCGGAAGGCCTCCATCAGCTCGTTGTTCTGCAGCTTGCGGTACTCGGGCTCGTTGGTGTGGCCCAGGATGACCTCGTCGATGGAGGTCTGCTGGAACTTCTTGGGCTTGATCGAGTGCTCCTGGGTAGCACCGAGGAGGTCGTACAGGAAGGCCACGTCGAGCTTGAGCACCTCGACGAACTCAACCAGACCGCGGTTGGCCACGTTGAACTCCCCGTCGAAGTTGAAGGCTCGCGGATCGGAATCGGAGCCGTACTCCGCAATCTTGCGGAAGTTGAGGTCGCCGGTCAGCTCCGTCGAGTCCTGGTTCTTCTCGTCCTTGGGCTGGAACGTGCCGATACCCACGCGGTCTGCCTCACTGAAGACAAAGCGGCGCACACGGACGTGCTCCACGACCTTGGTCCAGTCCCCCTCGTAGCGGTCCATGAGCAGACCGAAGTAGAAGCGGCTGACGGGGTCGAGCTCGCCTTCGATGCGCACCTCATACTCAGCCTGCAGACGATCGTTCAAGCGCCACGTAACTTCGGACCGTTGCTCATGAGGGATGAGGAGCAGTGGATCCTGATTCATCGGCGAGTCAATCACCTCTCCATCCACGTGCCACGAGAACGTGTAGATCGCTCCACCAGGTGTATGGGTGTAGTGCTCCAGCCCTGACTTCAGGAGGCGGGCAATGGTGCTCTTCGCCGAGCCTACAGGCCCGTGCAGGAGCAGGATGCGACGCTCAGGCCCCAGGCCCCGAGCACCGGCACGGATCACGTCGACCAGCTCGGACAGCGGGCCGTCCAAACCGTAGATCGCATCACGGCCCTCACCGAAAGGATCGCTGAAGAGATTCCAGCGCTTGGCGCGACCGCGGCCGACGACGGACTCCATGCCGTGAGACTCGATCATCTCCAGCATCCGCTGCCAGGCATTGCGTGCGAGGCGCGGGGTCTCCTCCACCTTCTGCAGGTACTCGCCCAGGGATCCTTCCCAATGCAGTGCGGCGTGGGACTCTTGGGAGTGCTGCTTTTGAACCAACTCAAACAGGTTGGATTGGGGATCTGTCATGGGGTCGACCAAGGGGCTGGCCCTTCCCCGGGGGGGCGGGAAGGGGGAGGAAAATGACCCTCCAGTAGTCGACAGGTGGTCCGGGCGAGCATGAGCCCTGCCCTCGGGAGTTCCATCGGCCCCCCTCTCAGGGCCTTGGAGGCCTATCCCCCGGGCCACATCTGCCCCTCCTACACACCGGCCTCATACCTGCGTATGCCCTGGATCCGAAGCGAGACAGCCGCGACCAGGAGCCGTAGGACCCCGTGTGCCCCGCTCTACTCCGGCGCCGAGCCAGCCCCCACCGAATCGCCCACGGCCTCGGACCGCGAGGCCACCGTCGGAGTCGGGGGAACGAGTTCCACCACGGGCTCGCGGCTTTCCGCATCCACGGCATCGGTGGAGCGGGACGTCCCCGTGGTCTCTCCGGGGGCAAGTTCCTCAACGTCATCCAGCTCCACCGAGACGAAGCGCGAGACGCCCTTCACCTCCATGGTCACGCCGAACAGCGACTGGCAGGCGGACATGGTGCCCTTGTTGTGGGTAACCACGATGAACTGGGTTGTCTGGGCAAAGCCATTCAGCATGCCCAGGAAACGGTCAATGTTGGCGTCGTCCAAGGCGGCGTCGACCTCATCCAGTACGCAGAACGGACTGGGCTGCGTCTTGAACACCGCGAAGAGTAGAGCCAATGCCGTCATGGAGCGCTGCCCACCAGAGAGTAGCCCGATAGAGAGGGACTTGCGCCCCGGCGGACGAGCGACGATTTCCACACCCGCCTCCAGCACATCGACGCCCTCCTCCAGCATCACGTCGGCCTTTCCCCCACCGAACAGCTGTCGGAAGATGTTGCGGAAGTTTTCGCGCACGACGGTGAACGTCTCCTCGAACAGCCGACGACTCTCCTCGTCGATCTTCTCGATGGTGTCCATCAGGGTCTTGCGTGAGGTGGCCAGGTCTTCGGACTGGGTCTCCAGGAATCCCAGGCGCCCCTCGACCTCGGCCAGTTCATCCACGGCTTCGGTGTTAACCGGACCCAGCTTCTCGAGAATGGCCTTCAACTCCGTGACCCGGTCTTCAAGTGCCAGCATCGCGCCGGACTGGGCCAGCTCGGCCTCTGGCTCAAAGTCCTCCCGCAGGTCGCTGGCTTGGAGGTCGAGATCTTCAGTGGCTCGGATCAGGAGCTCTTCCCGTGCCAGCTCCACGCGCTGCGCGCACAGGCGCTTCTCCGAGTGNTCCTCCACNACCTGATCCAGGTTGCGCTGCANCCCTTCAGCCTGCTCNCGCACCTCACGGGTACGNGCCGCCCCGCTGCGCTCCAATTCGCGGAGCTCCCCCAAACGGGCTTCAAATTCATCCTTCTTGAGGGTCAGACCCTGGCCATCCTGAGTCAGCGCTTCGGCATCGCGCTCGCCCTGGTCCGCGTTGGCCAGGAAATTGGCCGAGCGCCCCTCGGCACGGAGTCGTTCCGCCTGGTCCTCTTCGCAGCGGCGCACGCTGCCCTCCACGCGCCCGCGCAAGGCCTCCAGCTCGCCTTGCAGCCGGGTGGTCTCCACTCGCGCCTTGGCCTCCGCCTTGGAGAGAGCCTCGCGCTCCTCCTCCATGCCCCGACGCGTCTTCTCCACTTCATCCAGGCGCTCGTTGGTCTGCGTGAAGACCTGCTCGCTCTTGATGCGTTTGTCCTGGGCAACCTGCAGGTCGTTTGCCAAGGCGGCCAGCTCCTCGCGTGCGCGCAATTCCATGCCGGCGTGCTCTTCGCGCACCGTCTCCTGATCGGTCAAGCGGGCCGAGGCGGTTTGCGCCTCGCCGCTGGCCTGCGCCGCCGCAATACGCGCGACCTCATGTTCGTCGGCCGCCTGCTCATGAGCCAGACGACTGGCCGCAGCGGTCTGTTCCAACTGGATGATGCCCTCGCGATCCTGTCCCAGCAGTGCCTCGAGGGATTCCATCTCGGAGTCCAACTCTTCAGCCATGGACCTGCGCCCCATGGCCCCCTGAGCGAGCTCCCGGGAACCACCCACGGCACTCGCAGCATCCACGAGCTCCCCGCTGGGGGTCACGTAGCGCCAGTGAGGTTCGCGCTTGACCAGATCGAGAGCGCTGACGAGATCGCGCACCACCACCACATCCCCAACGAGATTGTCCACCAGAGGGCGCAGGTCCTCGGCGCACTGCACCAGTTCAGACAGGCGGCCCTCTACGCTGGCACCGTAGGGTTCGAATGCGAGGAACGAAGGTGTGTCGAAGCGGCCCAGGTTGACGGATCCCAAAGCAGACGTGATGCCATCGGAGCCCATACCTTTGGGAACCAGCACCTCTGCCTGCCCGTGCTCGCCCGTGGCCAACCACTCCAGGACAACCTGAGCCTCGCCAGCACCGGGTGCCAAGAGCGCCTGGGCCTTCTCCCCAAGAACCGCATCCAGGGCCCGCGCCAGGCGAGCCTCCACGTGCAGGTGATCCGCCAGCAGTCCGTGCAGAGTGCCCGCGGTGCAGGGCCCGGCTCCATCCTCTACGGCTTGGAGTACGCAGCGCGCACCAGCAGCCAGGCCGCCTTCCCCGCCACCGCTCTCCAGGAGAGCCTCGCGCCTCGCCTCGAGGCCTGCGTGGGCCAGCTTGTGCTCCCGCAGCTCGGATCGGCCGCTCTCCAGAGCCTCCTCGGCGACAGCCAGGTCGCTCAGCATCCCGGCCTGCGCCTTGTCCCGAGCTTCCAGATTCTGCTGAGCTTCAACCGCAAGGGCGTGCATCTTCTCCACGCTCGAGCGCGCGCCCGCCAGCTCTCCGTCCACCTGGCCCAGCCGCTTGGTGGCGCGCCCCAAGCGCGTACGAGCGTCCCCGATCGCGGCTTCCAGATGCACGGTCCGGTTCTGGGCTCCGGTGCGCTCGTGCAGACAGGCGAGCAGCCGCTCGTTCTGGTCTGCGGAGTCCTGGCGTGCTTGCTTGTAGCTGCGGGAGAGAGCGAGCACCCGGTCCTTCAAACCCGCAGCCTCCTCCTCGGCCTCTCGCGCTACCACCTCCAGCTCGACGAGTTCGGTCCCGGAAACCTCCTGCTCCGCGCGACGATCGGCGATCTGGTTCTCGAGCTCCTGCGCACGCTCCGCTTCTTCTTGTGCAGAACCACGCCACGCCTGAACGCGCAGAGCCAATTGGGTCTTGCGCTCGTCGAGGGTGGCCAGAGCAGCATTCAGGTTTCCGACCTGGGTCGAGATGGAATCGAGCTCAGCCACGACCCGCGAGCGCTCTTCTTCTTGCGCACAGACCTGCTCCTCGGCCGCGGACCTCTCTGCCCGCAGTGCACTCTGACTTGCCTCGAGGGTCTCAAGCTCCGGGAAGAGCCCGGCCAACTCACTATCCTGCTCGTGGAGACGATGCTGCAGAAAGCGACCACGTGCGAGGGTCCACTCGTCCCGTGCAGCCACCCAACGCTCGGCCTTGCCGGCCTGGATCTTCAGGGAGCGTACGCGTGTGCGCAGCTCACCCATCAGGTCCGCCAGCCGTGACACGTCCTGCTCGACACTCTTCAGCCGCAGCCCTGTCTCGTGCCGCCGTTGGCGGTAGCGACTGATCCCGGCAGCCTCCTCGAAGACCGCCCTGCGCTGAGCCGGATTGGCGGACAGGACCGCGTCGATGCGTCCCTGCTCGAGTACAGAGTAGCCCCGTGACCCCAGGCCCGTGCCGTACAGGAGCTCGCGCACGTCCTTGAGGCGCACCTTGCTGCCGTCGATGTGGTACTCGCCCTCGCCGCTCTTGTAGAGCATGCGGGTGATTGAAAACTCGGCGCCCATCTCCACGACCACGCCATCGCTGTTGTCGATCACCAGGGTCACTTCCGCCACGGACATTTCGGGTCGGGATGCGGAGCCCTTGAAGATCACATCCGTCATGCCCTCGCCGCGCATGGAGGTCGGACGGGTCTCTCCAAGAACCCATCGCACCGCGTCCACAACGTTGCTCTTGCCGCAACCGTTGGGCCCCACGATGCCGAGCAGGTGCTGGCCACCGAAGTTGAAGACGGTGCGGTCGGCGAAGGACTTGAAGCCTTGCAGTTCGAGACGGTTGAGACGCATAGAGGTCGGAAGCCTAGCTTCGGACGGGGGAGAACAGGTTGTCCCCGGCCGTGTCCGGGGCAGGCCCGGGAGCGGTCAGGGGGGGGAGATGATCTGGTTCAGAGATTCCGCTACGCCGCTCGTGAAAGAGACGCCAGGCATCGAGACCGGAGGTGAGATCCCGATCGGCCGACACCCAGAGCGGATTGGAAGCCAAGGCTCCCGCGCGCAGGGTAGAACACACGATGGCCTGTTCGCCAGCATCCTCTGTGGGGTCCTGCAATGAACTTCCGGGAGACAGGGCCACAAATCCCGAACCATAGGGGCGGTCACCTTCCGATTCCGGCGCGGGCAAGTCTGCAAACAGCCGTGGCTGGCTGGCTCGGGGCAGCTTGGCATCCGCCTGCGCCATGGCCCAACGGGCGTCCTCCCCAAAGAAGGATGTGACACACACTGAGAGTCCACGCTCCTCGGCGAAGCGTCGAGTGGTGTCCGCCATCACACCCAGAAGTCGCGCGCCCTGGGCGGAGCGCACGACCCCATCCCCCAGGATGCGCAGAGCCTCGGACAGGCCGACCGGCACCACGGCGAACCCGCGGCGCTCCCGAAGGCCGTCCTCGCGCGCGGCCGGGTGGCGGCGCTGGAACGCGTCCAGGGCTTCGATGCCGTCGAGGGCGGATTGGACCCGCGCCCCCAGGGCTTCGAACAGCAGATCCTCGCGCCAGGGGCCCGCCTGACGGGCAAGCCGCGGGAGATTCAGCGCCACGGCACCGCCGCAGGCCAAGAGCCCCACCTCGCGGCGACCACGTCTGCAACCGGGTGCGACCCAGCGAGCACCCTTCCCATGCCATACCGGAACCAGCGAGCCCCCGGCCAGGAGCTGCGCGGCCTGCTCCTGGAGCTTGGGGTCCGTGGCGATGGCCGGGGACAGTTCATCCCAGGACAGATACAGTCGCGGATGAGCCTGGCCTGCCTGACGCAGAGCTTCGAGCTCGGGGAGCAGGCGCCGCAACAGGGCGCCCCCACGCCCGCCCGGGCTGGCCAGATCCAGAAAGCGCCCCGTGGCCTGGCTCAAGGCTCCCATGGCCGCCAGCAGATCCCGCACACGGTCCCGGGCGCGGGCGGAGCGCAGCAGGGGCGAGACGACACCGTGCAGGCCCTCCACCACCACTCCGTGGCTGACCCCTCGCAGGGTGTGAGCCAACTCGCCAAGCATCTCGGAGCCGGAGTGGGCACCGGGCTCACCCCGCAGACAGAGGCTCGCGGGAATGGCGCGCGAGAGAGCCAGATGTGGGCGTCGCAGTCCTTCAACCCACAGCGCACCCCGGCGATGCAGCTCGGAGGTGCGCTCGTCGAGCAGGTCCGCGAGGGCATAGCGGCCGAGAATGGCGTCCGCCACAGCGTCTTCGAGCCCCGCTCGGCACGGTGCATTGGTTGGGCCAGTGCTCGGGTTCGAGCGCAGGCTGGGCCTCTTCTCTCCGAGCAAACGTCGGAGATCATGGCGCGGGATCCCGATGGGACCCTGCCGATGCAGGGCCGTCTCCAATCCCATGGCCATCAGCTCGTTGTCCACGAATTCCCGGATGAGCGGGGTGGAGATACGTGCCAGCCCGGAATCGCAGACGCGCCGCTCCACGCGCTCGGCCACGTCCTCGCTGACAGACCGGGGCAGGTCGGCCTCCTCCATGAGGGCCGCGACGATGCGCGCCTGACTCCAGGGAGAGGTGCCGCCACCTGCGCGCACCCAGGGCATGCGGCCTTCGCGCTCCTCTCGATCCGTGATGGTCAGGGCCGCCCGCGCCCGGGCGCGCCGGTCACGGTAGAGGATGTAAGCACGCGCCACCTTGGCCCGGCCCATCTCCACCAGAGCCTGCTCCACGAGATCTTGAACCTGCTCCACTCCGGGCGGATCGCCCGGCCGCGAGGCCAGGGCCAGGGTGACCACCTCGGCCACGTCCCGGGCAAACCCCGAGTCATCCTCCCCTACGGCAACCAGGGCCCGCAGCACGGCCGACTCGATACGCTCGGAATCGAAGGGCACCTCGCTCCCATCGCGCTTGATCAGGCGGCGCTGGCCCACGGGAAGGCCCACGGGAAGGCCCACGGGAAGGCCTTGGGGAGGCCCGTCAGGAGTATCCGTCAGGGGAGCCGACGGCGGCCCCTCGGCCTGGGGCTCCTCGGAAGAGTGCGGCGCGCTCATGCGCTCTCTCCTCCCAACTCCTCAAGCTCCTCCAGGAACTGGGTCACGTCCTTGAATTCACGGTAGACGCTGGCGAAGCGCACGTACGCCACCTGATTCAGCTGGCGTAGCTCATCCATCACCAGCGCACCGATCACGGTGCTCTCCACCTCGCGGTCGTACTCGTTCTGACAACGGGACTCCACCCGTGCGGCCGCCTTCTCGATCTCCTCAAAGGCCACAGGCAGCTTCTCGCAGGCCACCAGCATGCCCTTCACCACACGCTCGAGCTCAAAGCGCACGCGCTCACCATTCTTCTTCACAACGCGTAGGGTGCTCTCCTCGATGCGCTCGTAGTTGGTGAAGCGCTGGCAGCATTTCTTGCACTCCCGGCGACGACGGGTGACGGACCCGGAGGCAGAAGTTCGGGAGTCGACGACGTGGACGTCGTCCTCCTTGCAGCGGGGGCATTTCATGGTCGGGAAGGGCCGACGCACACTCTACATCTTGTGGGGATGGAGGCGGTAGATACCTACCAACACGACCTGTCCCGTGCCCCCGTAGGACCTCTCGGGCCAGGGACGGTGCGTGATTATTTGCCCAGGCAGAACCTGGAGAAGATCCGGTCGAGCAGATCCTCGGGGGTGGTCTGGCCGGTGATGCGGTCGAGGGCGAGCCCCGCGCTCCGCAGGGCCTCGGCCACAAGATCCAACCCGGCCCTCTCCCCCAGCAGGGCCCGCGCCTGGCCCAACTCCTGCAGGGCCTGATCCAGGGCCTGGCGATGCCTCTCTGAGAGCTGGCGCTCCAGGCCGGAGCTGGACGAGGAAGGGCTATCGCTCTGAATGGCCAGCCCCAGTCGGGTCTCAATCTGAGCCAGCAACCCTGTGAGCCCTGCCCCTGTGTGGCTGGAAATCCAGAGCGACTCGCCCGAGTCCTCGGGGGGGGGCACGAGATCGACCTTGCTCTTGACGACCAGACGCGGGATGCCGGAGCCCGTCGCCGGATTGTCCGCTGTGGCCTGGATCCCGAGCGGGTCAACGACCTCCAGGAGCAGGTCGGCCCGCTCCCACTCCAGGTCGCGCCGGTCCTGAGCCATGGCCTCCACGCCCTCGGCGTGGGGATCGAACCCGGCCGTGTCCACCAGCAGGACCTCCTGGCCCCCCGGCAGGGCCAGGCGCCCGATCTTGGCGTCTCGCGTGGTTCCGGCCTGATCGCTCTCGATGGCGCGGTGCTCGTCGCCCTCCAGGGTGAGTCGGTTGAAGAGCGCACTCTTACCTGCATTGGGCAGGCCCGCCAGAACCACCCGCGCCAGACCACTGGCTGGCGTGCGACGGCTCTCCCAGGTGCGGGCTTCGAGCAGGTCCGCCCGGGCCTTCTCCAGGGCTGCGGTGATCTCCTCCAGGGGTACGTGCCCGGTGTCCTGCTGGTCGAAGTCCAGGCTGGCCTCCGTCAGGGCGCGCAGATGTTCGAGCACCTCGCGCAGGGCGGCAATACGCCCTCCCAGACCACCAGCCAGCAGGGACCCCGCAGCGCGCAACTCTTCGCTGTTACGCGCCTCCACCAGGGCCAAGACACCCTCGGCACGCGTCAGGTCCAGCCGACCGTTCTCGAAGGCGCGGCGTGTGAACTCACCGGGCCCCGCGGGCTCGACCCCCAGCTCGCCCAGCCGCCGCAGAACCGCACGCACCAGGGCCGGGTTGCCCACCAGGTGCCACTCGGCCACGTCC
This sequence comes from Planctomycetota bacterium, assembly GCA_002720975.1. Lineage (GTDB taxonomy): Bacteria > Planctomycetota > UBA1135 > UBA1135. The sequence continues at coordinate 4,580 of PBIX01000024.1, read as the reverse complement.
TCGCGGGTGTAGGAGCCCGGACCCGGCATCCATACCAGGAGAGCGGGCTGCACCCCCACCCCGTCGTCCACCTGGACCTCGTACAACCCCCGGCCCGGTGGGGCGAGAGGCTGGCCTTCAGCGTCGCGGCACAGTCCGCGCACCGCTTCCAAGGCCTGGGGCCCGGAGGCGCGCACCACGGCCCGCTCGCCCGCGCCGGGCGCGGAGGCCACGGCGCAGATGGTCGACCGGGTTCGCTCCGCTGCCGTGCCGGCCATGGCTAGACCCTCAGCGCTTCTTGCGCTTGCCCTTCTGCTGCGCGCGCTGTTTCTCGGCCTTCTGCATCTCCTGCATTTTCTGAGCCTGTTTTTGCATCTCGGCCATGCGCGCCATGAAGCCCGATTTCTTCTTGGGCTGCTCGCTGTCGTCGATGGGCCAGATCTTCTTGATCACCGTCTGCTCAAGCACCCCGAACAGGGAGGTCGTGATCATGTACAGGGATAGACCGGACGAGTAGTTGTAGAGGAAGAACCCGAAGACGATCGGCATCCACATCATCATCTTCTGCATCTTGAGGGCCTGCTCGTCGGTGGGCTTGGGCATCACCTTCTGCTGCAGGATCCACAGGAAGACCATCAAGGGTGGCAGGACGTTGAGGTACTCCACCGTGCCGAGAAGGGGCAGGTCCCAGTCCAGGCGCATCAACCGGTCCGGTTCGGAGAGGTCCTTCACCCACCCGATGAAGGGAGCCTGACGCAGGTCGAAGCTGACCCGCAGGGCCTTGAAGAGACCGAAGAAGATGGGGATCTGCACGAAGATCGGCAGGCAGCCACCGAGGGGCGGGAAGGCGCCCTCCTCCTGCATGATGCGCGCCTGCTCGGAGCGCTGCTTCTGGGGGTCCTTCTTGTACTTCTCCTTGAGCTCGTTGAGCATGGGCTGCACGCGCTTCATCTTCTTCGCGTGGCGCGCCATGGCCGTCTGGGAGCGGCGGTTGAAGGGGAACAGAGCCAGGCGCACGGTGAGGGTCAGGCAGATGATCGACCAGCCCCAGTTGCCCAGAATCCCGTGGAAGAAGGCCAGGATGGCCAGCAGGGTCGCGGCGATGCCGGAGAAGAAACCCAGATCGCCATCCACCAGACTCAGGAGTGAAGGATCGTGCTCCTCGAGAAGTGCGCTGCTCTTCGGACCCGCGTAGATCTTGAAGGTCATCTTGGCGCCGCCGCCGTCCGGACCCGGAAGGGAGGGCAGCAGGTCCAGGTCGCAGGTCACGTGACGCCACCCGTTGACGGGGTCGTTCTCCTTGTTTTCCTCCAGCGACTTTTGGGGGTCTATCGGATGCTCAGCAACCCAGCCCAGGTCGTAAACGCTGCGCCAGCCGGCTCCGCTGACCAGGCCCCGGGTGGCTGCATCGGGCCGGGCCAGCACGGCGAAGTACTTGCTGTCCATTCCCGCCCAGCGGATGCCCCGGGTGGGTGGGAAGGACTCACCTTCCTGCTCCCCGATCGTGAGCTCCTGGCGCTCGACCTCCAGCTCGCCGTCCTGCTCCCAGCTGACACCCGCACTAGGCTCCAGGTAGTAGGCATCATCAGCGCTGGCCGGCATCCCCAGCGCCGGAGTGAAGATGAGGCGCGGCTGCCGACCAGCCCACTCGGGGATGCTATTGCGCAGCTCGATGTCCAGGGTCAGGTCATAGGAGTTGGGCTGCACCCGCAGGGTCTTGGTCAGGCTCAGGCCGCGGCCCGTGTCGTGGCTGAATTGCACGCCAACGGTGACTCCAAACTCCTCCAGCACCTCGTGCTGCCAATGCACCTGATCGAGTGGAAAGCCCACCATGGGCTCGCTGGGCGACGTGGATTGGAGCCCGAGTGAGGACTGCATCCCCGAGGGTGTATTCACTTCCGACAGGAGCTGAACCCAGTTCTCCGGGTCCTCTTTCTGCTGCGGATCGAGGCCGTTCTTGTTGTAGAAACGGCCCAGGCGCAGCTCGCTGAGGACGCCCCCGCGACTGTCGAAGGTCGCCAGATAGTAGCCGGGCTCGCCCGAGGTGCCGAGGCTGAGGGTCTCACGCCAGGGCTCGGCTTCCGTGTCGGGCCGCGCCTGGGTGGCAGGCAGAACGCTCTCAACAGCCGATGCCTCCCCCGGTAGGGCACCCGGTGTATGAACCGTCTGATTGCCCGTCTGATTGCCCGTCGAATTGCCCGTCGAAGATTCCTTTTCGGGGACATCCCGAGAAAAAACCACCAGGGCGAGAAACGAGAGCAGGAAGAAGAGGGGGAGACGCTTTTCCAAGAGGAGGCTCAGGTCAGCGGCCGGCCTCCAGACGGTCGGCCAGGAATTCGGGAAGTTCGGGCACGCTCCGAATGGCCTTGGCCGCAGCCTGCCAGTCGTACTCGAGCCGGATGAATGTGATGTTCGCCCCGTCGAAGAGCACGTAGGAGAGCCGCGCATCCCCGTCACGGGGCTGGCCCACCGAGCCCACGTTCACGATGCAGGGATTGGAGTCCAGGTCCCCCAGGGCGTAGGGCCCATCGATGCCATTGGGGCGGAACAGGGTGCCGTCCTTGTAGTAGACCGCGGGCACGTGGCTGTGCCCCACGAAGCACACGGGTCTGCGCATCGCTTCGAAGTTGGCCTGCATCTTCTTCTCATCGCGCGCGTCCCGGGGCAGGAGGTACTCGCGCACAGGGTCGCGGGGGGATCCGTGGGCGAACATGGCCGCCTCATCGGTGGCCGAGGGTTCAAGTTCCCCCAGGAAATCCCAGTACTCCGAGGCTCGGTCCGGGGCGCTTGAGATCGCCGCGTGGGTCCAGTCGATCGCCGCCCGCGCCTTGGGATTGAAGTCCTCCGCGCTGTAGCACAGGGCGTACTCATGGTTGCCCTGAAGGCACAGGCCTCCCTCGTGGGCGGGGGCACAGAGGTCCATGACCCGGTCCAGGGCTCCGCATGGATCGGCTCCGTATCCGATGACGTCACCCAGGCAGACGTACCGCTCGACGCCGCGGTCCTTGGCATCTGCAAGGGCAGTCTCCAACGCGGGTATGTTCCCGTGCAGGTCGGAGATGATTGCGGTGAGAGGGTACGCCACGGGAGTGCCAGGGACTGCCTTCGCCAGGGAAGGGGCGAAGGATTATCGGGAGGGGGTGGGGCGGGGGCAAGGGGGGGCGGGAGGATCGCCGGGGAAAGGGGGTGAGCGCGAGGGTAGCCGCCGTGAATGAAGCCCCATGGGGCGCAGAGAGCGGACCGGGATCTCCCCGTCACGACCTGCGCTACCCCCTGATTCGAAAACCGACCCCGTCGATTTCACGCGACTGCCTGCCAACGGGCAGGCGGCTCCCGGTCACTGAGGGCAATGGCCCAAGTAGCGTTCAACGCGGGAGCGGAACGACCCCATCCAGGACCATGCGGAGCCCAACAAGTATGGCCAACAACAGGCCCAGCACTCCCAGATTGCCCAAGCCCCTGCGCTCCAACGCATGGGCCAGATGCAGTCGGTCTCCGTCCCAGGGTCGTCGCCCCTGCCTGATGCGCACCACGCTCAGGCGTCCCAGATCCAGCAAGGGCAGAAGCAGAATCCCCCAGGCCTCCGGACAGCTCGCCAGGAGAACACCCACCAGGTGACTTCCGGAGTCCCCCAGGTAGGCGATGGGTACACGCTCCGGACCCCGCCGAACAAACACGTTCCAAGGCAGGAAACCAAGCAGAGCCGGCGCCGCGACACTGCGACCCGCCAGTCCCACGACTCCCAAGGTGCCGCAAGCCCCGTCCGAGCAGTCAAAGGTGTTGGCCGCATTCATGGCCACCACCCCCGCCACGGACCATGCGGCCATGTTCCACGCTCCGTCTCCAAGGCACCAGCCCAGAACGCCCCCCACCGCGCACTGACCTGCGAGCTTCACGAGCGGGCTCAACCCTGCAGGGCGCAGGTCATCCGCGAGACCCAATGCAAACGCCGCCAGCAATGCAGCCCAGGGCAGGCTTTCCTCGCCACAAAGGAAGGCCCCCACCAACCCCAAGAGCACGGCAATTCCGCCCACCGGAGGGACGGGGTTTTCTCTGGGCTTGCGCTGGGCAAGGCCGAACTCACGGCTGTCGACAAAGCCCCAAGCCAAGGCCGCCCGCGCCAGAATCGGCGTCGCAACCAAGGTCACGAGCAGTGCCGTCCAGGACGCACAACTCACGAGGCGCGCACCTAGAGGCCCCCGTACAGACCGCGCTGGCGAATGTACTCGCCCACGGCTTCAGGGAGATCCTCTGGAGTCCTGTCGCCAGCGCGCAGCGCGGCACGCAGATCCGTCGAACGACCGGGAGTTGGCGGCAGGGAGAGCACCCCGGCTCGGAGCCTCTCCAACGCCCCTGTCGACAACCTCTGCTCCAGCTCGGGCGGCAACCCGTGATCCTCTCCCGCACGCCGGATCACGATGGGACGTACGGCCTCGAGGAGCTCCGCGACCCGGTGCCAGCCCACAAGCCCGGGCAGGTTGTCCGCCCCGATCAGGAGCCAGATGGACGCATCCTCATCCTCCCCCACTTCGGCTCGCAGTTGTTCAACGGTGTCCATGGTGTACGACGGCCCGGGACGGTGGAACTCCAGGTCGCACGCG
>PBIX01000023.1 GCA_002720975.1 Planctomycetota bacterium | reverse complement strand
ATGCAGTTCCAGGCCCAGAGTGAGGGAGGCGTGCACGTCGTCACCGTGGTTGGTGTCGAGGGTGATCAGGTGCGCCTCGATGGAAACCATCCCCTCGCTGGAGTGACCCTGAATTTTAACGTGGAGATCGCCGAGGTGCGCGAGGCCAGCTCCGAGGAGCTTGAGCACGGTCACGTGCACGGCCCGGGCGGGCACCAGCACTAGCTCCGCTCTTCGATCCTGCCCTGCTCGGGACCCCCTTGGCCGTGTCCATTCTCCTGTTCGTCATCCGGGCACCGTCGGTCGTCCTATTGACCCTGCTGACGGGTCTGTTTCTGCTCATCGCGGCTCCGATCACCCTGTTCTGGGTTGGCCCCCGCATCGTCTGTCGGCGTTGGGCCATGTCCATGTGGGGGCGCAGCGTCTTGTGGGTCTGCGGGGAGCGCTTGGAGATCGTGGGCCAGATCCCTCCATCGCCATACTTTCTGGTTTGCAACCACGTCAGCACCGCGGACATCTTCGTGCTGGCTGCCGCGACCGGAGGCCGCTTTGTAGGTAAAGCGGAGCTGGGCAGTTGGCCACTGGTGGGCAGGATCATCTCCGGCATCGGGACTATCCTGATCGACCGCTCCAGGCGGACCGCAGTGGGCGAGGTCAACAGGGTGATCTCGGAGGCCATGGGGAATGGCGAGAACATCCTGCTCTTCCTCGAAGGCGGGATCTATCCCGGTGATCGCCTGCATCCGTTCCAGCCATCCCTGCTGCAGCCCGCCGTGAGCCTCGAGCGACCCGTGCACTACGCCCTACTCCACTACACCTCGCCAGCGGGTGCGGCGCCTCCCACCGAGACCATCACCTGGCCCTCGGACCGCAGTGCCTTGAGGCACTTCTGGGGTCTGTTCGGGCTTTGGCGTTGCCGCGCCCGACTTACGATCAGCGAACATCCCATCTGGGCTCCCGACCGTAAGCAACTGGCTCAGGACCTGCGGGATGCCATGGAACCCCTCTTTGAGCCCTTGGCCTAGCCGCTTCAGGGTATTAGGAGGGTCAAAGATTCCTCTCGCCATCTCGTCATGTGCTCCACCCTGCACCACAATACCCGGCACACTCTTCTCCAAATCCCACCGTCCACTCTCATCTGATGAAACCGACACTATTCGCTCTCGCGACCCTGCTCACATCCACCCTGGCCACAGGTGGCGATCATTGGGTCGCTGATTATGACGAGGCCGTTCAGCTCGCCAAGAAACAGGGCAAGCATCTCTTCGTGGACTTCACCGGATCGGACTGGTGCGGCTGGTGCATCCGTCTGCACAAAGAGGTCTTTGATCACGACGAGTTCCTGACTCCGATGAACAAGGACTACATCCTGGTCTCGCTTGACTTCCCAAACTCCGCGGAGGTCAAGGCCAAGGTCCCCAACCCGGTGCGCAACGCGGCACTGGCCCAGATGCACGCCGTTGCTGGCTACCCGACCGTCCTGCTGATGACGGCCGATGGTCTGGTCTACGGGCGTACCGGCTACCAGGAGGGAGGGCCTGAGGTCTACGTAAAGCACGTCAACGAGCTCCGCACCAAGGGCATGGCTGCCCTGAAGGCTGTCACGGACAGCTTGGACGCTTTTGAGAAGGCCGAGGGCGAGGCGCGCATCAAGGCGTTGACCGCCATCTTGAACCTCCTCGAGAAAGAGGGCGGGGACTCTGCTTTTGCCGGCTCCCTGGCTGCTCCGATCAAGGCGAACTGGAAGAGCCTGCCCGTCAAGGACCAGGCCAAGGCCATTGATCTGTTGAACACGGTGGGCCAGGCAGACAAGGGCACGCTCGAGGGAGCCAAGACTCTGGATCCCAAGAACGAATCGGGCCTGTACGCCCGTTCGGTACTGGCTTTCATGGAAGGCGTTATGGAAGAGGCCGCCATCGTTCCCGCCCTGGCACACCTGGATGCTCTTGTTGAGGCCGCAGCCAGTATCGATGTGGGTACGGCCGAGAGCCTGTATCTGCTGGGTACCTACTGGAACTCGGAGTTCGCCAAGAACCCCGAGCGCGCCAAGCACTACGCCGCCAAGGGCCTGGAGGTCACCACCGAGCCGCGCTACAAGGCCTTCTTCCAGGAGACCCTGGACAAGAAGTAGTCAGACTCTGCGGGCCAAGGCCCCGACTCAAGAATCTGAAGCAGCTTCTCCGGGAGGTTGGACCACGTGCTGGCCGGCCTCCCGGATTCCGTTTCCACGAATCCCGCGCCCCACGTCACCCAGGTCCATGCGCACGCGCGCGGAGTCCTCCAGCATGCGCGCCACCACGCTGGGTTCGGTTGCAGCCAGATCGTTGGATTCCTCGGGGTCGACCTCCAGGTCGAAGAGCAGGGGGGCATGCTCTTGCCCTTTCCATTCGGGCCGGTGCACGTGCAGCTTCCAACGGCCCCGGCGTAGGGCCTGCAGGCGCTGGTCCTTGTAGAACGCGAGCACGTGCTCCTCGGGATCAGCCCCTCCGACGAGGTGAGCGGAGAGGTCGCGGCCATCATTGGCGACGTCGCTGAGGCCCCCCGCCAGGGCTTCGACGCTGGGCTTGAGGTCCATGAACGCGAAAGGTGCCTGGCTCGTTCGGCCCGCGGGGATGCGGCCGGGCAGACGGAAGATCAGGGGCACCCGAACGCCTCCCTCCCAGGTGGTGTTCTTCTTGCCGCGCAGGCCGCCGGTGGATTCGCGGCGCCAGGGGCCGTTGTCGGAAGTGAAGACCACGAGGGTCTCCTTCTCAAGTTCAAGGGCTGCCAACGCGTCGAGGATACGCCCGACCGAATCGTCGAGCTCTTGCAGGACGTCCCCATACAGACCCAGCTCGCTGGATCCCACCCAGGGCTCCGACGCGTGGATCGGGCGGTGGGGCATGGGGTGAGCCAGGTACAGGAAGAAGCGCTCGTCCTTGTGACGCTTCATGAAGTCGATGGCGGCATCGGTGCAGCGCCGGGTGAACTGGGACTGATCGGGACTGCGCTCGATCACCTCCTCGTTCCGGTACAGGGCCAGACCCGGCGCCTGGAAGTCGTTGTGGGAGTAGTAGTGGGCATCCATGTCGTTGGAATAGGGGATGCCGAAGTACTCATCGAAGCCCTGGCTCAGGGGCAGGAACTCGGGGAAGTGCCCCAGGTGCCACTTGCCGATGCAGGCTGTCTTGTAGCCGCGCCCCGCGAGGGACTCGGCCAGGGTCTCCTCGGACGGATTCAGGCCGTGGGTGGAGTAGGGGAAGAGCACGCGTTGGCCCAGGCCCAGGCGCATGGGGTAGCAGCCCGTCAGCAGGGCGGCGCGGGAGGGAGTGCACACGGGCTGGGGCACGTAGCCCGACTGGAAGCGCGTGCCCTCGGCAGCCAGCCGCATCAGCTGCGGCGTGGAGAACCCCGTAGCCCCCTGGGACTCCAGATCTCCCCAGCCCATGTCGTCGGCCAGGATGACCACCACGTTCGGGGGGCCACCCGAGGCTCCCGACCGCGTCAGGCTCTGGCAAGCGCCGGCGAGCAGGCAAAGGCTCAGGCCATAGGAGAGATTTCTCAGCATGGTTCAGGGCAGTCTGGGTAGTGCCATCAATGGGCGATCAGATGGAGTTCGAACCCGGTTGCCACGCGACGCAGGCTGGAGGTGATCTGGGCACCCTCCACAAGGCCAATGGCCTCCTCGTCTCCTTCTATCATGGAGCGCCAGAAGGGCGACATGACCGTGGTCGCCAGACCACAGACTCCGGGGTTGGCCATGAGCGTGGCGGAGATGCGGCCCGGCTCGTTGCTCTGCTCCTCGCCGACGGCTGCAGTGATCGCGCGTACGAGTGCGTCGTTGTTCAGAGCCACCACGAAAGCCTCGGGCAAGAAGGCGAGGCCGAAGTCCTCGCCACTCGCCTGGTAGACATCCACTCCGTGCACATCGCTCAGGTTCAGCTCAATGAACTGCTCGCCCAGGGGAATGAGCTCCTCGAACGCCTCTTGGAACAGGACGCCGTTGCCTAGGCCCTCCATGAAGAACAAAGGAAGGTCAAAGATGTCATCGGCTTTTGTACTGTCACCCGGTTCCAGGAACACGAGGGCCATGGGGCCGGTCAACTGCCGGATCAGCGCCTGCTCCAGGTCTACGCCCGTCATGGCCTGTCCCGCGGCCAGCCCCTGATCTACGGTGTCCAGGGCCTCCTCTGCTTTCAATTCCGCGAGGATCTTGCGACCCAGTTCGAACCCGGCTGCCAGATCGAGTCCCAAACCAGTGAAGGCAATAGAATCGTGCGGGATCGAGTCCGCGAGTCCCATGGGCAGAGGGCGCATGCAGTCAGCAAAGCGGCTGGCCAGCGTTCCCGACGGGACGTTGAAGTGGCCGCGCATCTCCATACGGGTGCCGGGTTGCACGTCCAAGCTGAGGTACAGGTCACAGGGACCCTTCCCGAGAGTCTGCTCTCTTGTGAGGGTGACTCCTGGGGGCGAGAACTCGTCCACCATGGCGTGGATGGTCTGGGACGAGTCCAAGATGAACTCCACAAGTCCTGCGTGACCCACCTGCGACCGGCGAGCGGCGAGCGCCTCAACCAGGGGCGAGCGGTGGTTCGTTCCAAGACTCGAGAGGCTGGACTTCAGACCGTTCAGGAGTTCTTCGCCATTGTCTGCGGTGAACAGTCCGAAGGCCATGGGGTGATGCACAAGTGCGACCGCGTCGAGGACACCTCCATACAATTCGGAACGATCCCGCGCAAAGACGTCCACCTGCGCTCCGAACATCACCTGGCTGGCGTGATTGTATCCCTCGTCTTCTTCTGGCATCCAAGCCTGCATGGCCGACTTCAGTGCAGCTGCGTTCGTGGGCGGCGTGGTGAGGAAGCCGGTCAGTGTCTCACTGGAGAACAGGACGCATTCCCCATTCAAGGCCGACCCGATCTCCATCATCTCTTCGATCTCATCGTTGCCTCCTCCACCCATAAGGGAGTCGATCAGCAGGCCCTGTCCGGTGTTGGTCTGGAGGAACTGGGCCCAGCGGTTGTTCTCCATGCGGTCACGCAGGAGGGAGACGCTTGAGCACCTCGCGACCGCGACGGCGTTGTCCGGGACGGCAGCGAGCAGGGAGGGGGCCTGGGTGGGGAAAAAGGGAGCCAGGAGGCACGCGAAGGTGAGGTGGAGCATGATGTGGTTCGCTGCGGTTGTGGGCAGGACTTGGCCGCGCCATGGTGTGCAATGGGGGCACAATGCCCCCATTCGGGGCCCTGTCCAGACCATTTGGGCCGATTAGTATACTTTGAGGGTGGTTTTTCCCCGGTCGTTCGGGGCGAAACGGCCCACAATAGGGGTTACAGTTGCTGCTGCGCAGGTAGTTACTGATCTCAGTCCGGAAATCATCATGAACAAACGACCCAAGGTTTTAGCACTCTCCACCCTGGCCTGCATGGCCTTGGTGGCCTCCTCGTCCGCCTTTGATGTCGACGGTTCGAGCGGCGACTGGAAAGCCAATGGCAAGAGCTACAAGCTCAAGCACAGCGCTCATGAACGGTGGGACTTCGTCCTTCCAGCCGAGCGCTGGCACAGTGCCGACAAGGCCATCGAGCTTCCCGGCGGCTTGACCTTCGAGACTGAGATCTCAGGCACCAACAAGATCGAGATCGACGCGAATGCCGATGGTGACTGCGAAGAAACCGTCCGCAGCACCGGCTTTGTCACGCTGCGCTCCAAGAACACCGAGGGTGAGTTGGTCAAGTACTCCGTGCGCCTGCGCAACACGGGAGCCAAGAAGTTCGAATGGACAACAGGCTCCAGCATGAAAGGCAAAGTGGCGGGCCAGACCCTGCACGTCTTTGACCAGGACGGGAACGGCAAGTACTCGGATTGGGGCATTGACGCCGTGGCAGTTGGCAGCAACAAGAGCGCCTCTCTTCTGTCGAAGGTCGTACTCATGAGTGGCAAGCTCTATCACTTTGACGTGACAGAAGACGGCATGGAGGTCACCGTGGCTCCCTTCGATGGTGAGACCGGCACCCTGAACGCCGTGGGCGACTTCGAGTCGAAGGGCAAGCTCAGCTCGGCGGTTTTCCAGGATGGCGACATCTCGTTCTGCGTAGCCGGCTTCCGTAAGGGGGTTGCGGTCCCTGTCGGCACCTACAGCTTCGTCAGCGGGCGGGTCGAGAAGGGCTCGGCATCGGCCTCCATCCGCTCCGGCTCGATGCAGAGTTTTGCTGTATTTGCCGGTGGAGAGACCAACGTTGAGTGGGGCGCGGACGTCACCGGCGAGTTCTCCTTCCAGCAGAAGGATGACAAGGTCACCGTACAATCGAACTTCAAGTTCTTTGGGTCTGCGGGCGAGGAGTACTACAACTTCCAGCCCCGAGGCAAGGGTCCCAAGATCATCATCGCCGACGCTGAGCGTGGCCGGGAAATCAAGGAAGCGCGATTCCCTGAGTCGTGATGAGGCACCCAATACCTTACGTACACCGGTGGTGTGCGCCAAACCAGTGCCGTCAACGTGTCCATTGAAGTGGAGACGGCCATCTTCCCGGAGATTACCCTCAGCCCGCGCGGTTCCAAGAAAGTGAACCCGCGCACGCCCGACTCGGCCAAGAAGAAGGGCTAGGCCGATCCCCACCGAGCGTGGGGGGCGACCGCTGATCAACGAGAATCGGGGCCGTCCCTTTTGGGGCGGCCCCGATTCATTTCTGTTGGATGCGGGCTTCGGCTTGGGTGGTCTCCGAGCTAGTCGAGAGCGGGGAACGGGAAGTGCTCCGAGGGCTTGTGCTCGCGGTTTGCGATTGCCATTAGTCGCTCCACTATGTCTGGATGGCGCGCGGCCACGTCAGTGGCCTCCGATTCATCGCTCTGCATGTCGTAGAGGGCTAGCGTCTGCTCACCCTTGAGCAGCTGGCGCCGCACGAGCTTCCAGCGTCCCGACCGCACGGCTTGCTGGCCTCCGTAGGATGGGAACTCGAAGTAGAGGGCCTCGTGTTCGGGTTGATCCTCTTCTGAGCGCAGGGTGGGTGCGAACGAAATCCCATCGAGGTTATCAGGCGCGGGGACACCTGCGATCTCCAGCAGCGTGGGCATCACGTCTTGGAAGGCAGACAGGTGCTTGGTGCGCGATCCCGCGGTCACCTGACCGGGCCAGTTGACCACCAGGGGGACACGAAGGCCACCTTCATAGATACTTCCCTTCAGCCCCCGGAAGTGAGCGGCGCTCTCGAAGAATGTGGAGTCCGTCCCGCCATTGAAGGTGGGACCGTTGTCACTGCTGAAGGCCACCAGCGTATTCTCGCGTAGGCCCAGTTCCTCCAGAAGGTCCACGATCCGGCCGATGTCCCGATCCATGCGGGTGATCATGGCGGCATAAGCCGCGCGAGGCGTGGGGTGGGGTAGGTAGCCTTGGTTCCCGGTGTAGGGCGGGTCCTCATCAAAGGCGCCGTCGTATTCATCCAGAGAGTCCTGGGGCACCTGGATGGCGGCGTGAGGTATGTGGAAGGGGACGTAGACGAAGAAGGGGCCGTCCGCGTTATTACGGATCCATCCAAGGATCTCATCGGCCATCAGATCATGGGAGTACTGCTTGCCAATCAGGTTCTTCCACACGTTGCCCTCCAGATCGACCCGCTCCCCGTTGCGCCACAGGTGTGTGGGGTACTGGTTGTGGGCCTGGCGTTGGCACAGATAGCCGAACCAGTGGTCGAATCCCTGGCGGTTGGGCTCGCCGCTCGTGTCCGGACCACCGAGTCCCCACTTGCCCACGGCGCACGTGGCATAGCCTGCGCTCTGGAGCAGGCCGGGCAGGGTCGCGGTTCCTTCCGGAAGGGGCAGCTGCCCCTCACCGTCATCGTCACCCCAGCCGCCGATCTCGAAGTTGCCGCGCACATGGGCATGGCCGCTGTGCATGCCCGTCATCAAGACGCAGCGCGCAGGGGCGCAGACCGGGGCTCCTGAGTAGTGCTGCTCAAACAGCATCCCCTCCGCGGCCAGCTGGTCGACGCGCGGGGTACGGATCTTGTCCTGGCCGTAGCAGCCGAGCTCTCCCCAGCCCAGGTCATCGGCCATGATCCAGATGATGTTCGGGCGTCCGTCATCTTGGACGGCTGCACGGTGGGGAGCCTGGTGGCAGGCGCTGGCGAGTCCGAGAATGAGGAGGCCCGAGAAGGCAAGGCGTGTGTGCATCATGCCCCGAGGATACAGCCTCGTTCCCTGGTCCACGATCCCCGGGTTACGGCAGGAAGCCCTTCTTGTCCTTGAGCTTCTTGGGCAGGTACTCCTCGATCACGAAGTTGAGGCCCCACTTGGCCAGGGCCTGTTGTTCGGCGCGCACGCCCATCTTGAGTAGGAGCTTGAGGGCCTTCCTCCAGGGTGCGTGGGATTGGAAGAAGGGATCGTTCTTGAGGGCGTCCTTGGCGCGCTTGACGTCCACGTCCGCCAGGGGATGGGTGGCATCCTCCAGCTTGAAGTCCGTGATGTCCTGGGGGGTGACCCCCAGGTAGCGCGCATTGGGGACGCAGAAGAAGCGGTTGATGTGCGCCGCGTTGCCAGAGCCCACCTTGAGGGTCCGGTAGATGTTGGCGATGCCATAGGGGTCGCAGTCCACGAAGCAGTACACCGGCAGCTTCTTGGCCTCGGACAGGCGCCTCACGAAGCGTCGCTGGGCGCGGGAGGGGACCCCGCCCATGGAGACGAGGATGCACTTGGCGTCGTGCCAGTACTGGTGGTCGTTGAGGCGGTTGAACATACCGCCGGTCTCGATGGCCAGGATGAACTTGGCATTGGTCTCGAACTGCAGGTGCTCCACGGAGCTGGGGATGGAGTAGGCCCCGGTTCCCATCTGGGTGCAGTCGATGCGGATCTCCTTGCCCGTCTGCTTGTCGCGGTCGATCACAACCAGTTGGCCGGCCAGAGCGCCGCCGTGCTCTTCGGGTCGGTAGCGAAGCTGTTCGCGGGAGACGCCCTCCAGCGAGGCGAGCGCTTCGATGTCATCCATCACCGCGTCGGACTCGGGCTGCTCCTTGAACTTGGCGTCGCCCCAGTTCTTGGAGATGTAGTACGCCTCCCGCTTGGTAGCGAAGTCGTCGTTCTCGACCATCTCCTTGGAGAGGGACATGAGGCGCAGGGTCTGGGCAAAACTCTTGACGGTGTTGACCGACAGGGCGCGCGCCTTGCGACCCTTGCCCAGGGCCAGGTAGCCGATGGCCTTGCTGTAGGTGACGTTTGAGAGCGAGCGCACGGGGAACTTCAGCTCGGGCAGGATGCGGCGTCCGATGGACGCCTGCACGCGCTCGGCGGTGTTGTCGATGATCTTGATCGTCTTGCGATCATCGGTGTCCATGCCCTTGCGTTTCTTGGGCTTGGCCTTGGTGGCCACGGCACCCTTCTTGGACTTCTTTGCCGTCTTTTTTTTCTTTGCCATGGGTCAGGATGCGGATTCTAGGTGGCCGACTTTCTCGGCCAGGGCGGCGACGGCCTTGGAGAGCTTGGAGATCCATAGGCCCTGGAAGAAGACCCAGGCGATCAGGATCAGCAGGTAGATGTGGATTTCTTCCATGGTGGTTGGCGTGACGGGGTTGGCTAGAACTTGCGCGAGCGGTGCAGCACGTCTTCGAGGGTCTTGACGGTCTTGTCGCGCTCCTTGTTGGTAAGGCCGAGGATCTCCTGCAGGGCAAGTCCGATGTGGGGGATGTACTTCTCGATGTACTCGCGCTTCTCGAACTCGCGCTTGAGCCGCTTGCCCTTGCGGATGTGGATGCCCAGCTGGCGGCCGCACTCCTGCAGGGCGAGCTTGACCTCCTTGATGATCTCGGGGTACGAGGCGATGGCCTCCTTGGACTCGGAGGTGAAGGGCACCCAGACCGAGGCGATGTGGACGATGAGGGCCATGGGGGCGATGGGCAGGCCCCCCCGTGGGTGGGACAGGCCGTAGGAGCGCCAGTTGGTCTGCACCACGGATTTGGTGATGGCGCAGCCCGACTGCTGGTACAGGAGCGGGACGCGGTTGGCGAAGCGCAGCACCCGCACGGGCTCGTCGGCGCTGGCCACCAGCTCTTCGGTGGCTTTCTCGGCCTTGGTCTTCTTCTGGATCCGTCCGCTGTCGGTGAGCTCCAGGCCCACCCCACCGGGCTTGCCGTAGGCGATGCCCACCTCGATCTGGAACGGGTTCCCGCGGTAGACCGCCGGGGGGCGCGTCACCGTCGCATAGAAGTCGGCTTCCAGCTCCTTCTTCAGGCCCTTCAGGAGCAGGTCCTCACCGATGGGGGCGATGCAATCGCTGGGAGGAGAGGAGATCTTGGTTTCGGCGATGGCCTCGTAGAGGGCGCTGGCCTCTTCCCGCGCAATGCGCGAGGGATAGGACTTCTCGGTCAGGTTGCTGCCCGCGCTCTTGATGATGCGCTTGGCCACGGTCGAGCCCACGCGACAGAACTCCTCTTGCAGGAACCCCGAGAGCGAGCGGCAGTTGGTGTTCCCGAGCATGGCGATCAGGCGTCCGAGCTCTACCCCGTGCGGGTGGGGTTTGATCTCGACCGTCTCCTCGGGCTTGACCCGCGTGTTGCGCTCGTAGGTGACCTCCTCCCCGACGGGGGACCGATAGTGCAAGGTCAGGTGCGGGTTGGCGATGGCGGTCTGCTTGAGGTACATGTCCACCGAGCGCATGCCCTTCTTGTAGGTGGCCTCCATCTCGATCTCGACGCGCGTGCCGTGGGTCTTCTTGGGCCACTTGATGCTCTCGCTGGAGTGGATCTCCGGCTTGTTGCGGGCTGTGTCGATGGTCAGGATGTACTCGACGGCGTCATGACGCTTGCGCTTGGAGCGGATCACGACCGGCTTGCCGGTGGTGAGCTTGCCGTACATGCCCGCCGCCGAGATGCCGATGCCCTGCTGGCCCCGGCTCTGGCTCAGCTTGTGGAACTTGGACCCATACAGGAGCTTGCCGAAGATCTTCCCGATCTGGGTGTCGGCGATCCCCGGCCCGTTGTCCTCGACCGCCATGCGGTAGACCTTGCCCTTGACCGGGTCGATCTCGACCCACAGCTCGGGCAGGATGTCTGCCTCCTCGCAGGCGTCGAGGCTGTTGTCCACAGCCTCCTTGACGGACATCAGGATGGCCTTGGTGGGGGAGTCGAACCCCAGCATGTGGCGGTTCTTCTCGAAGAACTCGGCTACGGAGATGTCCCGGGCTTCGGCTGCTTCCCTCCGTTTGGGCTTGCGCTTGGTTGCGGTGGCCTTGGCGTTGCGGCTGGCTTTCTTGGAAGCCTTGCGGGAGGACTTCTTCGGCACGGTGTCCTCCAGGTCGAAGAGGGTTTCAGGGCTAGTCAAATCAGTGCATCCGGCGAGGTGTGAACGGAGTCGGGGCCACATCCATCCCCGGCCCCCCTAGATGCGTTTTAAGGCTCCGGCCCTCACAATGCAACGAGTGGTCCACAGGTCGGGGGACCCGGACGCTCAGAGCGCAATGGCCCGGGGTGCCAGCGCCGGGTCGCACAGGTCCAGTGCGGCCGCCCGATTGCGGAAGGTCCATAGCGCTTGCTCCATCTCCCCAGCGGGCAGGCGATACAGGCACTCTCGCGTGAGGTACTGCTCGCAGACCTCCTCGGGCAGATCCCATTCCCGCGCGGCCTGGCGGGCGAGGTCCAAGGCCGCTGCCAAACCCTGATCGGCGGCGCGCTCAAAGGCCGGCAGGTGCGCATCCAGGTTCACCCCAGGTGCAACGATCCAAGGTGCGAACACGAAGGGTAGACCTGTCTGCAGGGTCCACTGTTCGGAGGGGTTCCAGTGGGCGAGCCCTTCACCGTGGCACTCCCTCAGTGCTGGATCGCCGATACGCAGCCAGGCGTCGCAGGGCAGCTCGCGGGGGTCTGTGCCACCCTCCACCTCTTCGAATGAGGGAGCCGGTCCGTCGGCCAGCAGAATGCGGGCCAGTGTGCGCGCGGTTCGGCTGGACGGGTCGAGCGCCACATGGCGAACCTCTTCGATGGCCTTGCGCAGGAACAGCTGCACGCTGGACACGACCCCGCGTCCCGCCACCCCGATCCCCGCGATGTAGCTGTACTCCGGTCGGCGGAACAGCTCGATGGAGCTGACGAGGGCCACGTCGATCTCGCCGGTGCGCAGCTGTTCCACGAGCCGCGAGGGGACCTCGTATCGCAGCTCGATGCCATCCTCGTCCTCCAGCCCCAGGTCCATGGGCCGGCCGACCAGATAGGGCACCGTGCCCACTCTCAGGGGAGTCTTCACGGGGCCAAGCTAGCAGGCCCGGGAACGCGGCGCATCTGCACAGGTTCGAGCTTTGCCGAGCTACTCGCGACCGGCGACGACCACGGGCAGCTTGATTTGTTCCCCGGAGCGCCAGACCTCCACGGTCGTGCGATCGCCGGGGGCGACGTCGGCGATAGCCGTGCGGAAGCTGCGTTGGTCAGAAATGCGCACCCCATTGATGGTCAGGATGATGTCATTCACCTCCAGCCCGGCCTGGGCGGCGGGGGAGTCGACCGTGACCCGCGAGATGGCGATGCGGCTCACGCCCTCAAAGCCCTTTGCTCGCGCAGCATCAACCAGGGACCCGGCGCGCCAGGAGTTGTGGTTCTCGACGCCCAGGTAGCCGCGCTTCACCTCGCCGTAGCGCAGGATGTCGTCGACCGAGCGCCGCACCATCTGACTGGGGATGGTGAAGGCAAGGAACATATCATCCTTGGTGATGGACACGGCCGTGTTGATGCCCAGGACCTGGCCCTTCATGTTGATCAGGGGGCCGCCGCTATTGCCCAGGTTGATGACGGCATCGGTCTGAATGAAGTTCTCGTAGAAGGCGATACCCAGGTCCGAGCGTCCGATGCCGCTCACGATGCCCGAGGTCACCGTGTGTCCAAGGCCCATGGGATTGCCCATGGCCAGCACGATCTCGCCCACCCTGGCCTCGGCTTCGGGGGCCAGTGACGCAGTGGTCAATTGCTCGGCCTTGATGGAGAGCACGGCCAGATCGGTGTCTTTGTCATGACCCACTTCCGTGGCTTCCAGTACGCGTCCGTCCGTCAGGCAGACGCGGAACTCGTCACCGCCCTTGATGACGTGGTAGTTGGTGACCACCGTGCCCATCTTGCCGTCGGACCGGATGATGACACCGGATCCTTCCTGCAGGCTACGCCGCCGCGAGCGGACGGTCCCGTAGGTCTTGACTTGCACCACCGATGGGCCAACCTCAGCGGCGAGCTGCTGGTAGGCGCTCGAGACTGACTGGGCCAGTGCCAGGGGGTCACCGTCGTCCGTGCGCAGGTGCCCCAGCCCCACCACGGCGGAGATCAGGCCGGTGAGGGCCACCGCGGGAACCAGTCTTCTTGAGGGTGGGTACATGTTGCTTGCCTTCTGACGGTGGGTGGGACGGCGGGTAAGGACCATTATGCACTTCCCTCGTGGGGGTTGCCCGGATCGGATTTGTGCCCGTGTGCCACCGGGAGACCCACTTCGATACGGTCCTGGGACGCTGAGGACGGTCAGATTTGTGTTTTTGCAAGGATCCCCCAACTCCGAGGGGGGAATGGGTCGTAATATGGTGCTAAGGCTGCTTCCGGCACGGCCCAGGTGGGTGTTGTCGTGAATTCCGCCCTATTTGGATCCCAAGCAGCTCACACGCCGGACGCCCGGCCCGACCAACTGAATCCCCCCCCCGGATCCGTCCGGGGCCTTCTCGTCTACGACACCTACATCCATCATGAAGAAGTTCATCCTCTCCATCGCCATGACCTCGCTCGTGGCAGCTCCGTCTTTCGCCCAGGATTGTCCGGCCCAGGGCGCCAAGGGCACCTGCCCAGCCGCCAAGGTGGCTTCCACCCAGGATGGCAAGGCCAAGACCGTCGCTGCCAAGCAAGACTGCTGCGCCGACAAGGCCAAGGCTCAAGCCGCGGCAAAGAAAGCCACTGACGGTTGCCCCGCTGCCGGTAAGGCCGTGGCCAAGCCCGTCGCCGCCAAGCAGGACTGCTGTGCTGACAAGGCCAAGGCCCAAGTTGCCGCCAAGAAAGCTGCTGATGGGTGTCCCACCGCTGCCAAAGCCGCGGTTGCCAAGGCCGTTGCCGCCAAGGCCGCCTGTGACAAGGCGCACTGTGACGGTGCCAAGGCCCAGCCCGCCGCCGCCAAGTCGGACTGCTGCGCTGACAAGGCCAAGGCCGTAGCCAAGCCCGCTGCGGCGAAGAAAGACTGTGCCGGCGCTTCCTGCGANCAGAAGGCNAAGGCTGCTGCCAAGCCCGCCGCCGCCAAGTCGGACTGCTGCGCTGACAAGGCCAAGGCTGCTGCCAAGCCCGCCGCTGCGAAGAAAGCCGCAGACGGTTGTCCTGCTGCTGGTGGCGAGTGCCCCGCCGCTGCCAAGACGGTTGCCAAGCCTGCTGCCGCCAAGTCTGACTGCTGTGCCGACAAGGCCAAGGCCAAGGCCAAGCCCGCTGCTGGCAAGGCCGAATGCTCCAGCAAGAAAGAGAAGTGCACGGTGAACGGCTGAGTTCGTTCACGTAAGCGATGCCGACCCGATTCGGTGCTTCTGATCCAAGAGAGCCGGTTCACAGGAGCCGGCTCTTTTTGTTTGGAAGTGCTTCCCGGTCTTCATCCTGTAGCTACTTCTCTCAGGCTCTCGCGCAGATCAGCAAAGGGCATCAACGCGGAGAGCCACGCTGGCGTGCGAGGTTGGTAGGATCCTGGGAGCGAGATGATGAACGAGATAACTAGACGAGACTTCATCAATGGCACCCTCATGGCGGTGGGCGGCTCCATGCTGCAGCTTGATGCAACAGGTCAGGACGCCATGGCCGCCCTGGCGCCATCGTATTACCCGCCGGCGCGCACAGGACTCAGGGGGAGTCATCCGGGCTCAAACGACCATGCACACAGCCGCGCATGGGCTGGGCGTTCAGATTGGGGGCCCACCACCAAGCTGCGGGAGACCTATGACCTGGTCGTTGTGGGTGCAGGTCTCAGCGGACTGGCCGCCGCGTACTTCTATCGGCAGAAGCATGGCGCTGACAAGAAGGTGCTCATCCTCGACAACCATGACGACTTCGGGGGCCATGCCAAGCGCAATGAACATACGATCAATGGCAAGACACGCATCACCTATGGTGGCTCACAGACACTGGTAGAGCCGACCCATGCGAACAGAGTCGTCCTGAGGCTTCTCGAAGATATCGGGGTAGACCTGGAGCGATTCAAGACAGCCTACGACACAGGCTTCTTCAAGAAGCATGGTCTTGGATCAGTCACCTACTTCAACAAGCAGGTCTTTGGTGAAGACAAGGTCGTCCAGCATCCGTATTGCAACTATCCGAACTACGTCGAAGGCCTCATGGGGGCCAAGCTGTCCAACGAGGAAGCTGCGAGGCAAGCGCCCTTGAGTGATAGAGGCCAGGAGCAGCTGCTGAGAGTGTTGAATGGCGGGCTGCATACGCTGAAGGTTCCGAAGGGGGAGCTACGGAGCTACCTCGACACTCATTCCTACTTCGATTATCTGAAGGACACGCTAGGAGTAGATGACCCTGGTGTGCTGAGGATGGCGCGGCATTCCGGCTTGGACTGGGCAAGCACGGGGACGGACATGATGAGTATCGGCACAGCCCAGAGCTGTGGCGCATTGGGGTTCGCGCCCGTGGCGGTCTACGATGAGAGCAATCCTTACATCCATCATTTCCCTGACGGAAATGCCGGCGTTGCGCGTGCGTTTGTGAAGAAGCTGGTCCCTGATGTCGCGAAAGGGGTTACTGCTGAAGAGCTTGTCCTGGCCAGGTTCAACTATGCCGAGTTGGACAAGAACAGCAATGCCGCCCGCATCAGGCTGAACAGCACGGTCGTCAACGTGAGGCACCGTGGCGACCCCGAGAGCTCCAGCGAGGTTCTTGTGAGCTACGTCAATGACAACAAGTCATATCAGGTGCATGCCAAGGGTGTCGTGATGGCCTGCTACAACGTGATGATCCCGCACATCGTCTCGAATCTACCGGCCAAACAGGCAGCGGCCTTGAAGGTCCAGGTGAAGAGTCCCCTGCAATACACGACGGTCGGCTTGAAGAACTGGAGAGCCCTGAAAGAGTCAGGAATAGGCTTGGCCATGTCGCCCGGAAACATGCACCAGGCCGTGCTCATGGATTTCCCGGTGACCATGGGCGGCTATGAGTACACCCAGACGCCTGATGACCCCTGCGTTATCCAGATGATCAGCTGTCCGTATGGAAGCACTGTTGGTGCGCCGAGCCTGGAGCAGTTCCGTGAAGCGCGATACAGGATGTTGTCGCTGCAGTTCAAGGACTATGAACAGGAGGTCCGGGGTCACCTCAGCGGCATGCTTCCCAATGACCTGTTTGATTTCGACAAGGACGTTGCCAGTATCTCTGTGAATCGTTGGGCGCACGGTTACACGACCGGCGGCCCGGGAAACTCGACACGAACCGGCCGACAACCATTTGGACGGATTACCATCGCCAATGCCGACTCTGCCCCCGGTGCGGATGCGAAGACCGCAATAATGATGGGGCATCGGGCTGTCAGCGAATTGGGGTAGGCCCGGAGCCGGCCTTGAGGACTGCTAGGACTCCTTCATCCTCTGGACCTGGTAGCTGATCAGAGCTGGCCTCTGGGGTTGCCGATGGCTAGCGATAGGTGGCGCGCCAGGCTTCCAGGCGCTTGCGAAGCTCCTGCTCGAGCTCCACACCCTCCTTGCCCATCCGCTTGGGATCGAACTCGTCGTAGCGAGCGAGGACGGTCTCGAGGCTCCCATACAGCGGCTCTCCCCGCGCTTCGAGCCGGTCGAGTACCTCGAGCAGGCCGAGCTGCCATTTGCTACCCGAGATCAGCCACTTGCTGTGCTGGTGGTAGGGCGTCCAGCTCTCCAGGTAGACCGCGAAGTCGTCGAGCAGCTGCTCATAAACCGAGCTGTCGAAGTGCTTCAGGATCATCATCGAGCGGTGCGCGGCCTCGTGGATCCCGGCCACGCCGTAGCCCGGCGCGACCAGGGGCGAGTGCGTCGACTCGCCCAGAGTCTTGATCACCCGGTCGTGGCTGGCGCGATCCAGGGCGGCCAGATTGTGTTTCAGCAGGCTGCGGAAGCCGCCGTCGTAGGAGCTGCGCTCAAAGACGTGACGCGAGCGCGCGTACGCCGCACCCAGTTGCTCGAACTCCTCGCCCGTGATCGTCTCACCCAGGCCGACCTGCGCCCAGAATGCGGCCTCGCGCAGGTACCACTCCTCGTGCTGAGCGAACTCCCGGATGGTCGCCATGTTCGCGCGGATGTCCTCGGGTTGCGCCCGACCGAGGGCGAAGAGCGCACCGTCGATCTCCCAGAAGGCGGAGTCCTCGTCCTCGAGGGTCTTGACGATGGCCGCCAGGAACAGCCTTGAGACGACCTCGGGGGAGGTTCGCCCGCGCATGGGGCGGCCCCAGTTGTCGTAGCCGGAGACGCCGTCGAAGGCCGCGCGTCGGACGCGTGCGTCGTCGTCGCCGGCCGCCTGGGCCAGGGCTGCGTGGGCCTCTTCATCGTCGCGCTCGCCCAGGGCGCGCGCGGCCCAGCTGCGTACGAGCGGGCTGTAGTGGCGCAGGTGTTGAGCACAGAACTCGACTGTGGCCAGGCTCTTCTTCTTGCCCAGCAGGCGCGCGTAGACCTCGCGCGGGTCCGCGCTCTCCTGTCCGAAGCCCTCCGCGTCGCGCGTGGAGAGGAACTCCCGGTCCGCCGGCGTGCCCCAGTCGGCGCGCACCGTGGCGGTCCGCTGACTGTACCGGGTGCGCGGTGCGCCGGTGATCCGCAGGGTCTTCAGGGGTGCCGTGTAGGTCAGCCCGATCGCTCCCGTGCCCCACTGCAGCCCCTGGTAGCGCTTGTTGTCCGGAGGGGTGGGCAGGATCGAGAACCCGCCGCCGGACTGCCGGCACAGGTCGTAGTACCAGGCCAACTCACGCATCTGGCGTTGGTAGTGCGCGCGCCGCGCGGGCGGTACGTGAACCGAGGCCATGCCGCGCCAGATGACGTTGAATCCGCCGCCGGTGTGGCCGAACTCAGGCTGGTGGTAGGAGTCGGTCACCAACAGGGCCAGGTGCTGGGCGGCGCGCTGGAAGGAGGGCTCCTCCAGGAGCGAGAAGGCGCAGGCCAGCTTGGCGTTGCGCCCGTTGGTGTTGGACCACCACAGCTCGCTGCGGTGGTCGCCGTAGGGAATACAGCCGTGGCCGGCCATGCGGAAGAAGAGCGCGAGCGCAGCCCGGTAGCCGTCCTCGTCGACCGGCACGCCGCACTCCCGCGCCAGGATGAGGGTCGTCAGGACGGGTACGCCGGCCGAGTTCATTAGGCCGCTCTGCACGTATCCGGGGCCCGGGATTCCGCCGTGCCCCCAGGCGCCCGCGGCCTGGGCGCTGATGGCCTGTTCGCACAGGGCTTCGAGGCCCGGCAGGACGGCGTCATCGCCAGTGCGCAGGTAGTACTCGGCCAGCAGGATGCCCTGGTAGCCCAGGTGCCAGTTGCTGTGGGTGGGGCGCTTCTGAACGGCCTGCGCCAGGGCGTGCACCTGCAGGCGCACGGCGGGCAGGTGGGCATCGTCGCCGGTAGACAGGAGGAACAGCCCCGCCAGGCAACCCGTGAGCCCGTCGCGCTCCGGACGGGCGGCACCGAACTTGTAGGCGCCGTTCTCCTGCTGGCTGGCGACGACGAAGCGTGCGTTGGCGCCGATGATGGCGGCGGATTTTTCGCAGTCCGCGGGCCACGAGTCGGCGTAGGCCCCGAGCGACGGCAGCTGAAGTGTGAGCTCGTGCTCCTCGCCGCCGCGCAGGTATTCGAGCTCGAGCAGCCCGTCGTTGGCCTCGGCCAACCCGATGGCGTAGCCCAGGGGGACCCGCGCATCGAGTACACGGCCGACGTCGAGACCGCACGCCACGGTGATGACGTCGCCTGCCTCGAGTGCGGAGCCATCGGCGGGGGGACCGGGCAGGATGCTGGTGACGGTGACCTCGTGACCGCGTTCGATGGTGGCCAGAATTCCGGTTGGCCCGAAGGCGAACTCCGGGTAGCTGCGTTCGAGGTGGAGCTGCTGCGCGCCGGCGGTCAGGCAGGTGAACAACAGCAGCGCGGGTGACAGGAGGATGGTTTTCATGAGCATCTGGCTGCGTGCACGTCAGTCACAGCGCGCGCAGGCCGAGCCTTCATGACGGCGGGAGTGGTATCTTTCGAGAGGAACTCCACATCTTTCCAGGCACCTCTCTAGGATTTCTTCATGCCCATCATGGTAGGAGCAGCACCACGAACTCCTCAAGAACTGCTTGGAGTCCCTTCATCTAGCTACAACCAGCTCTGAAGGAGTCCCATCAACGCGCAGGTCTCCGCGAAACACTGCCCGGCATGAACCGAAACGTCGTCCCGACCGAGGATCCTCCCTGATGAACATCCAGAACACGATGGCAACGGCGGTGCTGGCCGCCATGGCCTTGGGTGCGGCAACGCCCAGGGTGTTTGGATCTGACAGGCCGAACATCATTGTGATCTACACGGACGACCAGGGATTCGGCGACGTGAGTTGCCTGAATCCCGAGGCCCGATTCCAGACGCCGAACTTGGACCGGCTCGCAAAAGAAGGAGTCAATTTCACAAACGGCCACAGCGCGGGCACCGTCTGCACCCCATCGCGTTATGGACTACTCACCGGCCGCTACTGCTGGCGAACGGAAAAGAAGACCGGTGTTCTGGGTGCGGAAGGAAGATGTCTCATCACGGACGAGCGGGTCACGTTGGCGTCGTTTCTTCGCGACAACGGCTACAACACCGCCATGGTTGGCAAGTGGCACCTCGGCATGGATTTCCCGGGCACACCCGGCCACCGCGACTGGTCGCAACCCGTAGAGGACATGCCGTTGGACAAGGGCTTCGATTATTTCTATGGAGTACCGGCGTCTCTCAATTACGGCATTCTCGCCTGGTTCGAAGGCCGGTACGCCAAGGTGCCGCCAACGGTCTATACGGCCAAGAAGAAGAACGACCGCCACGTGGACTACCGCATCATGCCGCCGTATCAGGACACCCCTGAAGAAACGAAAGAGCTACTGCAGACGAGAGGAATGGAGGTCGCACCGGACTTCATCGATAACCAATGCCTGACGCGATTCACCGACAAGGCAATCGATTGGATGCGGAGCAAGGCCGATGAAGCCAAGGCAGGCAAGCCGTTCTTTGTCTACCTGCCTTACACCTCGCCGCACTATCCGGTTTGTCCCCTGCCCGAATTCTGGGGCCAGGGCAAGTGCGGCGGTTATGGCGAATTCGTGATCGAAACCGACCACCATGTCGGCCGCATCCTCCAGTTCTTGGAGCAATCGGGGCTGGATGAAGACACGATGGTCTTCTTCTCCAGCGACAATGGGCCCGAGAGATCCTGGAAGAACCGCATCACGGAATTCGGCCACGACAGCAGCCAGACGTACAGGGGAGGCAAGCGTGATATCTACGAGGGAGGTCACCGCGTTCCGTTTCTTGTCCGCTGGCCCGCGGGGATCAAGCAACCGGGTCGCAGTTGGGCCAACGTCGTGGGCCAGGTTGATCTGCTGGCCACCGTTGCCGAACTGCTCGAGGCTGCACTGCCCCCGCATGCCGGCGAAGACAGCCAGAGCTTTGCAGCCGTGCTGACGGATCCCCGGGCGGATCATGAACGCCAACCGCTGATCAATCATTCCGGTCAGGGTCAGTTCGCCATTACCGAAGGCCGCTGGAAACTGATTCTACCGCTCCGCAGTCTTGGAATGGAGCTCTACGACCTGACCCGAGATCCTGGTGAGAAGAACAACGTGATTGCCGAGCATCCCGAGCACGTCGCGCGGTTGAAAAGGAAAGCAACCCATATCGTGCTCAGCGGTCGCACCACTCCCGGCGCGCCGCAGCCGAACGACACCGGGTATTGGAACAGTCTGGAGTGGATTACGGAGGCGGAATACCGGTCGAACGTCGTCCCGCACAAACAGGCCAAGGAGGATTAGGAGATCCCTCTGGACCAACGGCAATTCCAACACGAAGAACTCCCTCCAATCAGCTCCCACCCAACCCAATGGGAATCCCATCAACGCGCGGACTTCGCGAAGCAATACAAGTGTTCAAAGCCTCGGAGGTAGATGGCCTCGCCGACGATGGCGGGTGAAGCATGGAACCGTTCGTCCAGGTCATTGACCGCGAGCACTTCCAATTGTGGGCCGCGTTGCAGAACAACGGTTCGGCCCTCCTCGCTGAGTAAGTAGATGCGGTCCGCCGCGCCTACCGGCGAGGCACTGAAGTTGAGCCCACCGGGCAGGCGGTGTTTGAGGTAGTGAGGCGCTCCATCCGTTGCGTTGAGACAAGAGAAGAAGGTCTGGTCTTCCAGCAGGTAGAGCTCCTCCCCCCAGAGCATCGGACATGGCACATAGGGGATACCTCGACGCAGCTTCCAGACCACGCTCTCGCTGTTGGTCAAGTCGCCGCGCTGTCCCAGGGCGATCGCCTGGAGCATGTCCTTCCTCCAGCCACTCGCGGTGAATACAAGGCCGTGGCCGACCGCTGGCATGGGAATCGCACCCGCGGTGTGTCCATCACATCGCCAGAGCAGCTCGCCGGTGGTCAGGTCGTACGACCGGACGGTGCTCCCGTTGGTCACCGCCTGGCGACGACCCGCATGGGTGAAGATGCGCGGCGTGCTCCAGTTCGAGGTCTCCTCCCGATTCCGCTTCCAGAGGTCCTGGCCCGTCCGCTTGTCGATCGCCACGACGTAGGACTGCCGTTCCTGATCGACGACGATCACGAGCGCGTTCCCCGAAAGCGCGGGCGAACTGCCCTCGCCCAAGGAGTCCTCCATCGCTTGGTACTCCAGGTCGCGCTTCCAGATCAACTGACCCTCAAAGTCGTAGCAATAGAGCCCGAATGAACCGAAATAGGCGTAGAGGTGTTCGCCGTCCGTCACTGGCGACGCCGAAGCAAAGCCACCTTTATTGTGATGCCCCTGGTGCGGCATCGCCTCGTGAACGGTTCGGCTCCAGAGCACCTCTCCGGTGATCCGGTCGAGACACACGATCACAAACCTCTGGGGTTTCCACGAACCCTTCACCTGGGGGTGCTCATTGATGTTGGGCGTGTCGGCGGGGATGACGTCCGGCACCGGCATCTCCTTATCGAGGGTGATCGCCGTCAGCAGAAAGATCCGATCGCCCCAGACGATCGGGGTCGCGTATCCCTTGCCTTCGATGGGCGTCTTCCAACGCAGGTTCTCCGTCTCGCTCCACGTGATTGGCGGGTCAGCTTCCGCTGCTACGCCGTTCCACGTCGGTCCCCGCCACTGCGGCCAGTACTTCAGGCCCTCGTCCTCGCTGTTCCTGGCGGGGTCATTCGCCCCGGTCGCGTTCACCTGCCGGGGGCCAAGGCCTGCCTCGGCAATAGTGGGAAGGGCGGGGATGAACACCGCGGCGATCAGTAATAGGGGAAGTCTCGTGAGCATCTTGCCACGAAGGCTTCAATGGCCTCCGCAGACTCCAGTCTAGGGACTTTCCTGCTGACGGGGCGAGGCTTCAATCTGACTCCAGGTCTCGGCGGGAGGCAGTCCGCACCCGATGGGGTCAGGTCTTATTCGCTCTCCTTCACCTGCACGCTGACCGCACGCGCTGAAACGTTCGGTGTGATGCCTCGCTCGACCTGGACTTCGGGGTCGCCGAGCTCCTCTGGAGAAGGACCCACCCATTTCGAGCGAATCCCCTCGATTCGGAGCTCACCCTTGGGGTCTATCGTGACGAAGGACCAGAGCGGGTCCGCATAGGGACAGGTGTACTCGATCCAGGGGTGCTCGGCGTGGATCTCTGTCGGGTAGCTCTCGTGTTTCTTCGAGCCGCCCACCCACTTGTAGGACATGGAGTTCACCTGGATGTAGGGGATGCCATTGACCTCCACGAGATCGTCGAGGTGGTGGTGTCCGCTGAAGCAGGCGAGAACGCGTCCCCACCCGGCGGTGTCGTTGGCGGCCTCCAGGATGGCGCGCACTTCGGCGCCGTTGTCAAGACCGCTCGCGTTCTCGAGGCTCTGGTGGATGAGGACGACCACGGGTTCGGTCGTGGAGGCGAGGGTCTCGGTGAGCCAGGCGCGCTGCTCTTCGCCGACGTGGCGGGGGGATCCGTCAGGAGCGTCCTTGTGGCGGTCGTTGCCGTCGAGGACGACAAAGCGATAACCCTGCTGGAGGTAGGTGTAGTAGCCCGTATCCATGCCGACGTACTTGCGAAAATCTTCACGGCTGGCGCCCCCGTCCATGTCGTGGTTTCCGGCAACGTTGTACTGGGCTCCCTCCCAGCTCTGCCAGACCTTGCGGAAGGAGTCATTGGCCTCCTTGGGCTGACAGAAGTCTCCCATCTGCGCGACGAAGTGCGCGCGCTTCTTGGCCATGGCCTTGAGGAAGGCGCCGAGGCGCTCATCGGCGTCGTGCATGACGTCCTTGTGGACGTCTGCGCACATTCCGAACCGCAGCTCCTTCAAGTCTTTGCCAGCCTTGGCTGGAGGGCGGAAGCTGAGGACGCAGGCTCCTGCGGCGACGCCCTTCAGGATCTCTCGGCGTGTGTTCTTCATGGGGTGCAAACTAACAGCTTTCATTCGTTCTGGTTCTCTATTCAACGCAGGCAGCCCAGAAGGAGTCCCATCGACGCCAGGTTCGCCGCTGAGGTCAGGTATCGCCCAGGTCGTGGCGGTAGGTGGTGACGCTCCAATCATGGAATGGTGTGGGCCGTTCGACCTTGACTGTCACTTCACCGGGGCGCGTGGGGTCTGACGACACGTACTTTCCATGGGCGGACTGGCTGAGGAAGGAGCTCGAGTAGCCGCCTTCCATGAGGCTCAACTGGCTCTTCTCCCACCCCTGCTTAGCGAGGTGCTGATCCAGTTGATCCAGACCATCGGAGGAGGTGATCACGGTCACGACTACCAGGGCCATGACGATCCCAGCGAGGACCCAAGACACTTGTTTCATGTTCATGTTCATGTTC
>PBIX01000022.1 GCA_002720975.1 Planctomycetota bacterium | reverse complement strand
CCAGCGCAGCGCAGGCCGTCGCCGAAGATCACGCCGTTGCCGCCGTTGACCGCGTTGTTGCCGCTGAACAGGAGCGCGGGCTGGCCGGGCAGCAGGTTGTGCCCACCGAAGGTCAGGTCATCGAGGTTGACGCTCGTCGAGCCGTCGGCCAGCGCGGTGGCACCGTTTCCTGTCGAGTTGCTGCATCCCTCGTCGGAGGCGCCAGGGTTGCCGCAGGGACAGATGGTCCCGGTACCGTCACCAAAGCAGTAGGTCGTGCCGATGCTACCGGCGATCGTGGCGCCGGGATTGGCGAACAAGAAGGCGACGTCGCCGTCGGTGAGGGAGCCCGAGTAGATCTGGACGTCGTCGAGCTGCCCGTCAAAGAATTCGAGCGCCACGTCCCAGGTCCCGATGTTCCACTCGGCATGAGCGGGGTTGGACTGGGCTCCACCGGGGGCGACGCCGAGGAGGACACCGTCGAGGTAGAAGTGGGCGTCGAAGTTCGGGTCGAAGACGAGGGCGATGTGGGACCACGCATTCAGCGGGACGGCGACACCCATGTCGTAATCCTGGACCCCGATCGTCGTGAAGCGCAGGCCGAAGTTCGAGATGCCAAAGCTCCAGCTTCCCAGGAACCCCATGTTCCCAAAGACGCGCATGAGCCCGCCCGGGCTCGTCCCGAAGGTCTGCGGGTTGACCCAGCCGGCGACGCTCAGGTCGCTGCGGAGGTTGTCGTAGACGGCATTGGTGGGAATGGAAGCGTGGCCGTTCAGGGTGTCGTCCAGTTCTACGGAGAGGTTGGTGCCCGGCGCGGCCCCGGGCAGGCCCAGGGTGACGCCGCTGAAGCTGTACGCTCCATCGAACCCGTTACCGGAGGAGTCCACGCAGACGGTGCCGGACGCCTCGTCGAGGCGATAGTGGCCCACGAGCTGGATCGGATTGGGCGTGGGACACACAGGGATCTGGACCGTGAACGACCCCGTACCGGGAGAGGCGCCCGGGAAGGTGCCCACCTGCAGGGTGTAGGTGGTCCCGTTGGAGACGGGGAATCCGATCGTGCTCTGCAGGCCGCAGGCGTCGTCGTTGCACGCGAGGGCTGTCCCCGAGGCCGGGCAGCCACAGCCGGGGTAGGCCGCGATCTTGGTGTCTGTTGCGGTCACGCCACATGTGGACACCTCGGCGCAGCCGTCCGCGTCCGCGGTCCAGCAGAACCAGACGTCGTTCTCGACCGCGCTGGTTGCGAAGGCGTAGCAGAGGGACTCGCTCTGGCCTTGGGTTCCGGTGGTGGCGGTGGTCTGGTCGAAGGGGAACGTCCCCTGTCCTGCGATGGGCATGGGAGTGACGCAGTCATCGGTTCCGCCGAGCCAGCCGCCGGGGGCCGGGGACACGACCTGGAGGGCCGGACTGCTGGAAGGTGCCTTGGTGACCTGGGCCTGGGCGGTGAGACCGAGAGCAAGGAGCGCGATGAGGGACGAGGTGTGCTTCGAGATCATCTTGGGCCTCAGTGCTTGATTGGGACTTGGGGATGTTGACCCGACGGAGGGGTCACCAGAAGTCTACTCCGGGGCAGCGATTGTGGGGGGGGGATGGGTGCTCGGCGGGCCGATCCTGGGCCCTGTTGCCTTCCCATGGCACCACGGGAATGGCCTCGGGCTATGATCGGCACTTACTGGGAACGCCGCACCGATCGTGCGGGGCATGTAATGGGAGAGTTGGACGAAAAGACGGCAGTGATCACGGGCGCCGGGCGTGGCATTGGGCGCGCGATCGCGCGAGCCCTGGCCGAGCGTGGCGCGCACGCGGTCCTCGTCTCGCGCACTTCGGAGCACCTGGAAGCGGCTGACGCCGAGCTCGAGGCGGCCGGCCTCGACGTCCGCACCCTCGAGGCCGACATCGACGATCCCGAGTGGCTCGATCGGCTGGACGAAGCCGCGCCCACGATTGATGTGCTGGTCAACAACGCCGCGACCTTCGCCCCTTACGGGCTGCTGGAGACGGTGGAGATGGAGGAGATCGACCGCGTGCTCACCACCTGCGTCCGCTCGACCCTGCGACTGATCAGGCATGTCCTTCCGGGCATGAAGGAGCGCGGGTTCGGGCGCATCGTGAACGTGGGGTCGGTGGCGGCCAGTCTGGGCGCGACGGGGCAGGTGGCCTATGCGTCGGCGAAGGCCAGTCTGGTCGGGATGACGCGGACGGTGGCCATCGAATGCGCGCGCAGAGGGGTCACCTGCAACATGCTGGAGCTGGGACTGATCGAGACCGAGCGTGTGAACGAGATGATCGAACCGAGAGTCCAGGAGCAGTTCACGCGCAACACGCCGATCGGTCGGGTCGGGAACGTCGAAGAGGTTGCCCACGCGGCCGCGTTTCTCGCCTCGCCGCGCGCGTCCTACATCACCGGCGCGACCTTGCCGGTCTCAGGCGGGCTCGGCCTGGGGATGTTCCCCGAGCAGCTGGGTTAGCGTACGTGGCCACCTCGTGGCCCTCGCGGGGATTCGAGGCCGTGCTAGACTCGTGTCCGCCTCTCCCGCTCATGTTCTCTATTCAGGTGTTTCTTCCGGCGAGCTTGCTGGTCGTTGGGCTCATCGTCCCGTACCCCGGGCGGGGTCCTCTGTCGGCTGACGAGGAGGTCGAATACCTGCGCGATGTGCATCCGATCCTGGCGGAGCGCTGCTTCGCCTGCCACGGGGCCGAGAAGCAAAAAGGGGGGTTGCGCCTCGATCTGCGGTCGGGCCTGTTCGAATCCGACGATCCCGAGTGGATCCCGGTCGTTCCTGGAAGGCCCCAGGACAGCGCGCTCTACGAACTCATCACCCTGTCCGCCGACGATCCCGACGTCATGCCGGCCAAGGGGGACCCCCTGACAAAGCAGCAGATTGCGACGCTTGGGAAGTGGATCGAGGAGGGTGCGCCATGGGAGGTGGCCGTGCAGCCATCGGCCACTGGGGGCTCGGGCGTGGACACTACGCCCCTAATCCAGGCTCTGCTGGCCGAGACCGAGGGCGCGCCGAGAGTGGATTTCGATCGCGACGTGCGTCCGATCCTGTCAGAGAATTGCTTTCAGTGTCACGGCCCCGACGAGGCGAAGCGCAAGGCAGACCTTCGCCTGGACACTCGAGCCGGCCTCTTCTCCAGGAACAGGCCGGACTTCACCTTGATTGCTCCTGGCGACCCGATCGCTAGCGGAATCGCCTACCGCATCATCGACCCCGACCCAGAGGAGGTCATGCCGCCTCCAGAGTCGGGGCATGTTCTGGACGAAGAGGAGAAGCGGATCCTGGTTCGATGGATCGAGGAGGGGGCCAGGTGGGAGGAGCACTGGGCCTTCCGCGCTTTGGTCCTCCCCGAGAGGCCGGCCCTGAAGGACGAGGCCTGGCCGTTGAACGAGATAGATCGGTTCGTGCTCGCCCGGCTCGAGGCCGAGGGCCTGCGGCCATCACCGGAGGCTGACAGGTTCACTTTGCTGCGACGTGCGACCCTCGACCTGACGGGTCTCCCTCCGACTCCCGAGGAGGTCGAGGCGTTCGTCGCCGACGAGGATCCGGGTGCCTACGAGCGGGTAGTGGATCGGCTGCTCGACTCCCCCCGCTACGGGGAGCACATGGCGCGTTTCTGGCTGGACGCCGCGCGCTACGGGGACACCCACGGCCTACACCTCGATAACTATCGCGAGACCTGGCCCTATCGCGACTGGGTCATCGGTGCCTTCAATCGGGACATCCCCTACGACCAGTTCATCGTGGAGCAGCTGGCCGGAGACCTCCTCCCTGACGCGACCCTTGACCAGAAGGTCGCCTCCGGTTTCAACCGCTGCCACGTGACCACGGCGGAGGGTGGTTCCATCGAGGAGGAGGTGTACGTCCGCAACGTGGTGGACAGGGCGAGCACCTTCGGGACGGTGTTCATGGGGCTGACCGTCGGCTGCGCCGTCTGTCACGACCATAAGTTCGATCCCATCTCCCAGCGCGAGTTCTATGGCCTGTTCGGATTCTTCAACAACATCGATGGCAAGCCGATGGATGGGAACGCCAAGGCGCACGCGCCTGTGGTCAGCGTGCCGACGGCAGAGCAGACGGCGCTCATCGACCGAATCCAGAGGGAGCTGGAAGGCGTCGAGGAGGAGGCCGTAGCCATCCTGTCGGGCATCGAGTACCGGGAGCCCGAGCCCGCAACCGAGGGCTCCCTCTCGCTCACCACAACGGTCTGGGTCGACGACGACGTGCCAGCGGGATCGATCGTTGAGGGCGACGGTCTGAGCTGGGTCGATGGGCCCACGGCTCAGGTGCGCTCAGGCGTTCGTTCCACTCGGCGCAGCGGGGCCGGCCGGCATCAGCACCTGTTCCGCGGCGCGGACCGGAAGCTGCGGATCGCCGCGGAGGACGTGCTCTACGCATGGGTCTTCCTCGACCCCGAGGACCCACCGCGCGAACTCATGCTGCAGTTTCTCCTCGATGACGGCAGCAGCTGGAATCACCGCGCCTACTGGGGCGAGAACCTGATCGACTGGGGGGCGGACGGCACCGGAGCGCGGCGGGCCAAGGGGGAGCTTCCCGCGACTGGTGAGTGGGTTCGTCTCGAGGTCGG
Source organism: Planctomycetota bacterium (assembly GCA_002720975.1). Lineage (GTDB taxonomy): Bacteria > Planctomycetota > UBA1135 > UBA1135. The sequence continues at coordinate 11,215 of PBIX01000022.1, read as the reverse complement.
CGTCGAGGACGTGTCCCTCGGCCCGGGCATGGTGGTGAACGGGATCGCGTTCACCCAGTTCGACGGGACGGTCTGGTGGGACGATGCGGGAATCGACTCAACGGTGGCTCAGGCCCCAGAGGATCACGACTGGATCGACGACGAGGTGCCGCGCGGTGCCGTCCTGGCTGGAGACGGACCGACGTGGAACTGGGTCGGCGGGGAGCAACATCCCGTCCTCTCCGGCACGCGGAGCCTGCGACGCAGCGGTGGCGGTGGCCTTAACCAGGACTACTTCACCCAGGCCGGAGCCCTCAGGCTGAGCGCGGGCGACCGTCTCTACGCCCACGCCTGGCTCGACCCACAGGACCCACCCCGTTCGATTCAACTGCAGTTCAACGACGGCACCTGGGAACACCGCGCACGCTGGGGAGACACGGCGCACGGAGCGGGGAGGCAGGGAGGTGCGGACCATCGCGCCGGGGAGCTGCCGACGACGGGAGAGTGGGTGCGCCTCGAAGTGCCCATGGCTGCTGTGGGGTTGAAGCCTGGCGCGGACTTGAACGGCTGGGCATTCACCCAGGTGGGCGGGACGGTCTACTGGGATCGTGCGGGGATCAACACCTGGTCACCTCCGGATGATCGGCACCTCACCTCGCAGCGCAGCTGGGAGGCCATCGCAGCGGTCGACAGCACCATCCCCCAGGGGGTCCGCGAGGCGGCCGCGATCACCAGGGAGGCCCGGACCGAAGCCCATCTCGGGGTTCTCCGCGCGCACTACCTGCGCCACGTGCACGGCGAGTCGCGGGAGGTCTTCGATCCCCTGAACACGCGCGTGGAGCAGTTCGAGGAGGAGCGCAAGGGCATCGAGGGTCAGATCGCGACGACTCCCGTGATGAAGGAGCGCACCGAACCGCGGCCCGCCTACATTCTCAAGCGGGGGCAGTACGACGCGAGGGGAGAGGAGGTCGCGCGTTCGACTCCTTCCATGCTGCCGCCCATGAAGGACGGCCTTCCCCGCGACCGCCTCGGGCTGGCGCGCTGGCTCGTAGATCCCAACCACCCGCTCACGGCCAGGGTGACTGTCAATCGCTTCTGGCAGCAGCTCTTTGGCGTCGGCCTGGTGGAGACCAGCGAGGATTTCGGGAATCAGGGGGAGCGGCCCAGCCACCCTGAGCTGCTCGACTGGCTCGCGACGAGCTTCATCGCGGACGGCTGGCGCGTGAAGGCGCTTCAGAAGCAGATCATCATGTCCTCGACCTACTGCCAGTGCGCTGCGGACCCGGGTACTCGCGGAGAGGGCGACCCTCAGAACCGGCTGATGGCCAGGGGACCCCGGTTCCGGCTGGACGCCGAGACCCTGCGCGACCAGGCCCTGGCCCTGTCGGGCCTGCTCGTGGAACGGATTGGAGGGCCCAGCGTGAAGCCCCCGCAGCCCGCTGGGTTGTGGTCCGCGGTCGGCTACACCTCTTCGAACACGGCGCGCTTCAAGGCCGACGAGGGAGCGGAGAAGGTCCACAGGCGCGCCCTCTACACCTTCTTGAAGCGCACCTCACCACCGCCGCAGATGAGCACCTTCGACGCGCCCTCTCGGGAGGAGTGCTGCGTGCGCCGCGAGCGAACGAACACCCCGCTCCAAGCACTGCTCTTGATGAACGACCCGCAATATGTGGAGACAGCGGCCGCTCTCGCCGGACGGATCGTGCGGGAGGGAGGCGCGAGCGATGAGGATCGCGCAGAGTTCGGTCTCTCGCTGGTCCTCTGCAGGCCTCCTTCGAAACTGGACGTGGCGGACGTCATCGATCTCCTGCTGGCTCAGAAGATCGAATACGAGGGGAATCCACTGGCTGCGCGGCAGCTGCTCTCCGTCCGTGGGCCTTCGGAAATGACTGACGGTGAAGCGGTCGAACTCGCGAGCTGGATGCTCGTGGCGAACCTGCTCCTGAACCTCGACGAGGTGGTGGTGAAGGGTTGAGCCCGCTCGACGAGTCGCTGCTGCTGCAGACCCGCCGCCAATTCTTCGGGCGGGCGGCGCTGGGATTGGGAGGCGCAGCGTTTGCGTCACTGCTCGGGCCTCGTGCGCTGGGACAGGCTCCTGGCGGAGGAGTGACTGTGCCGGGTCACCATTTTGCGCCCCGCGCCAAGCGTGCGATCTACCTCTTCGCCGCAGGGGCTCCGTCACAGCTCGACACCTTTGACTACAAGCCGCAGATGGACGAGCGGTTCGACGAGGATCTCCCCGAGTCGATTCGTAAGGGGCAGCGGCTGACCACGATGACCTCGGGCCAAACGCGTTTTCCCATCGCCCCCTCAATATTCAATTTCAAGAGGTACGACAATGGAGGAGACGGCGCCTGGGTGAGTGAGCTGCTACCTCATACGGCGACGATGGTGAAGGACATCGCCATCATTCGCTCGATGTACACCGAGGCCATCAACCACGACCCGGCGATCACCTTCATCTGCACGGGCCGGGAGCAGCCCGGTTGGCCCAGCCTGGGTTCCTGGTTGAGCTACGGGCTCGGGTCGGCGAACGCAAACCTGCCGGAATTCGTGGTCCTGAACGCGACCTGGACCGGTCGGAAGGAGGCCCAGGCCCTCTACAACAGGCTGTGGGGTAGCGGGGTCCTGGCGAGCCGGCACCAGGGAGTCGCGCTCCGCTCGCAAGGCGACCCGGTGTTGTTCTTGAACAATCCCGTAGGCCTGAGCGGTGAGGCCCGGCGCCGGATGCTCGATACCCTCGAGCGCATGAACGAGCGGGGCTACGAGAAGCTCGCCGACGAGGAGACGCGCACGCGGATCGCGCAATACGAGATGGCCTTCCGGATGCAATCGTCAGTACCCGAACTTACCGCTCTCTCCGACGAACCGGAGAGCACCTTCGAGCTGTATGGCCCTGATTCCAGAAAACCGGGGACATTCGCGGCGAGCTGCCTGCTAGCCAGGCGCATGGTCGAGCGCGACGTGCGATTCGTGCAAATCTTCCATCGTGGCTGGGACCAGCACGCGAACCTGCCCACGGATTTGCCCAACCAGTGCCGGGACATCGATCAAGGTGCGACGGCCCTCGTGCAAGATCTGAAGCGCAGGGGCCTGCTCGATGACACGCTGGTGATCTGGGGCGGCGAGTTCGGCCGGACGATCTACTGTCAGGGCGCGCTGACTCGCGCTAACTACGGGCGCGATCATCACCCGCGCTGCTTCACTATCTGGATGGCGGGTGGCGGCATCAAGGGCGGCGTCGTTCACGGAGAGACGGACGACTTCAGCTACAACATCACCCGTGACCCCGTCCACGTTCGCGATCTGAACGCAACGATCCTGCACTGTCTGGGCCTCGATCATCAGCGCCTGAGCGTGAAGCACCAGGGACTCGATCTGCGCCTGACGGGTGTCCAGGAGGAGGCGCGGGTCGTGCAGGAGATCCTCGCCTAGGCGAGCGCTCGCCGGTGCGCCGGGCGCTCTAGAACCGCAGGGTGTAGCCGAGCTTCAAGGTCGTCTCGAGGTTGGTGGGCTGGAGGTCTCCGTCCTCCAGGTGCCAGTCCCGGTTGAGCACGAGGAAGGCCTCCCTTCCGGGCTCGAAGATCCACCAAAGCCGGCTGTTGAGCGAGACGTCATCGCTGATGTCGTCCCACTGGGCGAAGTTGGACCAGGAGACCCGTGGGTTGAATAGCAGTTCGACTTTCATCCGTGCGAGGTGCACGACAAAGTCACCCTCGGCCAGGCCAACGTCATTCAGCTCGTACTCCAGCCCGTAGAGCGTGGCCGCGTTGGGACGCCAGTCGAGTTCGAGAGAATAATCTGTCCGGTCACCATTGAAGAACTCCCCGGTGCTCACCATTACCTCTGCGGAGAACTCGCGCTTTTGCGATGACTCGAACATCACGCCGTAGCGGGTGAACTCGTAGTCCCCGGTTGGGAGCACGACGCCCTCATAGATGGGGAATTCCTCGTCGAGGTTCTCCACCTTCTGGGTGACGAACAGATCCACTTCGTCTCCACTTTCCCACTCGATTCCGAAGGGCATGACATCAACGTCGATGGTCTGGGTCTTCCCGCCCATGTCCGTGATCCAAGTCGGTTCGATACCAAAACTCAGCTGCCGGATGTCGCTGTACATCCTCGGACGGTACGAGAAGTCGCCCTTGAACTTGCGGACTCCAGAGCGCTCCACAAAACCGAGAGCAGGTTCGAAGTTCTCCTCGATCGTGGTCATGGACAGGCCAGCCCAGATCTCGTCGTTGGGGTATCGCATGCCCAGGTGATAGGCGAGATCGTCACCAGCGTTGTTTTCGGACGCGGTCTTCAGGAGGTAGGCCGAAACGCGCAGGTTGCGGTCGCCGGCGAATCGGTCGGTGCGGTAGTTGAGGTCGACGCCGACGGTGTCGCTCTCCATGTCTTCGGTCGGGTGGCCGTGGGTCCAGATCACGCCCATGTCGGACTGATCGAGGATGTTCTTCGAGAAACGCCCAGCGAACAGGTTTCGATCGTCGAGACCTGCCGATGCACCGGTCTGTACATCGAGCAGCCCGAGGCTGTAGGAATCAGTCTGTGCCGTGACCTTCGCTGAGACCAGGAGCGGTACTTCCTTGCCGTCGTCGTCGAGTCCGATGCGGCGACTGAAGAAGGGCACGACGTCCTGGCGGCGCCTGTACCCACCCGAGGGGCCGAAGAAGAACACCCCGGAGTCCTCCAGGAAGAAGTCCCTCTTCTCGGGAAAGAAGAGCGGGAATCGCGTCAGGTTTACCTTTCGGTTGTCGACCTCCGTCTCCGCGAAGTCCGTGTTGACGCTGACGCTCAGCTTGGTGCTGGCCGATATCCGGTAGAAGACGTCCAGGCCGGAATCACCCTGGGAGTGCTCGTCACCGGCCGACTCGTAGTTGTGGTAGGAACCCGTGGCGAAGGGCTTGATGTCGAGGCCGAGGCCCTGTTCGAGGCCNGNGANCCCGGTGAGCAGGCCGGCGTTGGCGACCGAGAAGAAGAAGATGCGCGGGGTCGGGGAGGCCCAGCGGATGGTCTCCGAGCGTCGGCGGATCTCACGGACGAAGTTGAATCCCCAGGCGGTTGCATGGGGATCGAAGTTGATGGACGCAGCGGGGATCTCGACCTCCGCGACCCAACCCTCGTCGTCGATGCTGGTTTCGCCATACCAGATTCCGTCCCACTCCTTGTTGAAACGCGAGCCGTTCTTTGTGATCAAGGCGTCGCCGATCGACCCGGCGGCGCCGACCTGAAACCAGAAGGCGTTTCGGCGGTCGCGGAAGGTATCGAGCAGAAACTCGATCCGATCGTCCGGTTCGAGGCGTGCGTCGCGTTTCCTCTGCGTCGCGCGGATGGCCTGGGGATCGGTGTCGTGGCAGCGGATCCCGATGTAGATCGCTCCGGAGTCGAAGGCGATGCGCACGTCGGTGGCCTCACTCGGATCCGCTCCAGCGACGGGCTCGACCTGGCGGAGGCCCTGCAGTGGTTCGCACAGCTCCCAGAGCGCATCGTCGAGGACTCCGTCGATAACCGGGGTGGGGACGTCGTCGGGGCGTCGCGTCGGGCTGTGCGCGGGGACGTCCTCGAGTGAGGGTTCCTGGCAGAGGGCGAGCGACGTGAGCGCTAGGGCGGTGATGATCATGCCTGAGGAGGCCGTGAGGAGCGGGCTCCTGGAGCGGGAGGGGGTGGCGGTCCCGTCGATAAGCCGGGAAGTCTACACGCCACGGCCGCCTTCATGGCGAGCCGGCATTCAGTCATTCCTTACCCGACAAGTGTCCGCATTGAGCAGTCAACTCCAGCACTTCAGCCCGCAGGAATCAGGCGAGGATCTGCTCGACCACGTGACCCGATACGTCCGTGAGCCGGAAGTCACGGCCCTGGAAACGATAGGTGAAGCGATCGTGCTCGATCCCGAGCAGGTGCATGATGGTGGCGTGAAGGTCGTGGATCTCCACCACGTCCTCCACGGCGTTGTAGCCCAGCTCATCGGTGGCGCCGTGGGAGCAACCACCGCGGATCCCCCCGCCGGCCAGCCACATGGAGAAGCCCTTGATGTGGTGGTCACGTCCGTCTCCCTGCGCCATCGGTGTCCGGCCGAATTCGCCGCCCCAGATGACGAGGGTGTCCTCAAGCAGGCCGCGCTGCTCAAGGTCGATCACGAGCGCTGCGGAGGCCTGATCAACCTCATTCGCCGTGATCTTCATGTTGCGCTGGATACCACCGTGGTGATCCCAGGCGCGGTGGTAGAGCTGGACGAAGCGGACTCCACGCTCGACCAGCCGGCGTGCGAGCAGGCAGTTGGCGGCGAATGATCCGTCAGCTCCTCGGGTCCCGTACAGGTCAAGCACGGACTGGGGTTCCGAGGAGAGGGCGGTCAACTCGGGGACGCTGGCCTGCATGCGGAACGCGACCTCGTACTGGCTGATCCGTGCGGAGATCTCTGGGTCGTCTAGCAGATTGTTGCGGTCGCGGTCTAGGGCCTGCACGGCAGCCACGATGTCGCCCTGCATCTCAGCGCCGGTCCCTGGCGGGCTCCCCAGGTACAGGACGGGGTCGCCGGCGCTACGGAAGTGGACGCCCTGGAAGCGTCCGGGCAGGAAGCCAGAGTGCCATTGACGCGCGGCTATCGGCTGCCCTTGCCCTCCCTTGCCCTTTGAGGTCATCACCACGAATCCCGGCAGGTCATCGCTCCCGGTTCCCAGCCCGTACACGGCCCAGGACCCCATGCTCGGGCGACCCGATATCTGGGCGCCCGTGTTCATGAACGTGTGGGCAGGGTCGTGGTTGATCTGTTTGGTGCGCATGGAACGAACGATGGCGATGCGGTCGGCGATCGATCCGATGCGAGGGAACAGGGTGCAGATTTCTTGCCCCGACTCGCCGTAGCGAGCGAAGGGGTGCTGGGGCGCGAGGCAGCGCAGTTCCTTGCCCTGCAGCTGCGCGATGGGCTGCCCCTTGGTCATGGATTCCGGCATGGGCTCGCCATCGCGGCGCGCCAACTCGGGCTTGTGATCGAGGGTCTCGAGGTGAGACGGGCCGCCGGCCATGCAGAGGTGGATCACGCTGCGCGCGCGCGGTCGGTGGTGCGGCGGCTGTACGAGCCCGCGCCAGCGGGCGGCGGAGCTGTCGTCGGCGCGGGCCAGGATCGAACCCAGGGCAAGCGAGCCGAGACCGGCCGCGCCCCCTCTCAGGAGTGCACGACGAGCGATGGTGGTCGAGGGGAGGTGGTCGTCCATCAGTCCCTGGTGATTGTCTCGTGCAGGTTGAGGATGACCCTGGCCACCGAGGTCCAGGCGGCCAGGCTCGGCGCGTCGCCAGTCTGGGCTCCCGAGCGATCGACCGACATGATCAAGGCCTGCGCAGCCTGGGGGTCCTCAGCGAAGCGTGCGCCATGTTGGCGGAAGAGGTCGACGAGAACCTCGCGCTCATTCGCCGTCGGAGGTCGGCAGAGAACTCGCTGGAACCCGCGCTCGATGTTCCCCTCTGGGCTCCGGTCGCCCTCGCCCATCATGTGTGTGGCGAGAGCGATCGCGGCCTCGACGAACGTCGGGTCGTTCAGCAGGACGAGAGCCTGCGTCGGGGTGTTAGCGCGCTCACGTTCGGCGGCGCACTCCTCCCTGGAGGGTGCTCCGAAAGCCTGCAGGCTTGGGTGGGGAAAAGTGCGGCACCAGTACGTGTACAGGCCTCGCCGCAGTCCGCGGGCGTCCGTGTGGCGCTCGTAGCGTCGCTCGGGGAAGTTCAGCTGGGCCCAGTAGCCGGTCGGCTGGTAGGGCTTGACGCTCGGGCCTCCGATCGTGGGGTTCAGGAGCCCGCTGACGGCCAAGGCGTTGTCTCGGATGAGCTCCGCGGGCAGTCGCAGGCTCTCCTGGCGCGCGAACAGGCGATTGTAGGGGTCGCTCTTCCTCGCCAACGGCGTGGCTGTGGAGGTCTGCCGATAGGTGTGGGAGGTGACGATCAGCTTCACCATGTGCTTCACGTCCCAGCCGCTCTCGATGAATTCCACGGCCAGCCAGTCGAGCAGGGCTGGGTGGGTGGGCCACTCTCCTTGCGAGCCTAGATCGTCGAGGACCCGAGACAGACCGGTGCCGAAGAAGTGTTGCCAGAGTCGGTTGACGATAGTGCGGGCGACGAGTGGGTTCTCGGGGGCGGTGAGCCAGCGTGCGAGGTCCAGGCGATTCGGGGCGCGCCCTCCCGTGTCGGCTGGCTGTGGGAGCGACGCCGGCACGGCGGCCTGTACCACTTCTCCCGAGTCATCTAGCCAGTCACCGCGCGGTAGGACCCGCATCGTGCGCGGGGTAGTTCGACGTGTGATCAAGGTGGTGACGATAGCCCCCTCGACCCGCTCGCGTTCGCCTTCGAGAGCCTTGACCTGCCCTCGAACTTCGTCGAGTTCCGGCGCGATGTTGCGGTAGAAGGCCGCGAGGGCGAGCGCCTCTTCATCCGTCCGCTCGTCTGGATGGTCCTTCAGAGTGGTGTGCAGCGACTCCGTGAGCCCCTCGATGGAAAGAAGTCTCTGTTCGGTGCGAAGGCCGCTCCGATCCCACCAGGCCGTACCACCGAACTGTGTGAAGGCCATCCCGTCCACGACTGCGCCGGGAGGGATGCCCACGCTGGCCGGATCGACCTCGAGTCGGATCCACTCGCCGCTGGCCGGGATCGGCCCCGCGGCTCGATGGTCCTGCTCATTCGACCCGATCTCCCCGAAAGGGATGCGGTCCTCGCCCCAGAATGCGCGGTGGGACCAATTCCCCGAGTGCAACTGGATCATCAGCTGGGCCGGTGGGTCATCGGGGTCGAGCCAGACGTGCGCGTAGAAGCGGTCGGCCGCGCCGGGCCGAACCACGCGAGAGGCCTGATAGAAGAAGTGCTGAATCGTCCCGGCGCCCTGCTGAAAGCGCATGCGCTCCCCACTGAGTACGGACGGCTTCCCGGCCTCGACGAAGCGCCAGGTCCCCTCCGTGCGGCCCCCGTTCGTTTGCGCGTCGTCGATCCAGTCGAACTCGAAGGGCCCGTCGCTGCCGGAATTGACGCGTTCTTCCCAGGCGTCCTGGGCGAGCGCGAGCTCTGGCGATGCGGTGGCAGCTTGCGAGCGCAGCTTGGCGATCTCCTCGTCGATGCGCGCCAGGTCCGCCTCTTCACGGGGGGACGGAACTCGAACGCTCGGGCCCCAGTTCCCGGAAGTGTTTGCGCCCTCATAGACACCCCGTTCCTCGATGTCAGCGAAGAAAGCGCCGAAGGAGTAGAAGTCTCGGGTCGAGAAGGGATCGTACTTGTGGTCGTGACACTGAGCGCAGCCCAGGGTGGTCCCCAGCCAGACGGAGGACGTGGTTCGTACGCGGTCCGCTGCGTAGATCGCGAGGTACTCCTCGGCTTGTGAGCCCCCTTCGGCCGTGATCTGGTTCAGGCGGTTGTATCCCGAGGCGACCTGCTGCTGGAGGGTGGCCCCTGGCAGGAGGTCGCCGGCCAACTGCTCCGTGGTGAACTGATCGAAGGGCATGTTGTCGTTGAACGCGTCGATCACGTAGTCGCGATACGGCGACATGCTGCGGTCCTGGTCGCCGTGGTAGCCGACGGTGTCGGCGTAGCGAACCACGTCCAGCCATCCGATGGCCATGCGCTCGCCGTAATGGGGCGAGGCCAGCAGCTCGTCCACGATGCGCCCGAGTTCGGTATCGGTATCGGGAGCGGCCTTGAGCGCACCCTTCATCACCTCCACATCTCCGGTGTCCGGCGGGAGCCCGAGTAGGTCGAATGAGAGCCTGCGCGCCAAGAGACGTGGGGTCGCGTCGGGTGACGGCACGACCCCCGCGGATTCGATTCGATCCAGGACGAAACGGTCGATCGGATTCGCGATCCAGGCTTCCTGCTCGACTTCCGGTGGAGCCGGGCGGGTCGGTGCCGTGTATGCCCAGTGCTCCTCCCAGCGCGCTCCCTCGTCTATCCAGAGGCCGATGGCCTCAATCTGCTCGGGGCTGAGCGTCTTGCGGGACTTGCGGTGTGGCATGCGATCGTGTGGGTCGCTGGCAACGAGCCGCTGGTACAGCTCGCTCGCACCTCGATTGCCCGGGACGATCACCGTGTAGCCACCCAGGTCCTGGTATAGGCCGTCAGGCACGTCCAGCCTCAGGTCCCCACGGCGTGGGCCCTTGTCGGGACCGTGGCAGTTGAAGCACGTTTCCGAGAAGAGCGGGCGGATGTCGCGGTTGAATTGCACCTCGCCCACTGCGACGCGCCCGAACGCGGGCGGGATTGCCAGGGAGGCGGCAAAGAGCAGCGCGAACGACGGCATGGGGAGATTCTACAGCGTGCCGCTCATGACGAGCCTCCGCCCTCGCCTGGCTGGAAGACAACGCCCGACACGGGCGACCAGGGTGGCCGGCAAATGTCCTGCGAGGCCTCGAGCTACTCGTCCTCGGTCGCTGCCGGCTCCCAGGCGGCGGGGAGGGGCAGACCGGGCTGCAGGAGCGCGAGCATCGCACAGGCCGTTCCGTAGCTCCTGCTACGCGGGAAGACGCGGTCGTTCCAGCTGCCGGGGTCCGGCTCGTTGAAGAACGGGGGCGCCTCCTCTCCTTCTCCGGCGTCTCCGTTCTTCTCCATGCCCTGGATCTCGAACAGGTGCGTGTAGAGGCGCACGCGGTGCTCAGCGCGCTCTGCCTCGGGCAGGAGTTCGATAGCCATCGCGACGTAGCGGTGGCCGTACATCACGTAGTAGGGGGCGATGCCGTAGTCGCCGATGTGCGTTCCCCCTCGACACCTGCGCACCTCGAGTTCTGCCCAGTGCTCGTTGAAGGCCTCCACCGCGCCGCGCAGACGATCCACGTCGCCGCGACCGGCCAGGGCTAGCGCGACCTCGGTGACCGGTGTGCGAGCTGTGCAGCCAGGCATCTCGTCGCGCCCGCCGCCGGTCGTGTAGGGATAACCATCCTGGGCCGTACGACAGCCCTCGAGGGCATCCAGGGCGCGCTCGACCACCGCCGAATCGACCTCTTCACCCTGCGCGTGTGCCTCGAAGAGGGCGAGGAGGGTCGGCGAGGTCATGAAGGGTGAGGCGGGGGAGGGGCGCGGCTCTGCGCTCCTCCGTCCGCGCCTGGAGGATCCGCTGCGCGAGTAGTTCCAGCCACCGGTGGTAGGGATCTCTGTCTCCTGCAGGGTCTCGGTGAGCCAGGTGATCTTCTTGTCTACCTTCTTCTTCTGCTTGGAAGGGACCTGGTCCAGCGCACGGATCCGGAGGAGGAAATCGAGCGCGTAGGCGTGG
>PBIX01000021.1 GCA_002720975.1 Planctomycetota bacterium | reverse complement strand
CTGCCGCGGCCACTCGCAAGACATGGTCGAGCATGAGTTCTTCTCCCACACCTCTCCCGTGGCCGGGAAAGAGACTCCTTGGAAGCGGGCGGCCTTAGAGGGGGCGAACGCCGGTGCGGAGAACATCGCTGCCGGACAGAGCACCGGGCACGGAGCGATCTCGGCTTGGTGGTACAGCCCCGGGCACCACCGAAACATGCTTGGCAGCCACGGCTTACAGGGCCTGGGTCGTCATCAGGGCCACTGGACCCAGCTGTTCGGCGGCTAGTCTCCCGAGGGCCGGGATCCGGATGCGCCCGAGCGGCCAGCCTGAAGCGCTGCCTCGACCAACTCATCGGGGGACACCCCAGAGGCTTCGCCCTCAAAGCCCAGGATCATGCGATGCCTCAGCGCCGGAGCGGCCACAGCCTCGATGTCATCCTCGGTGACGTGTAGTCGACCCCTCAAGAAGGCCCGCGCCTTGCTCCCCAGCAGGATCGCTTGCCCGCCCCTGGGGCTGGCGCCGTAGCGCACCAGCGCGCGCACGGATTCGGGTGCCCGGGAGTCGTTTGGGTGTGTGGCGAGAACCGTTGCAGATACCAGTCGGGTGAGCTCGCTGCTGACGGGAATCTCGCGCACCAGGCGCCGAACCTCGCAGACGTCCTCGCGTGCGAGAGCGGCCTTTTGTTCAGAGCGATCATTGCCGGTGGTCAACTCAAGGATGCGTGCGAGTGTCTCGCGATCAGGCATGTCGAGCGTGAGCTTGAACAGGAACCGATCGAGTTGTGCCTCGGGTAGAGGGTAGGTGCCCTCCATCTCGATCGGGTTCTGCGTGGCAATAACCATGAACGGCTCTTCAAGGGCCCGCGTCTCACCAAAGACGGTCACCTGCTTCTCTTGCATCGCCTCAAGCAGTGCAGACTGGGTGCGCGGCGTCGCGCGGTTGATCTCATCAGCCAAGAGAACCTGGGTGAACACGGGGCCCGGCTCAAAACTGAAGTGGCGTGAGCCCCCTTCTTCCATCTCCAGGATCCGCGAACCCAAGATATCCGGAGGCATCAGGTCAGGCGTGAACTGCACACGCCGGAAGTTCAAGTCCAAGCTGGCGGCCAGGCCATGCACGAGGGACGTCTTGCCGAGACCGGGTGCGCCCTCTAGCAGGGTGTGGCCGCTGGCCATCAGGCACAGCAGCAGGTGCTCACAGATCTCACCCTGTCCCAGGTGTTGGGTCTCCAGGTCCTGGCGGAGGGCGGTGATAGCACCTCTCAGGGAGTCGACCTTTTGGGCAGCGGCTTCCAGATCGGTCATGGGCAAGGGGCGGGCATGGGGGAGGGTTGCAGGCTGCGAGCATTCTAGTGTGCCAAAGGCCGGGGACGGGCCTGCTGTTGCGGGTCGTGCTACAACTCAACCCGTGAAGCGCGCTTTTCCCCTTCTGACCGCCGTGGCGGCCCTGTTTCTTGGTTGCGCCACGCCCCCGCCAGGGCCTGGTGCCATGCAGCGGGCGGAGGTTGCCGAAGCTCAAGGACGTCTCGTCGAGGCTGCCAGTTGGTGGCAGGAGGCCCTGGAGGGATCGGGCGGTCGGTCGACCCGGGCGGCAAGAGGTCTGGCGCGAGTACTGTCAGCTCGGGGGGACCGCGATGGGGCGCTGCGCATTCTGGTCTCAACCTTGCCGCCCGCAGGTGTGGAAGACGTCATGGACGCGCAATTTCTGGAAGACCTCGCGCACCACTACTCCCGACTCGGGGCGTACGAGCAGGCGATCTCAGCTCTACGGGTTGCGGCCCTCAGGGATCCAGACCGTCCAAGCACACCCATCCTTTTGGCGGAGCTCTTGCTCAAGGTGGGTGAGGTTGAGCTTGCCGCCGCACCCCTGCTTCGCTCGGTCGACGCCAGGCCCGGCCACAGGCCAACCCATCTGGCCCTGGCGACGGTCTTGGAGAGCCAGGAACAGTGGCCCCTCGCCCTTGAGCAATACCAGGTCGCCGCCAGACTCTCGTCACTGGGGGTGGACGAGTGTCTGCGGGCAAGCCGTTGCGTATTGGCTTTGCCTTCGGACGAGGCGCGCATTCGTTGGGCCGTCTTGACTGCGGCCTGGCTGGAAGTGCACGGCTCGCCGGAATCTCAGAAGGGCGTCACCCTCAGAGCCTTCGGCGAACTCTATCTGGCAAGTGGCAAGGCCTTGGAGGCCAGCGCGCTCCTGGAGAGGGTTGTGGGTGCGGACCCCGGCGACACTCGCGCCATCTTGGCCTTGGTTGGCGCCTACTTACAAAGCGAACAGTGCCGGCGGGCTCTGTCGGTCGCTGTTCACGCGAGAGGCCTGGACCTGACGGAGGTTGAGCGCGTGGCTCTCGGGACGCTCGAAGCAGAAATCAAAGAGGTAGCCGAGCGGCTTGAGGCCGCCGAGCTAGAAGACTCAGGTGACGACGGGCGAGGGCCGTGAGCCTCCCCCGCATCATTCGCTCGCGAGCACCTCTGCCATGACCTTGTCGAGCTTCTCACTCAACTCGTCAGCGAACTCCTCACCGAAATCCGTGCTGAGAACGTCGATCTCCTCGAAGGTGTAGCGTCCGGTGGATCGACTGAAGGGGATCCCGTACTCCCACTTGTTGCCGTCAGAAGCGTGGATGGTGATACAGACCTGATCGTCCCCTTCGACCGGCTCGACGGTGTAGCTGACAACTTCATACTCAGACATGGGATCAGGATACTCGATGGGTTTGGAGCTCAGAGCCTCTCATTGGGGATCTTGGTCGTGGTCGGAGGCTTCTTCGCTGTCGGCGATACGGTCGACGGCGCGCTCTTCCACCATCCGCAGGCGCTGGCGCTTGCGTGCATCCTCGTGATCGTTGTCGCCGGCCTCGCCAGCATCGCGGCGGCGCAGACGGGCCAGATCCGGAGCCAGGCCATAGACCATGATGCGGTCGCCATCACTCAGGCGGGTCGTGGGGGAGGGGGTTCCAATGATGACCCCGCTCTTGCGCTCGACGTTCAGGATCAGGATGCCCTCGTCTCCCAGGGCCATCTCGTTCAGGTTCTTGTCGAGCAGCCAACTCCCATTCGCAAGCGGCAGGGTGGCAACCGTGTAGCCCTTGTCCAGGTGCAGCATCTCCTCGAAGTCCATCACCTCCAGGTGCGCCATGCGCTCGAGGCCGCGGGTGATGATCCCGTCCAGCAGGCGTTCAAGTGGGCGGATGCGCGCGCAGGCCCACAGCACCAACACACCACTCAGCAGTAGGGCCGTCTTGAGCCCTGGGTCTAGACCTCCCGACTCACGCGCTGCGAAGGCCACCACGAGCGTGCCAAGGGTGGATGTGACCGCGCCAAAGCCGAGCAGCATCAAGATGCGCAGGATCCGTCGGCGCACAGGGTGACCGACGACCTTCTCCGCCTCCGAAGTCGTAAACCCAACACCCATGAAGGCCGACTGGGCTTGGAAGCCAGCGATCTCGCGCGAGAGGCCGGTCTTTTGGAGCGCAATCGTGCCCACCCGAACGAGCAACATCGACAGAGTGATGAGCAGCAGCAGGGTGGCGAGTTCAGGCATGGGATGACCGTGGGGGAGGGGCGAGTATCCCCATTTACTTCCTCAGATTCACGCCACAACCGGAGCGGGGGCTCAAGAGGTTGGCGGTTCGACCTTGCAGGCTGTCATGCCCGCGGCAATCCGGCCTCCGCTCAAGACTCGGCAGGTGAACCCGGTGCGACCTTGGAGCAGGTCCGGAAAGCGCGGATCCAGCGACTTCAGGGTGTCGCAGGGCGATCGAACGTCGTGCACCTCCAGTCGCACCTCTGCCCCGAGGGCGATGTGGTCCCCCGGCCGAATGGACCGAAAGTCCAACCCTTCGGTAAGCACGTTCTCGCCAAAGCTCCCGGGTTGCGCGCAGGGGACGCCCTCCTGCGCCAGGCATGCCTGATCCTCGGCCGAGAAGAGGCAGACTGCCCGGTCGCGACCGCCATGGAGCAATGAGTGGTGGCCATCGCCCACCAGACCCTCTTCGGTGACCTCCGCCTCGGGTACGACGGCCTTGGGAATGCCACCGGGGCCGAGACATACAGCCAGAAGAAGGCCCGCAGAGGAGTCAGTCATCGTGTTCCAGCACCCCGCGTGCGACGGCCAGGGCAGAGAGAGCTCCACGGTCTGCCAACTCCGAGGGGACAAGCTTTACGCGAGCGAACGACGCGGGCAGAGTTTCGGCCCGAAGAACCTCAAGCGCGTGCGGGATGAAGAGGTCCGGGAACGACGCGCCAATTGTGCCCAGCACAATGACATCCGGGTTCAACAGGTCTACAAGCAAAGCACACAGCTCTCCCAGCTTGTGCGCACACAAGTTCACGCATGCCTTGGCTATGGCGTCGCCATCGTCAGCCGCCTGGCACAGTAGTTCGGGCGTGACCTTCACTCCTTCCAGGCAGGAAGACACACCCTGCCCGGTTTGGCGCAGGAGCTCTGCTTCAGCTACCTGCACCATGCCCGGTCCCGAGAGGTAGCCCTCCACACTCCCAGACTTACCAAACCCAACGGGCCCCTCCGGACTCAGCCGCACGTGCCCCACCTCTCCAGCAAAACCGGCGGGCCCCTCAAACAGGCGACCCCCCAACCAGAACCCCGCGCCCATACCTGTACTCATGGTCAAGAAGATCGCCGTGTCCGCCTCTTGAGCTGCACCCCAGAGGCGCTCGGCCAGGACCCCCGCGTTGGCGTCGTTCATTGCGGCGAGGGGCCCCTGGTACACGGACTTCAGGTGGCCAACGAGATCAAACCCCTGCCAGGCGAGGAGGTTTGGAACATCGAGAAAGCGTCCCTCCGGCTGCAAGAACGGGCCCGGGCAGGCAACCCCAAGGTGCGCGGCTGGACCGCAACCGGCTTCTTCGGCCAGCTCGGCCAAGATGCGGAGGGCCCGATCGATGGTCGCTTCAGGGGAGCTGGCAGGATCTGTGGGAAAGCGACGCTGGGCGAGAACCTTGCCCTCCACCGTGCCCACGGCACATCCGATCTTGGTGCCACCGATATCCAGTGCGGCCAAGACTTCCGGACCCTCGCGATGATCCTCGGGGTCAAGGTGGTGAATGGCCGGAGTATCCATGGGGGCGACAGGGCGAACTCCAGCCTACCAATCTGTCTACCGAGCTAGCACCCTCACAGGCGCAAGAGTCGGCACCAAGCATTGTTCTCGGGTCCGGCACGGGTGTCCGAGACACGTCGAGACCTGCACGAAGAGGATGCGCTGAACCAGGAGTTGGATCTAACCGAGGAGACCTATGTGGGATCCACGGAACGGCGCTTGAAGGGCACAGCTGAGAAGGTGTCCCGCTTCAAGTGAGTGAGGAACCAGGTTCGCTAACCCTGGCCCAGGTACCTCCGCGCAGTGCCTGCGTGTAGGGGGGGGATGCTACACTCGGGAGGGCCATGCTCCTCCGTCGCTTACTCCTATCCGCGGTCAGTCTCGCGGTCGCCTGGTTGGCGGTAGAGTTCTGGTTTGGCTCTCGGGTGCCGGGCACCAATGACAGGAGTGAATCACTTCCTACGTTCGAGCCGTCCCCTGAGCAGTTGCAGCGCTGGGAGAAACGCCTGAAGCGGCTGCGCCGTATTGAGTCGGGCGTGGGTGTCCAGAAGTCAGCGCCCATGATCCAATTCTCGGAGCGTTACGGATGGGCTCTCGCGGCGGACGCTCAGGGAGTCCTCAACGGGGACCAGATCAGCCTGAACGCGATCGCGGCGCGGCGCTCGGGTGAAATTGGCGAACAACCGCCGCCTGGGGCCCTGCGAGTGGCCTGTTATGGCGAGTCTTTCACCTTCGGCTCTGAGGTTGACAACGGAGAAGACTGGCCAGCTCAACTGGAGGTCGCAGCCGCTGGCGCCCTTGAGGTGCTCAACCTGGGTGTCATCGGATGGGGTACCGACCAGGCGCTCCTGCGCTTCCGTGACGGCCACGACCAGTTGGATTCGGACGTCGTCCTGATGGGCCTCATGGCCGAGAACATCCAGCGCAACGTGAACCGACTAGTGCCTGTCAGGGCGCCCAAAGAGTTCGTCCCATTGGTCAAACCGCGGTTCTTATTGGACGGCGGCGAGCTGCGCCTGCTCCCACACCCCTACGCGTCCGAAATCGAGCTCTACGAGGCTGCGGTCAACGGGAGCCTGGGCTACGACCTCGCCGACCACGAGTGGCTGGCGGAGTCCAGCGAAGGGTCGGGGTGGTCGAATGTGGCGAACGTCGTGCGCGCCAAACGGGAACGTGAGCAGCGAGCACGGTGGTGGCTCCAGTGGAAGGAGCCCGATGGCGAGCCTTTCCGCGTGACGGTGGCCCTGCTAGAGGCGTTTCACCGGGAGGCGCTTGAGGCCGGCGCCCAAATGGCGGGCGTCGTCGTGTTCTGTTCGATCCTCGATATTTCGGATCCCGACCGCGAGTTGACCGCCCTGCACGCGGCCCTCGATCAGCGAGGCATTCCCTATGTTGATCTCTATGACGTCATCCGTGCCCGGCACGCGCGAGGAGACGGCGCCTACGGAAAGACCCACCTGACTGCAGGGGCCAACCGCGAGGTAGCGAGTGCCGTGTTCGAGTGGCTGAAGCAGGAGCTCGGGCTGTAGTCTGCGCGCCCGGGGCAGCAAATCTGGGCCTGCCATCCCAGGGCGCCTCTCGCGACGCTCATTCTTCCAGGAACAGATAGTAGAGCTGGCCCTCGCTACGGGTGGCACCGGCACGCTGCTCGGCCTGAGGGCCAACGCCGAGATAGATGTCGGCACGACCAGCGGTACGGATCGCCCCTCCCGTGTCCTGGTCCAACATGAGTTGGCGGAAGGGAGTATGGCCTCGGCGGCCAGCGGTAGAGGGCAGAGGCAGTGTCGCATCCACATACACCAGTGCCCCGCGCGGGAAGAGGGTCTTGTCGGTGGCCAGGGTGCGCTGTGGGCTGACCTCGACGTTGAGTGAACCACGAGGGTTGCCGTCGATCTGGGTGAAGAAAACGTAGGAGTCGTTGCGGTTCAGATACTCACTCACAAGGTCCGGGTTCATGCTGGCCCAAGTTCGAATCCCGGCCAGGGAGACCTGGTCTTTGTGCAAGAGACCGTCAGCGACGAGCTCACCACCCAAGGACGTGTAGTCGCGTCCGTTCTTTCCCGCATACCCCAGCCGGTACTNGGANCCATCTNCGAGNTCGACCACAGCNGAACCGTTGACGTGTGCGATGTAGGCGTCGATCGGATCGTTGAGCCAGACCAACTCCAGCCCCTTTTCAGCCAGGTGGAAGCCAGCTTCGATTTCGCGGCGTGTGGGGTAGGGCTGGTAGCCCCCCTCAATGATCTGTCCCAAGATCGCGCCCTCTCTTGTCTTGGCAAGATCCCCGGGGAGCCCATAGAGGGGGAACGCGTAGTCCGCTTGCGCCGTGAGGGAGCCATGCAGGATAGGCGTGCAGTAGGCGGTGAACAGAACCCCGCCGCCTTGTCCATCCCAGCCGGCACTCTTGAAGACACGGAATTCCTGGCCGATGGCGCTACCGAATTCCACGGGGCCGGTGGTTTCTTGCAACAGCTCCCGGAAGCGCTCGAGGCTTCGAAGTGCACGGCCATGATCGATACCCGCTTGGGGAAAGAACTGCTTGGCTGAAGCAAGGCGGGTCCAGCCGATGGACCGATCGAGGGCCGGCAAGATCATGGCCCGCTCGTGCCATGCTTCCGTCAATCCGGGAGGCAGGGTTCCCAGGGGCATGGGTAAGAGGGCCTGGGCACCCCGCGGAAGCTCGCGACCCCACTCGGGCTCATCGGGTTTGGTCGTGGCACAGGCGGAAAGGGAGAGCAGGGCAAGCAGGGCAATGGAATGGCGCATAGGGTTCCTGGGAAAGCGTCTGGAGCCAGACTAGCTTTCTCAGGGGAGCGAAGAAAGGAAGACGCTTTCATCACCCGGCACCCGATTCGGGCCGTGCCGGGCTCCAACCTCAGGAGGCCCAGGGGGTGCGCTCGGGCTCGTGGGGCAGCACGGCGGTGATGCGCCAGTCCTGCTCGGTACGGATCAACACGTACGTGACGGCGAACTCTCCGGGGTCCATGGCATTGCCCCGCGTATCCTCGCGCTCGAAGATGACGGTCGCCAGTGCCGAGGAAGGACTCAGCATGTGGATCTGTCTATCGGTAACGCTGGTGTGGGAGTAGCCGCGAGCGCGCAACCAAACCAACTGGTCCTCGAAGATCGCACCCAGTTCTTCCAGGCTACCAGCTGTACGGGCCCAGCCTTCGTTGATCCAGACGGGTGCCTGGTAGTAGTGCTGGGCGGCCTCCGACACCCGATCGCTCTCCACGTAGCTTGCGTGGGCATCGAGTAGCAGGGAAAGCTGCTCGCGATCGGACTCCACGTTCCACCGGTCGACGGTGTCGGTGGCGGCGCAGGACATGCAGCAGAGCAGGCCAAAGAGGATTGCGGGGGAGTGTTTCATGGGGTTGGTGGGAGGGGGGCGCGGTTGGACTACATCGTCTCCGCACCTGTTCCAACTCCACGGCAATCGCCCCCCCCTGATCCCATGGAGTGCGGGATGGGCGGGAATGCCCCAGGGGCGTCTCAGAGTGAGACAGACCCTGCCGCCCGCTCCCTCCTAACGCTTCAGGGTCACGGCCGTTCCATAGGCCAGAAGCTCAGCCGCCCCGGCCATCACTTGCGAGGTGGTGAAGCGGAGATTGACGATGGCGTCTGCTCCCAGGCTCTCAGCCTCCGCCACCATGCGCTTCACGCTCTCATTGCGGCACTCGGTGAGCATCTCCGTGTACTCCTTGATCTCACCACCCACGATGGTGCGCAGGCCCGCGAGGATGTCCTTGCCCATGTGCTTGGCGCGGACGGTGTTGCCCCGGACAAGGCCCTTGAATTCGGCAATCTCGTGGCCGGGAACGCATTCGGTGTTGACGATTATCATGAGAGTCTCTCAGGAGGGGGGTTGAGGAGGGTCATCGCGGAGGAGGTCTTGATCAGCTTCACGTTCTTCCATGCGCTCCCAGATGAGTGAGGCAAATAGTAGAACGAGCCCTGCCCCTGCAGCGCCAAGCCCCAATTGGATGGCGATGGGTAGGGACCGAAAGGCGGGCCAGACTTGGCGCAGGGGCTTGAACAACCAGCTCAGCGTGGCGATGACGCCCGCCACAATCAGCAGGTAGCCGGTAATACGAATGAGGCGGACCATGGTTTGTGCACCCTATGCCTGGGCGTCCTGTCTATTCTCCAGAATCAGGGAGGCCAACACGAGCAACAGGCCAGATAGAGCCAGCCCCCCTCCAAGCTTCAAGGCCTCGGGCAGGTCGAAAAAGGCCAAGAAGGCTCGGGCCATCTCGTAGGCTGCCACGGCGGCAGCCAGCAAGAGGCCGCCACGCCAGAGCATGAGGCCCACCAGGTGCATAGGTTTCACCCGTTAAGGCTAGCGCGCCGACCGGGAAGAAGCACGGACCAAGGCCACGCAGGGGGAGGTAGGATCGCCCCATGAGCAATCTGGACATCGACTGGTCTGCGGCCTGGGATCTGGACCCGGACGTTCTCTTCTTGAACCACGGGTCGTTTGGGGCTTGCCCGCGGGTCGTTATGGAGGAGCAGAGTCGCCTGCGAGCCGAGCTCGAACGGGAGCCCGTGTTGTTCATGGCACGGCGCCTGGAGGGTTACTTGGACGAAGCGCGCGAGTCCTTGGCGAGCTTTGTGGGGGTCGCCGCCAGCGACTTGGTCTTTGTTCCAAACGCGACCACCGGGGTCAACGCCGTGCTGCGCTCACTCGACTTCGAAGCTGGCGACGAGCTCTTGGTGACGAACCACGGCTACAACGCCTGCAGCAACGCGGCCCGCTTTGTCTGCGAGCGGGCGGGAGCCGCGGTCACCGTGGCCGAGATTCCCTTTCCCCTGGAATCGGAACAGCAGGTGCTCGACGCGATCCTGGCTGTGGTCACACCGAAGACGCGACTGGCGCTCATCGATCACATCACCAGCCCAACGGGGTTGGTGCTTCCCATCGGGCGAATCGTCCGCGAGTTGCGCGAACGGGGAGTGGAGACCCTCGTCGATGGAGCTCACGGGCCGGGCATGCTCAAGCTGGACATCGACGAGATCGGCGCTGCCTACTACACCGGCAACTGCCACAAGTGGCTCTGTACGCCCAAGGGTTCGGGGTTGCTTCACGTTCGCAGGGACCTGCAAGGATCCGTGCGGCCCACCGTGATCAGCCATGGAGCCAATTCTCCACGTGCAGATCGCAGCCGCTTTCAGGTGGAGTTCGACTGGGTCGGGACCGACGACCCGTCCCCCCTCCTGGTTATCCCCACAGCGATCGAGCACCTAGCGAGCCTGGTTGAAGGCGGCTGGCCCTCCATTTGGGATAGGCACAAACGTCAGGCACTTGCGGCAAGGGAGTTGCTCTGCGCAGCACTGGACGTTCCCGAGCCCTCACCCCCTGAGATGATCGCCGCTCTGGCCAGCGTCCCTCTGCCCCCGGGAGAGGTGGAGGGGCCGACGGGCGCCTGGGATATCGATCCCGACCAGCGTGTTCTTTTTGAGACGCACGCCATCGAGGTCCCGATCATGGCTTGGCCCGCGCCCCCCGAACGGCTGCTGCGCGTGTCCGCACAGCTGTACAACACCATGCAGCCCTACCGCGATTTGGCTCAGCTTTTGCCCCTCGTATGAGCGAGGTTGGAGCTACCGGAAACGGGGCAATTGGAGTGGAATGGATACACGCCGGGTAAGCCTGGCAATTGCCATGGCCCGCCCCCTCCTAACTCTCTGCCTACTGGTAGTCCTCGCAGCTGCGCCAGCCTACGGGCAAATAGGCGCCCCCTACTGCTTTGGCACGGGGTGTCCCTGTGGAAATGACGATCCTTCGGCCGGATGCGGCAACCATGGGCTCGATGGGGACACAGGCACGGGTGCGCTTCTGTCGGCATCGGGCTCTGCGGATCTGTTCGCGGATGACTTGTCCCTGATAGTGAACGGCGTAGATCGCGGCAAGTTCGGGATGCTGTTCATGGGCAGTGCGAGTGCGGGAACGCCATCGGGGGACGGACTCCTGTGCATTGGGCCGGGGGCTACAGGGCTTTGGCGCTTTCCGGTTCAGAAGTCCAACCCTGCAGGAGAGCTGTCCCTGGTCAACCCCATCACACTCAGTCAGGGGTTTGGAGTGGGGGGGCAAATCTTAGCGGGCTCCACCTGGGGCTTTCAGGCCTGGTATCGCGACCCCAAGGGTCCTTGTGGCACCGGGACCAACTTCTCCAATGCCCTGGATGTGACGTTTGAAGCCCCTGGAGCAAGTGCGCCAACCAGTGCTCAGTTGGCGGGGAACAAGCTCCAGGCCTACCCTTACTTTGAGTACATCACGAGCATGAACGAGGGCGCCCGGGTGCGCGCGGCTCTGGACTCGACCCGCTTTCCCTGGCTGGTGGGCCTCACGGGAGACCTCTACGTTGTCGCAGCAAAAGGCAAGTCCCGTTGGGATGTGGACCCACAGCTGCTCGACGTACGCGGTGCTCCCACCACCGTGTCCATCCAGCCCGGGGGGACAAAGGCCAACACCTTCCTCTTGGCCAAGGGCACGCTGAGTGGAACGACGGGTGTTGAGCTCGGCGTGGGCTATGACGTGGTGTTTGACACGGATTCAGATGGGCTCTTGGGCCCCGGCGATGTGATCGATGGGTACTCGGCCGAGGCGGGCTTTTACGTGGTGCGTGACACAGCCATTCTTGGCCCCGAACCGATGACTGGCCTGCTCTACAGCGGGGGTACGTGGCTGAAACAGAACATCTTCTATCCAACGAACATAGCCAGCCTTGGGCCGCGACCTCTGGTTGTGGTCAGCCACGGCAACGGGCATGACTATCGGTGGTACAACCACATTGGCGAACACATGGCCTCCTACGGCTATGTCGTCATGAGCCACTCGAACAACACCCAGCCCGGGATCGAGACGGCTTCGATCACTACGATCGACAACACCGACCACTTTCTAGGGAATCTGGGTGTGATTGCCGGTGGGGCTCTCGACGGGCTCGTGGATGGAACACAGATTGTCTGGCTTGGACACAGCCGAGGTGGAGAGGGAGTTGTACGCGCCTACGACCGGCTCATCGACGGCGAGAACGCACCCACGAACTTCACATGGCAGGACATTCGCCTTGTGTCCAGCATTGCCCCAACAACATTCCTGGAGAAGAAAAAGGTCCTTCCCCATGAGGTGCCCTATCACCTTTGGATTGGCAGTGCCGACGCAGATGTCGCCGGGGCCCCTGGAAGTGGGCATGAGCCCTACTCAATTCTCGAACGTGCCAAAGGGGACAAGATGTCCATTACGCTGCAAGGTGCAGGCCATGCCGTGTTCCACAACGGTGGCGGCAGCTGGTGGGCAAGTGGCCCCTGCCTGAATGGTCCAACAAGGGTGCACTCCATCGTGAAGGGATACTTCCTGCCGCTCGTGGACCATGTTGTCGGTGGAGGACCTGCCGGGCGAGATTTCCTCTGGCGGCACTACGAGGCGTTCCAGCCGATCAGCGCCCCACCCAATGGCAATGGCTGCATCGTTGTCAATCTGGAACTCCACGAGAAGGATGGTCCCGCGGTGTTTGTGATTGACGACTTCCAGACCAACGATGGGCTGGCTCTCTCAAGCTCCGGCCAGAGCGTCACATTCAATGTTACCGATGCAAGCGAAGGACGCCTGGACGATAAGGATGGCTCCCTCGCTTGGGACGGGACGGACCCATTCAATGGAATGACCCGCAACGTTCGCCCGGTGGACAAACAGAAGGGGATGGTCTTCTCTTTCGACGCAGTGCCGAGCTTCATCGAGTGGGCCGTGGACCCCGCGCAGTCGAATCTGGCCGATGACACCTACCTCTCCTTCCGTGCGTGTCAGGGAACCAGGCACCCACTCACGGCTGCTACCTTGCAGGACGTGACCTTTGAGGTGAGTCTTCGCGATAATCTGGGAGTGACAAGCACGATCGCCATCGACTCATATGGTGGAGGCATTGCCGAGCCTTACCAGCGCACAGGGCTTGGTCCGGGTGCGGGGTGGGGCAATGAGTTCGAGACCATTCGTATTCGATTGACCGACTTCTTGGCTGATGGAACAGGGCTCAACCTGGCCCGCATCGAAGCCGTACGTTTCGATTTGGGTCCGGGGCATGGTTCAAATGAGGGACGTCTGGGTCTGGACGATCTGGAGGTGATCCGATGAGGCGACTGGGGAACGCAGCCCTGCTGGGCACGTGCGTGATGGTCGCTGCCGTGGCCGTGGGTGGCTTCAGGGGTCCCGAGGATCCCACCGAAGCCCCGCCTGCGGTTGCCCCCGGTCAGGGCCAGAGGGGTGTGTGGGATCTGCTTGTGGCGATTCCCTTCCGCGTCGATGAGCCCTTCACTCACTGGTGGCGGGCCGAGCGGCCAGAGGTTCAAGCTGGGCACCTCCTTGTGCTGGCCGTGGATCCCATTGTGGTGCGCCCGCGCCAGACGGCCGAGCCGATTCTCTTTGTGGGAGATCAAACGGCGGAGCGCGTGAATGCTGGCTTCGAAGACGGCGCCCTGATCGTCGTCGTTCCGGCGCAGGCGGGAGATGACGGCTGGCCGCTACAGGAGTTGGCAGGCCTACCCATGTGGTTTGGCGAGCCGGGTCTACCCGAACAGGTGGACGTGACAGCCATCCGCGAGGCCCGCCGTCTTGTGCCCGACCTGATCGGGTTCAGCGAAGCGCGGGTCGAGCAGGCTCTGACGGCTGGCGGGAATGGCCTGAGATGCCAGGACCAAGCCCAGCTCTACCTGCACGCCGCAGACTGGATCGAGCGCTTTGCCCCAGCCGACCGACACATCGTCGAGCGCCTCAGGTTGAACCGCTAGGGGTGCGCGAGGCGGCCGAGCCGAGACTCGCGATCACGCGCGAACCGACAGATCCCCTCCCAGAGGGAATCGGGGTCCAGGTGCGCTTCGGCGATGACCTCATCCAGTGAGCCTCCGGTACGCCAGCGGTCATCCCAGTCCGAGGTCATGGCGTACTCTTCAGCAACCTTGGAGGAGAGCCAGTAGTGCATGCCGATCCGTGCACCGTTGGATACGACCGTTGAGTCGATCCACTCGGTCTTGTGCAGGATCGTGTTGCGGTACTCCTTGGGCTGCATCTTGAAGAGCTCGTAGGAAATAGCAGCGACAAGCTTCACGTTTGGCCCTTCGCCGGTATTAAAGCGTGGCAACAGGCTGACGATCGAAGCCATGGGGCTGGTGCCCTCGATAATGATGGCACCCTCTTTGGGGCGCGTCGGATCGTAGTCGCGTATCACGTAGGCACCCTTGGCCGCCTCCCTGCAGGAGGGTATGCCCAGCCGATCGCGGTCAGGAGACTCGATGCCCGGGCGCGTCAGGTGAAGAGCAATCAACGGCCTATCGGATTGCAATGCGGCTGCCAGGCAGGGCGCGACCTCGTTGGCTTCCCACGGGTGCAGGTTGATGATGTGCCCCTCGGGGAACATCTGAGTCACCATGGGAGCGAACACCCCGAAGTGCGTGCGCGAATCCTCGGCGGTTTCAGGGCCTGAGTGACCGGCGATCCAGATCACCTTGCCGGTCTTCAGCTCGCAGTCCTGGGCGAGCTGGCTGAACAGGCGCATCATCCCGTACTTCAAGTACGAGAAACTCCCGTAGGTGGAGCAGGTGCCCCAATAGCCCAGGTACTCACTTTCGGGATTGGGATGCAGGTTCACCGTCGCCGCGCCACACACCAGGCCGGCGTTGGCGAACTCGGTTATCTGCTGGGGGAGCAGCGATCCTGTCGGGTTGGAGTTGCGCTCGTACCAGCCGAATCCCGGACGGTCGCCAAAGTCCTTGGCAAACCCGGAAATCGACGTGGAATCGGCCAAATCCGCGGAGCAGGCGAGAACCAGGGGTCGCCCCATCTGCTCGTTGGCGAGAGCATTGACCCAGGAGCCGAACTTGGCCAGCCCGTCCTTGTTCGCGCACTTGGTGCCCGGCTCAACAAAGAGCTCGGCAGGGAGCTTATCCTGGTCCAGCCATGAGAGATCGGCGGCCAGGTTGCGTGCGGGATCAACCTGAATGGAATCCTGCAACACCGGATCGTCGAGGGACTCCCCCAGGCCCACGAGCCTATCGGCCAGGTACTCAACCAGGCCCTCCTGCTCGCGGAGGACGCTGAAGACGGTGTCAAACCAACCGCGTGTCTGTTCGCGGCAGGCGTCTTCTCCGGGGTCGGCCGTCTCTCCGAACCCGTCGAACTGGACGTTGTACTTGTCCTGGAAGTCAGCGCGACACTTCCAGAAGCCCTCGGAGTTGCGCGCATGACACTTGCCGTGGGAGGGCGCGTCGTACATGTAGTAGCCCCGACCCTTGCGGGTCTTGAACCAAACGCAACCCGGGCGGCCCTCGGTGCTATCGGGGTGGACGATCTCCAGGAGGGCGCGGGTGAGTTGGGCGTAGTCCGTGCCGTCCTCTGCCCCCGCGATACGCCAGCCGTAGCCCTCAAACCAATCCTGAGGGCCTCCGTGGGCGACGTCGGTGTTCGGGAACGGGTCGATCCCAAAATCATTCCAGTCCAGCAGGTAGATCAGGTTGTCCAGGCCCAATCCGTAGGCGGAGTTCTTGACCTCGTGATGACAGCCAGCGGTGTGCCCGCCCTCACCTTCCATGGCAAAGACCTTTGCCTTGGAACCGGCGTGCTTGAGGGCGACCGCCTCGCCCAAGGCCGCCGGTGCACCGTGACCCGACGGCCCGGTGTTGTACTTGAAGAACAGGGTCTTGCCCTCCATCTCAGCGTGCCCGGGAAGCTGGCCGCCATGGCGCAAGTGCAGCAAGTCCTCAAAGGTCAGCATGCGCTCGTCGCTCTTGGGAACGAGATAGCGATCATCACCTGTTCGCTCGTGCATGATACGCAGGGCCTCGTTGTAGACCGCCAGCATCGCATAGGTTCCAGGATTGCAGTGGCCGGCTACCAGCACGTAGCGATCGCCGCTCCCGTGTTCAGGCCGCCGAACGTCCCAGCGCATCCCCGCCCCGAGAGTTGCCGCAACCATCATGGGCACCTTGGAACGAGACCCTCCGGG
>PBIX01000020.1 GCA_002720975.1 Planctomycetota bacterium | reverse complement strand
TGTTTCTATGTTTCTATGTTTCTATGTTTCTATGTTTCTATGTTTCTATGTTTCTATGTTTCTGTGTTTCTGTGTTTCTATGTTTCTATGTTTCTATGTTTCTATGTTTCTATGTTTCTATGTTTCTATGTTTCTATGTTTCTGTGTTTCTATGTTTCAATGTTTCTATGTTTCTATGTTTCTATGTTTCTGTGTTTCTATGTTTCAATGTTTCTGTGTTTCCATGGCTTCCGCAGGTATTCATGCATACTTGTCCGCATCGGCTCAGAGTTCTTCGCTGGCATCTCTTGCGTACTATCGATAGCTTGTTGCGATGGCCGAGGCATTCCTTCGCAGCCCGTTCAGCGCCGTGGAAAAGACGACCCTTCAAGCCGAAGTTGGGTCGGAGGTGTCCGAGCGCAGCCTCAACCGTCTGGCAGATTTGCACATGCACTCGCGGATGCTGTGGGTCGTGTGCCGCATCGAGACGCACAGGCCCACAGAGGAGGTCTTTGATCTCCTGTGGGTGCCGATGCTCGCTAAAGGACATCGCCGCCTGAGCGTCAGGCGTGGATCCGACCAGGACGCCGTTATGGCTCTCATCCACAAGGCTGATCAGGCGAAGGTGGATCTGGGCACTCTGCCCGAGGGAGTTCGCCCCACTGCTCTCTTCGAGGTCTTGAAGCCTGGGCGGGGACTGGCCGGCGCAAGGGCGATCGAAGACTTCGCACGAGCTTGGCTCAAAGACTACAGCGAGATCACCTCTAACTTCGAAGNCGTCGCTCAAGAGGAGGAGGAGGACGTACCCANGGTCGAGCAGATCTATAGGGATGTGGCCCCACTCTCCAACAGGGAATTTCTATCACTCAAGGCCGAGGAGAAGCTGCGCAAGAGACGAGCGCCCGTGGTTACCATTGCGCCAGAGCTCAACAGCCTCAGGGCGCTGGACCGCAAGGAAGCCAAGGCTGCCGCGGACCTCCTGCTCAACCCGTGTTACCGCCCCGTCAACGTAGAGGACAAGGACTTCCTTCACATGCCCACCGACTTTTTCGGCGTCGACGACTGGGTGGGGGAGACGTGGGACCCCGAGACCAAGTGCAAGCGTTCCATGACGTACCTTCACTACCTCAACTCGGAGGAGCACCTCGAGCGCACCGCAGTGGTCTACAGCGATTCGGGAAGTGGAAAGACGCCCGCGCTGACGGCGACTGCGGGCTCCTTTGCCATGCGCTACCAGAAGACCGATGCGCCGTACTACCTCTACGCTGGGACAGCCTTCGGCCTTAAGGAATCGTACAAGAGGGGCTTGGTCACGAAGGGCGTGCCGCGCGTCATCGAAGATTTTAAGCCACAGCGGCAAGGCAAGTGGGGCGCCAAACGCCAGCCCTTTGAAGAGTTCCTCGTGAATCTTCTGAATGTGAAAGATGGCGGAACTATCGACACGCCTGGCGGCATGCAAATGGCGTTCCCGCCAAACACTCCCCAGTTAATATCCACCAACCGGAAGTTCGACCAGTGGATTCAAGACTTCAAGAAGTTCCCGGCTGAGCTCCAGCACGCCATCTCCAAGCGCATCGTTTTCTTCACGGTCCCGGACACGCCCCTCGTCAAGGGCGAGCTGCGCAAGCGCAAGCGAGAAGATGAGAGGAGCGCCGTGGAGGAAGGACTCCTTCGCGAGCGCGAGTTCTTGAGACAGCGTGGGCGTACAGATTTCGACGCGCAGTTGATNTCCACAACCGCCAGCGGCAGCTGCAGTCCTGCGGGTACAGGAGATCCGTCGCCCTCGGAGACCGTCGATAGCGAGGCGAGCAGCGAGTCCTCAGACGCCGAAGGCCCACACTCACTGTCTCCAGACCCTGTCGTACGAAAGTGCTTGCACTGCCAGCGCAATTTGCCCCGCTCGCGTCCCAAGGGAGCCGCCATGTGCAAGGGCTGCAAGCTATGCCCGCCAGGTGGCAACAAAGGCTGGCGGAGGGAGCAGGGTCGAATCGANTTCGCTGCTGTGCTGGACATTGCGCAGGAAGCTTGTGCAGGGAACAANTGGATCAAGAAGNAGCAGCTGGAACACGTATCGGACTTCATNGCCCATCTTGTGACGGCCAGCTACGCCAAGCCANCNAATGCCGGGCGAACCCCTATCGGCTACGACTTCTTGCCAGTGGAGTTCCCGCACCCCAACGGCGATACGAGGAAGAGGACTCATATCGCCAAGGAAATCGTCGAAACACTTGGTCCTGAAGTGCANCACCAAATCTTTGGTATCATCCTCTGGAGGTATCANAACACGGAGAAGGCGTGGGCNCATCTGAAACC
Organism: Planctomycetota bacterium; assembly: GCA_002720975.1. Lineage (GTDB taxonomy): Bacteria > Planctomycetota > UBA1135 > UBA1135. The sequence continues at coordinate 22,570 of PBIX01000020.1, read as the reverse complement.
NCTCNTGCAGAAGTTCTGCGCGGATGAGGACATGGACTCGCTGCGTCAAGGAGTGGCTGCGATGTACCATGCAGACGGTCCGACGAAGGCACAGATCAGGTCCCACCTGTTCAGCGGTAGGAAGGAGGACAGAGATGCCATTCGAAGCAGTGGTGGGCACGGTTCTTGGAGGAAGGCCGTGGAANATTCGCTCGAGACGTGGTGGCAGGCGGCACTGCACGCTGGTGCCATCCTGAGAGATCCTGCTACCNCCCCCGCCATATGGCATCAACGATTTCTCAAGGAGATCATCAAAGAGCTTCCTTGCTTCGGGCCATATTGGTCCAAGTACCCTTTCGGTGACATTGGACAGCAGATTGCCCCTGAGGTTGTCGATTTGGAGAACTACACCATGATTGGCAACGGCTGCGAGGACTGGCTGCGCATCATGGGCCTACAGTTCCGAGACGCGCAGCGGGAGGGGCTGGAGATTGTTCGCGAACTGAAGGAAGTTGTGAACAAGGTCCTCGAAAGCGGCTTGCACAGCGGCCTCCAGAGAGCGCGAGAGGANATGCGCCTGCGGCCGCTGACGGCCTACGACGTACAGGTGCAGTCCTGTGGGTGCAAGAAGGGGCTCAAGAAGCGGTCTTAATAGTAGTAGCAGTCACCAGCATGGGTGCGCTGAGACCANGTGGTGGTCCGGANGACTGCCGCAGCCCTACGTAGGCGCCCGGCGTGTGTTGGCCCTCAGACAGACAGTGCTTTGAGACGTCACTCGAAGAAATAATGCTTGTTATGTGTACCTTGTGCTTGGGCAGACCGCGCCTCTCGCTGGCCGTCTGCGCGTGAAGCCCCCAGTACTTTCAATTTACATAACATATCCCTCAGCCGTTTGACTACACAAGCGTTCTCGCCCCACAGCCCGGGCCATCCGCCCTTGCGGATCCGCCGGGCGCGATACATTAGCCTGGCACGCGCGAGCGGCGGCGACTGCACTGGCGACCGCAGACGTACGCAAGTTTGGATTGTACTGCAAATAAGCCTAAGTACACGCTAAACTGAATCATCAGCGCCCATAGGATCAAACACCCACGTGCACATCGCATGCTCGTTTACATTGCGACGGTCTGTGTGTTTGCGCAAGCTTCTGCAAGGCACAGAGGGATCCACATCAGCACGCGCAAGTTTCTGATAACGCTGCACGCAGCCATGTATGTTCATACCCGGCAGCGGCAACCGACACGAGCGTTACTGATAATCGGCCCGCGCCAATGGAAATTCAGCCGTTCACGAAAGATAAGTGGAGCATTGGCCGCCCGATCATCGTGGAGCAGAACCCCTGGTTCAAGGGGAAGGACGTGGCAACCAGCTTGGAATACGCTAACCCATCGAAGGCGCTGCGGGATCACGTTGATGATGAGGACAGGAANGCATTCCATGAGCTTGCGCAAGGGGTGAACGAAAAGTTCATCCCTTCAAATCAGCAGCCCCACGAGGTCTACATCAACGAATCAGGCCTCTATTGTCTCGCACTGCGCTCCAACAAACCAGAAGCCAAATTCTTCAAACGTTGGGTCACGAGCGAGGTGCTACCTTCCATCAGGAAGTATGGGGGGTATGGTGGTGGCGCTGTGGTTGAGCTCACCGAGCAAGTGAAGGAGCTTCGGACAGCAATGACAGCGCTGACTCAACGTCTCGACGCGCAATCGCAGGGCCAAGTGCAGCACAAGGTCCTGAGCGTCGCCAAACCACAGGGGCCGCAAGCTGAGCAAACTCTCCTGGCGCGTGGGACTATCCTGACGACTGAACAGGTCGAGGACTTGAACACCAGCACGGGTGTNATTAAAATCTCCGACTGGCTCCACGAGCGCATTCACGCCCGGAACAGGAGCAGCATCCGCAAGATTGCAGATATATTCTCAAAGGAGCTGAAGAAAGCCAGGGTGAATCAGGCCGAGAAGGAAGGAATTGACNTCCCGCTCCTTTGGAATCAGGGCGGACACCGCATAATATACACGACGTGCGACGAGGACCTGATGAGCACGGTCTTCAATGACCTCAAGGAGAAATTCGACAAGATAATTGAGCTGGACGATAAGCTCTCTGAGAATCACTCGAGTAAGGTGGCGGTTCGGAATATCATTCACAAGGATTCGATCGAGCGGTTTTTCAAGACTATCAATGCGAAGCGTAGTAGAAGCGACTAGACCATAGACCACGCCACGCGCACAGAACACAGCGGCGGGACGACGCGTGTGCATCATTAGTCCCGAGCGATGAAAAAACAAGTGTGCATTAGCTTGCATTTCACAATGCAGACCACTTTCTGCGCCATTATTTGTGCATGCCCACAGGCGTTCGCAGCAACCCTGCCTGCTTGCCAGCTTGCCTGCCTGCCTATCTATCTCGAATTTGTCCACGCCTGTCCGGAGAACGCTCTACAGTAATGGCTCCTGTTGGGCTTGAGCGCGGTATACATCAATTAACACTTAGGACAGCGCGCGGGCTATTAAGTCGCGATGAGTAAACCATCCTCGTGTGCGCGCGTGTCCTTTACACCCTCCCCTTCATCCACCCCCGCATGCTATTTTATCATTGCGTCCACGTCGTTTGTAAACCGAAATATTTCTGGAATAACACATCCCACACGTATAAAGCATTGTTCCCCTTGACCTGTCGATGAAAAAAAAACANAAAACATTCGACACTTCTTTACCTCCAGCGCATCTGGGTCATCAGCTCACCGCGCCGCACATCCTCTCTTCGTTTCTGTTGCATGCCATGGCCGACGCATCGACCGCCACGATATCTTTCTTGGATGGGTCGACCGTCGCAATAAGCAGGACTATGACAGCGACAGAAGCGCGCCTGGCATTGACGCCGTCGACCAAGCTGTATACTCATCTGGATCTGTGCTTCCAGGGCGCAATTTTGTTGCCGGAAGACGCGGTCGGCCCGCGGCTTTTGCATGGAATATGGCATAAGATCCAGCGGCTGCCGCTCAGCGAGTCTTGTTTCGAGGACCCTGAGCCAGTCAAATCAGAATCAACGGACGTTTGACGTTTACCACAGAATACCCGTTCATACTTTCCACGTCGAAGTAAGCTACCAGAACACAGTGATCTTCCGCAAAAGCTACAACCGGGGACTCGATCCAGGAACTCCGTTACACCTCTGCATACTTCAACTGGATGAGCCTACTCCCGGGCCGCGGTGCCACCCAGACTGGCAGTGGCTCTACATCGACAGGGTGTGGGTGTCTCGCGACGTTGGGTTCTGGGCGCAGAAGAACGACTGTTTGGCATATTGCGGCGTGGGCGCGGGTACCACCATCACAGCCTTACATGGAGCGTTTGGATTTGAATCACGAAGTACCGCCAGGCGATCCAGACGAGAGGCGGATGCGTATACGTGAGCGGCTGAAGAGGAAACGAGACCAACGGGGCGAACGCCGGTGAATCATATTCCCCAAATGCGCGGTCTTGTGTGAGCTGCAGACAGTAGCTTCCGTGACAGACCAATTGAGGGGGGCGCGCTGAGAGAAAAATCTTCGATTTTCCGAAAAAGCGTAGCTTTTTCTGCCGCAGCCTAGGCGCCCGGCGTGTGCTGGCCCACAGACTTGCAGCGCACAGACAACGCTTTGAGACATCATTCGAAACAAAAACAGTGCAGACCACCCCTTTTGGGCCGTCTGCGCACCACATCGATTTGGAATCGCCCATTCAAGTTCCTATTTGGCCCCCTGACTACCGTCCCTATAGCAATAGGACATGTTTCTAGCCCTCCCCGCTCTCCTTCCGACTCTTGTGACTCTTGGCTCCCACTGCTGTAGAATGCCTTCGGCATTCGCCCGAGCGAAGCTCGGACTAGTGTGCTTCCGTTACCCTCCATTCTCTAGTGTATCTCAGAAGTGGTTGTCGACATTTGAGAATAACAATAACAATAATAATTTATGATTATTATTTTTGCTATTCTGATATTAACTCTCTGTGCCGTTTTTATGTTGAGGTCTGTATGGTTGTCGACATTTGAGAATAACAATAACAATAATAATTTATTATTATTATTTTTGTTATTCTGATTCTGGTGGTAGGTACAGGGATGGTTTTCGCGCCAGGACAGAGAGTATCGAAGGCATGAGCGTGCGCAAGCATGGCAGCGACGCCTTCGGCGGCCGCCGAAGGCGTGCGTGCGCGTGGGTGTCAGAATGCCAAAGGCATTCGTCCGAGCGAAGCTCGGACTCGCGTGAAGTAACAGGGAGCACGTCGCATTGCAATTTCCCGCACACCGAGCGGACAACAGCCGCTCCGCACACCCAACCGCACGCAGCGCGTACACTTGCTTGCTATATGATTCCCGTATTCGTAAAACAATATCCCTTGGCATTGCGCTCAAGCACAGAGCGTGAGCCTTCGGCTCGCGCGGACCGAAGGTCCACGCTCTGACGTGTATTGTCGAGTCCGAGCTTTACTACCCATCGCCGCGCTTAGGAGGTATACGGACATTCCCCGATGGATTGGCCGAGGCTGCTCACGTCGCCGCCGCAGGTCGTGCCTGGCGGGATGGAGCGCTCGAAGACGTTAAGCTTCGCCGCCATCTTTGGGGACGAGCCGCCGCCAGCGAACGAAGACACTTTCAGGCGGTTCGACCTCCTCGCGGCGAAGATCAAGACCGGAAAGAATCTCGCGAAGCTGCTTGTCGTTTCCGACACTCTCGGCGTCGCGGTCTACATCACCGTGGAGAATCCGACTTCTACCCAGAATGCCAAAGGTTTGCTGCACAAGCTCTTCGAGCACTTCGGCGAACAGGTGAGGAAGCGGCTGGATCAGACCGTCCACATGCTCAACGCCCGCGACAACGAGCGCATCCAGAAGATGGTCGGTCCGGAGACTGCCCGCGTGCAAGGCTGCGTCCGCAGCCAAGGATGGGTATGCGCGTGCGCAAGTTGCGCGACGAAGCTCCCACTGCCAACGCCGCCCGACGAGGCCTGCGTACGCGAGCGGCGCTGCCTGTGTCTGCTGTGCGCCCCGGAGGTCGCCGCCCGCCAATTCCGGCGGCGGAGCAAGAAGAAGAATAACACCGCGCTTCGTACAGCGGAGGGAGCGCTGATTCTCGAATGGGGTTGCGCGCACACCGTCACGGGCGAGCTCGAAGTCGCGGCATGCATTCGGAAGCAGGCCTGCTCGTGTCGGCGATGCGCGCCCGACCCCGGCGCCGCTGGGCTCAAGCGGCCCAGCAAAAAGAACCTGCGGGAATGGTTTGCGGCCAAGGAAGCGGCGGACGAGCGTGAGCGGACACAGGTGCTCGCCCTACAAACGGGGGCAGCGTATGAGTCGCGGGGTCGCGAGCCACCCGCGGGACCAGCCCTCACTGCGGGAACACAGGCGCTTTCGATAGCCATCGAAGCGTATGAGTCGCGGGATCACGAGTCGCCCGCGGGACTGGCCCTCACTGCGGGAACCGACGCCCTCGCAGTCGAGATGCCCGCGGTCGGAGCTCCGCACCGCCTGGTCAGCCGCGCACAGGAACTGGAAGCGGCTAGGGAGCAGCTGGACCAGGAGCGCAAGGCTGCGGAAGCCGGCCGCAAAGATGCGGAGGGGCGCGTTCATGAGCTCAGCGCCAGGCTCGAGGTCGATTGCACCTTGTCGGTCCGGGATCAACTCGCCAAGTTGTCCCTCAATGCGAAGGCGTGGAAACCGTTGGAGGAGGAGGGAGCCAGCATTCTCAAGTCGAACCGCGAGAGGGAGATATTGGAAGAGGAGACGCTCCCAGAGCTCATTGACGCATTAACGACAGAATTGCAGGCAGTTCGGCAGCAGGAGCAATCGGATGTCGAACAGCGCTGCGTACTGGTATACATGGACTACATGAGGCAATTGCCGCTCTATATGGTCGAGTTCATGCATGAACACGATAGAGAGGGCCTCATATTGGACCGTGCGCGGCCGCACGTGCAGGAAGAACTTCGTCAGCTTGAAGAGTTGATCGAGAACGCGGAGGAGAGAAGCGATAAGGCGCAGCGCTTGCGAAAGGAGATAGTCGCCAAGACGACGGGCGCAGCCGTCGAGCTCGTTTCCCAAGGCGTGTTGCCTCCGTACAGCGATCCCATGGAACGCACCCGATTCGTCCAACGCGTCCATAAGGTCCTGACTGGGATGATTGCGACAGCGAGGAAAAGCGAGAAGCGCCTGAAGAAGGGCGAGGAGTGCCGCGAGGTCAAGGAATGCCTCGGGGTAATCGAGACAGATGTGTGCATTTCTTGCCAAGCGCATCTGCGTCATGCGCTCTCCCCGGTCCACTGGGATCAGAAGACAGGCCGCACGGTGGAGAAGATGCCCTTCGCGACCAAGCGATCTCTTCTGGAAAGCCATATCGCAAGCCTCATGGCGGAGCGCGAATGGCTGGCCGCGGAGCCCGCGGGTAAGCCCGAGGAGGATTTCTGGCGAGATGAGGAAGCGTTGGAGAAGGGGGTCCAGCAGGGCGCGGCCAGCCTCCGCGATCTGGATTACTTCGCTTCCTTCCCTGATGCAAGCATCTCTTACATTCGAATGGCGAGTATGCGCTCGGAGCATTGGTCGACCCACCCGACTCTCGAAGCAGACGTGAAGAGGATTGAAGACGAGAAGGAGTCTAGGCTTCGCAGCGCCAGAAAAGCCCGCGCGGAGACAGAACAACGCATTCGCTCTATGAAAGCGCGCTTGGGCGAGCTTAGGTCTGGAAAGGTGCCCAGGAAGACGCCTCCGGCCGCACGGGCAAAGCATGAGAAATTGCAGGCCATCGACGAGGAAATCGCGAAGTACCACGAGGAGGCGAAAACTGCGAGCAATGCTAAGATTCCGTTTTGCTACGCAGATGACCACACCTCCGAGTTCGACTCCACTGTGGACACTCTCTCTTTCTGCTCCGAGATGTGCCTCGATCAATACTTATTGTCTCCCGTTTGCCCTACGTGCAGGGAGTGCGTGCCAGCGGATGTGAATGATCCGGGTGCGCGCGCCGTCATCGACGCTCGTACTGCGGAGTTGACGGCGGAGCTCGAGAAGCACGGGGCGGCGCTCGAAAAGTATAGAGCGGCGCCCGAAGAGCATAGGAGCGAGTTGGAGGCAGACGCCATGATTGCATTCCGCAAAATGCTAGATCTCGCACCAGACCTTCGGGCCTGGACTGGAGCACCAAATATTAGTAACATCATCCGTTTCTCCGACTTCCAGCAAGAAACTTCAAAAGTTGCATCCGAAGCCGAAGCGAGGCAGCGACGGCAGAAGCAAGGACATGTCGAACTGGACTCGACGTTGCCAGCGCAGAGGACCGACACCGCCACCCTGGACGAGGACCTGAAGGAGAAGTTGGGGATCCTGCGCGAGCGCTCACGTCAGCTTCAACTTAAGCACGCCCCCAAGATTTGCAAGGAGCATCTAATCCCAATGGCTGACCGAGACCCTCGACGGCGTGCACAGCTGTCCTTCATGCCGGCGAGCCCTCATTGACGCCTGTGCGTCCCTACGGGACGACGAGCGTGCACGGCCTGTGCGCGGGAGCTACGTCCGGACCTCACAGACTATGCGCGATCGGGCGAATCTCAGGAGACCAGTTTGCAAGAGATTGCGGACGATTGGCTCTGAGCTGTGGAGTGAGCGGCGGTGGGCCTAGGACAGACAGCGAATGTCCGCAATACAGCGGCGGTGCAGGGCATTGTGTGATAGTTTGCGCTTCGCAAAGCACCGACATATCCGATACAGTATAAGCCCCCGATTTGTAGAAAAAACATGCGTACGTTCCGGTAAATCTCGAATGGCGCAACGACCCGTGAGAGCCATACCCACGCTTGTGCCTCTTGGCCCAGGGCGCGCGAGAAAAATACAGATTTGCGCGCACAGCACACAGCAATAGAAGCCATACGTATGCAACAGCAGACCGCGCCCCTCTGGCCGTCTGCGCGTCCACTAATGTAAATTCACTACCCAAGCGTTCTCGCCCCACAGCCGCGGTCCCTTGGCCAGGGCGCACGTGCCTTGCTTGCCGCGTACACAGCCAACGGGAGGCCCCTCTCCCACCTCCGACTCTTCTGACTCTTGGCCCCACTGTTGTGTAGTGGACTTCCGTTGCCCTCCATTCTCTAGTGCATCTTAGAAGAGTGTATCCTCAAAGCGTGTATCTTAGAAGAGCAGAGGAGCTAGCAACCCTTTGAATGGAGAATAACAATCACAATAATAATTCATTATTATTATTATTGTTATTCTGATATGAATTATTTATGCTGGGGTCGGTAAGGTTGTCGACATTTGAGAATAACAATAACAATAATAATTCATGATTATTATTTTTGTTATTCTGTCCTAACGGTGGGTACAGGGGAGGGGAGCCAGGACGCCGATGCGTTCAGATGCCGAGGAAGGCCTCCCTCAGACTCATAAAGGGTGCTGCCAAAACACGTGACGGCTCACCGTGCGGCTTTACTTTCACCATATGCGGCTATCCAAGTTCGCCAAGAGTGTCGGACGCGCCCGCCGGTGCGCGCTCCCCGGCTGCCGCGAGCGCGCCCACAAAAAAATGCGCTGCTGTGGTCAAGGCCTCTGCCTGGCATGCGCTTCGCAGCTGCTGCGCGCCAACGCGGATTGTGAGCGCTGCTTTATCGAGTGTCCCTTTTGCCGCAAGCGCTCACGAGTGACGCCCGCGGGCCTCCGAAAGCTTATGAACCGTTGCCCCACTCACGCGAGAGTGGCCAAGGGTGATTTGGGCGCGTGCGTGCTGACGCATACACCCTGTGCGCAAGGCCACTTCGACTGTCGTGAGAGTCACGTACAAGTACTGCCGATCGCCTCTATCGAAAGTCTGCTTGCGCGTATCGACGCGATGGGTATGCGCTTGGACAATGCGCATGACGTCAACGAAAGCCTTAAGCGCCGAATAGCCCTACTCACCGATGATGCCTTCGGCACGCGGGACACGGTCAAGTGTGACAGTCGCTCGAAGTAATCTGGAAAACTGCCAGGGCTCACGAGGTGCGTTCTACCAGCTCCGGAGTCCGTCTGGCCTCAAATAAACGGAGACGCTTCGCTGCGAGCCTTCTGGTCTCAATCACACGGTACCGCCGGAGTCGGCTTCGCGTACGCAAATGCCGCCCAAGAAGGCCCGCCACACAATTAGCAAGAAGGGTCACGACGCCTTTCCTCGCCTCGACGATTTCAAACGGTGTACCTCTTGCCAGAGCTTGATCGAGGCGAAGCTCACGAAACATGGCCTTGATGGAAAGAAAGACGACCCAATCGCCTTTCCACACTGCGAGCACGCCATGCACGCGAGTTGTCTTGTGGAATGGTACCTAGGCACGCTCGGCCCGCGGGAGCGCGCGCTCTTGGAGCGCCGCGGCAAGAAAAGCGTGCGGCAGTTGGCTTTGTCAGAGTACGACGGGCTCTATGACGGCCGCTGCGAAGCTTGCACGCGAGACGCGCCTGTGCGTCCCGCGAGCGCGAGGAATGAAGCTTGCCGAAGGAACCGGTGAGCCGGTATAGAGACCAGCGCGCGCCCCCCTTGTGCTGCCACAATGCTTGGCGCGGCTCGTTGGCGAAGAGCGTCTCCGGCTGGCAGCACCTTGCGCTCGCCTGTGTTCTGCGACCGAGCCAGCACTGCTTCCTTGCAGTTTTGGCGTCTTGCCGGGCTCAGCGGCCGAGCCGCCGTTGGCTCGCGATGCTGGCTAGCGCGCGTTCCCTCACTGCCATTTCACATCTACCATATGTGAAAACATCTCAAGCGCAATTCTGCTCAAGAAGGTGTTCGAGAGTTGACCGGTCAACTCTCGGTGTCAACTCTCGGTCAACTCTCGGTCAACTCTCGGTGTCAACTCTCGGTCAACTGTGAGATGCAGATCAACGTGCGGATGCCAGGCGGAATGGGCATCGCGACGTCCGTCGAGGCTACGGAGACGATCGAAACGGTCAAACAGAAGCTCGGACTGAAGGACGTCAAGCTTTGGCTGGGAAGGACATTCTTGAAGAACGCAGACACTCTGCAGAAGCATGGCGTCCAAGCTGGGCAGATGCTCAACGCTGTGCTGCAGACGATCCCTGACGGTTTCAAGAGCAAGGGCGAGTACCTTGCGCACAGGCGCCTGCAAACGAACGTGCATAAGACCTCGCGTGCACACGCCCACTTGCACGGACGAACTCAGTCCGTCGTCATGATGGAGGGGGAGCGCACGCGCACGACTGTCGAGGAGAGGTGCGATGGGCTGGAGGCCAAAGTCGACAAGCTCCTCGAGTATCACGAGAAAGTGCCGCCGTCCAACCCTGGCGACCTGGACTTGATGGAGAAAGTCCTCAACAAGTTCAAAGTTGGAATGATGAACGGCATCTTACAGCAGTTCGAGATCGAGCGGCCGGCCGGCGTGAAGCGTGAAGGGAAGGCCGCTCTGATCGTCAAGCACGTCCCCCGCACCGAGCTTCTCAAACTGTTGGTGGAGGAACCGCCAACTTCGAGCGCGTCCTCCAATGAGCCTGCTCGCGGCACAACCAGTGGCGCGCCGACCACCCACGCGACGTGCGCAGCGACGGTTGGCAAGCGTAAGGGACAGCAGTGCGGCGCAGGCCTGCCCTGCAAGCGGCCCAAGAACATTGCGGGTGAGATCAAGTGGCACCTCATGATATCCCCGCCCTTACCGGACCTCTGGAATACGATCCACGCTCGGTTTGCAAAGCCAGAGGTAGCTTTGTGGCGATACAGGAATGCATGATTGAGCGTTTGCAGTTGTTGCTCTCACGCGTGTCTACAAGTGTTTGGCTGCGGAGTGCTTGCGTTGAGTGAAATCTCCTTCCTCCCACGCCCAAAAATACATCAATTGCTTTCTTTTGGTCCAAGGGCACAAAAGAAACAATGCATGCAAGTTTGTACGTTGTCGCAGGCAGACCGCGCCACTCTGGCCGTCTGCGCCCCAGCACACGCTCACTACGCAAGTGCGTTCACTCACTGGTAACATGTATTCCCCATAGAAGAAATCAGTCCGAAGGTCCACTACGCGGTATTCGAACGGATCTGCTCAAGTAGGGCTCGTCGCCACGGTATTTTCAGCATTTTCGGCCCGCTAGCTTGCTATAGTCTGGCGCTCTAACGTCAACTCCATGGACGTTCTTTCGGAAGAAGCCGAGCTCCTACAGATCGCTTTTCCTGGAGCTAGCCGCGAGGTGATAACCAACGTCGTAAGTTTTTGTCTCGAACCGCATCCGCTAGCCAGCTTGGTCAAACCCCTTTCGGTTGAAAGAGTCTCACATCAATGGCCTGACGGGAAGACGACTTACTTCCTCCTTATAGAGGGTGCAATTTTTCGAGCAGTAATGCTTTTGGACGACCAGGGGCGCCCTCGGACGGAACCTGTCTCCGGGACGGGTTTTGTCGTGCATGACTGGTGGCCCTGCTCCTTCAGGTGTCGGCGCGATAGTTATGGGAACGAGCTCTTTAGCGACTATTGGAATTACGCTCCGGGCGACGAGCGTCGATTGATCCCCGGCGCCGAGTTGACGCTGTAGGGCAACAAGGGGACCATCGCTGTTGGCGGAGAGTGTCCCTAGCTGGCGGCGCCGGCAGCTCTAGTGAAAAAAACAGGCGTAGCGTGTGGAGTCATGTAGTGTAAAATAATAGTGCGTTCACAAATCATATATGCCCACCATGAAATCGTCTGTACGCTGCAGGCGTTGGCCTCAAGAACTCACATATATCGTGAGCCAGCTTCCGTCTGGCACCATCTGATGGCGTCGAAGTCCTCTCAGGCAGCCGGCGCTCATGGAATGGCGGCTCTGTCCGTCGTCGCAGGCCGCGCCGCTGAGACGGAACTTCAAAACTTGCGCGCACTTACGTGTGAGTTGGAGCAATACCGGCAACTGCTGCCTGATATGATAACCGCTCCCGCGATGCAGCGGGCGGGCGTTCACACAGTCTCGTTGAAAGCGCGGTCGGACATGCCCAACTCGGTCGATAATGTGAGAGTGGCGTCGCTCTTGGCTCGCGAAGAGATCGGGCCTTTCGTGCAGAGCTTCGCCTTCAACGAAGCGTCGAACATCTATGGGTGCGCGTGGTTCGTCGTCAAATTCCGCGTCGCGCGCCGCGACGACGTCGGGAGCATGCACAGCGCCGTCGCTCTCTTCCTCGAGGCTTTGCGGGACCTCGCGGATTGTCACCGCATTTGTCAGACGATAAATTTCGCAGACGAGTACGACGGCGGGGTCAGCTGGGACGGCGAGGGCGAGGAGCGCGCGCGGTCTATCATCGACCGCCTGCCGGCCAAGACGGTCGCAGAGGCACGCCCGCTTTTTTGAAAAACCGAAGATGTTTCTCCTCATAGATGCGGACAAGGCAATACGGGCACGCGAGGCGCGAGAAGATCAAACAGGAACGGGAACGGCTTGAGGCCTTCTGGTCGCGCCCTCTGTTCCTTGGACCAGCAGTAGCACTGGACAGCAGCAGAACACCGCCGCAAAGACCGGCGCGCGGGAGATCGGCGCGGCGGCGGTGGAGGGCTGAAGCGGGCCATACACCGCTCCTACGTATTTGCGTCAATCGCAGATCCGCGGTGCGAGGAAAAAGTATAACTTCCCATGTTCCGGCAATTCAGCATCAACAAAGTATATCAGGCGTAACGGCGTTTCCCTACCCATACTCACTTGCACTGTAGGACAAAGAGTCGCGCCCTTCGTGAACATTGCGAGATATCGTAGAGAGTATGACGAAGTTGCCGTTTCACAGGCCCCTCCGATGCTTACACCTTCTTTCATCACCGCCGTGCCTCTGCCCAAGTCGCCCGCGACGTTGAAGGTGATTCGATCTGGATGATCCACTCGAACTGTGATTGTGTCGCCGCCGATGTCCTTCAATTCTCTGCAGATTTTCAGGAATTCCAAAGAAGGGACCGTTGCGGACACTTCGTAGCTTTGTTCGGGAATCGAGGTGATGCCGTCATCGACCTCCAGCAATTTCAGTTCGAATTGCCTGTCGCTCCCACGGGAGATTGTCACACGGTCGCCGCCATGCTCCCACGCCAACGTGATCTGATCGTCTGCCGCGCACGTCTTCAAAACCATCGACAGAGCTTCGAAGTGGATGCCGAGGCTCGACTGCTCGGCGCAGTGGAATGATGAGAAGGCAGATGGCTGAAGCGCCAGCGAGATCAGAGATACGTGGGCAGTATCCATTGCTTGCATGCGCATGCCATCTCCGTCGAAGATAAAGTTCGCACTCGTGACAAGGTCTTTGGTACACTCGATCAGGGTCTTAAAGATGCCAGCACGCAAAATGCATTCCATGCTTTTCTGCTATGAATCGACAGATTCCTTCGCGCGGTAGACGCACCTTGTACAATTGGACGCCCGGCCGGCAGCGCGTTCCCGCCCACGCATACTCGGTCCCTCGAGCACTGTAAACGGGGAAATTGTGGAGTCGCCCCCAGGTGGTCACGACCGCTCTGGCACAAACAAATACTGAGACCGCTTCGGCATCACACCCGGCAGACTCTGGCCGAGAAGAGAGCAAAGAGGCGAGCTGCGCAACAACGCTGGATCGATAAAAACAGACATGCGTACCTTGCGCGAAAGCGAGAATGGGCTGCGCGCCCTGAAGTGTTGCAGCGCCGCCGTCTGCGCTATCTGCATAGGCACGAGCCAAAGCCGGCGCAGCCCAGACCTTTGACGTTGGATGCCTGGACTCAAAGTCCTACATAATAGGAAAGAATGCTGTTGCAGAATGCGCCGCGCATCGTCGATATACAAGTGGAGTACATTATTCCATCGCCGCCGAAGGAGAAACGCAGAGTTGCGCCTGCATATCGAGCGGCTCCGGCCCGAGACGAGAATGGCGAGCTCGGCTCCGACTGGCAGGAGAACACTGTAAGGGTGAAGGCAACGAAGTTGCTCGGTGCCGGAGAAATCGCCGACTCGCCTAGCGCGTCGGAGGCGACGGAAGACAGCAGTACTCCTAAGTGATACGGTGATTCGGGCCTCCTAACGAATTCACATGCCAGTAAGGAAATGGAGCTTCCAGATAAAAAAAGAGCATCCAAAGCAGACACGCGTATCATCCAGCTAGTGACCGCAGCGCCCGAATCTGTCGACAAGAACGACAGCGATGTGAAAACCGTCCAGACTGAGCACCGGGGCAATAAACAGAGGAGAGTAGTTTTCCACAGAAAAAGAAGACGCATTCCGCTAGTTAAAAATGGAGCACTGGCAAGCAGTGCGAGCGCAGCGATCGAAAGACCACGACATTCACTGTGCGCGGCTACATTACACGGACATTTCCGCAGTCTTCACCGTCATCGGTACACAAGGCGACGCGTACGAAGTGGAAGTGGCCGAACATCTGGATCTATGGCCGCCGACGTGCCAGTGTGAGGACTACGTGTGGCGAGGGCCGGATTTCTTGTGTAAGCACATATTATACTGCCTACGATCGATGCACGTCGAAGAGAATGCGTTGAGAGAATTATTCTGGGAGCCATGCGACCAAGAAACGCTGCTGGACTTTCTGTGTAATGCACCTGGCGTAGTCGGTGAAAGAACAGACAGAGACTCGAACGCAGAATAAATATGGGCGTGCAGTGTCCGTGCTGCCCATACGTGGCTAGATGTCAAGGTTGGCTCAAGAAACACGCCCTTGTCCATGATGTCGCGAAGTTTGCATGTCCTATGTGCGACAGGCTCTTCAAGACGGTCTCGAACCGGAATTTGCACATGAGGGAGTATCACGCAAAGTGCCGCAGTTTTAAGTGCGACCTGTGCGATTTTGCGACCCAGCATAAGCGGGCGTTGGATGTGCATATGAAGCTCCACAGCGACGAAAAGCCATATGCCTGCCCGCATTGTCTCTTCAGGGCAAAGCGAAGCTTTGAGATCTACGTGCACGTAAAGGCCATGCACGACAACGGTCGGTCGAAGCGAAAAAGGCGAGAGGAAGAGGTCGCGCGCGAGTTCGATGCGATGGCTTTGCCGTACGTCCGGGAACACACGGTCACTTTCGACAGATTAGTCGAGCACGGCGCCGCGCGGAAGAGGGCGCGCGTAGATTTCGTCTTTGACATGCCATGGTGGTTACTTCTTGAAGTTGATGAGAAGATGCACGTGGGCATCCCTATCCAGGATGAATGCGCACGGCTGCTAGCGATCATCGCAGAGCTCTCGCGCGCGAGCCCCGAGAAGAAGATTTTGATCGTAAGGTATAACCCAGACACGTACGCTCAGAACGGTCAATTGGTCAAACCCACTCCTGAGCAACGCCGAGATGTCATCCAGCGCACGCTGAGGTACGAACCAGAAGCGCAAATTACCGTCGTCTACCTGTTCTATCGGCAATCTTCGGGAGAGCTTCCCGACGTAGTGCGCGATGCAGCCTATGATGCACGCTTGAGGCAATATGTCATACCCGCTAAGACTGCGTTATACGGCCACAATTTGTGAAATCCTGGTGGCGTTTGAAACACTTGTGTATTAGTGCGAATACTTTTCCGGGCAGAGCGTCGCCGATTGTCGGCTGACGTTTTGAACAGAGCGTGGCCATCGTGGCCTACCGTTTTGAACTGATCGTCCGGTGTGGCCCGCAGCACACCCCCCACACAAGCGCATTCCAGCTTCGTGTGTTGTTTTGCCCCGCTGCGGACCGTAAAAATCCCTAACGCGTCATAAAACACTCCACACGCAGTCGGAATTGTGCCGAAATGCATGCAGCCCCTGCCTCGGGTTTGCTCTTGAAGTGTGTGTGGGCGCATACTCCCCACGCTGTTTTTTTGCTGCTTTGCAGCCACGTACAATTCCCATCGGGCACGGGCTTCCCCCGACGCATTTTACAGCACAAAAGCGCGCTGCTTTTTGGGCAGCGGACTGCCAGGGGAACGAAATACCATTCAAGGATTTATGCGAAGCAACGGCATTCACAAAGTAAGGCCGCTGCTTTTATTCTATTCATCGAAGTACATTTCCGCACCTAGCAAATAACCTCGACGAGGGTTTGATCCTTATTGGCCTGGCGCGCACATGGCCTGGATTTGAGGATTTGAACTGGTGACGCCGTCGCGGATTTGAGCGGCCACGCGAAAACATCGCTACTCCACTCCATGCACAATTCTGCATCGTTTTTTCTGCTGTTTTGAGGCATGCGCAAAGCTGCGTTGGTAGCAGCAAAGCTGGCCCCTTGGGATATGTACGGAATCCGAAATCCGTACGTTTCCTCCCTTCGGGACGCGGTGAAACTCATGATTGCACTCACCAGCACATGTCCGAAACAGGAACAAAATCCGAAGCCCTGGTCCTACACATATGAGTGCAGTGCAGATTTGTGAGCAGCGCGTCTACCCACATCGCCATAGCATTGCTTTTATACAGTTACACGCAGCACAAAGAACGCGATATAAATTTATACTCTTGCGTGGCGCACAATCCCACGCCTGCACAATTATCGCGGCTTCCTTTGTGCTTCCTGACCCCCCATACCCGAAGCTTCCTTATGGCTTCCTGACAAAATTTCTCAGGACCAGCCCCTCCTCCTTTGAACACTTGGGCCAATCTTGAACTCACGCTCTCGACTTTTTCGAATGCGAGCGTCGATGCCGCGAGAAAGACTTTTCATGTATCTTCTTCCCACATGTTGGGCATTTCTTTTTCTTGAACGACCTCTTCTTGCGATGCGGGCTCTTCTGGCAATGCCATTTCGTATGCTCGTAGACGCATTGCCTGGCGAGTTCTTTCTTGCAGTATGGGCAAGTTCGGCGAGTCTCGAGCCGGGGCTCAGGGGCACGCTTTCCGCAGTGTTTGCATTGATGTGGATTATGGTTGTAGTGCGAATGACTTCGTTTCATTTATTATTTGCAGCGGAATGCGCGCGACAAGTGAATAGGTAGCAATCAGAAAAATGACACGCCTTCCGCCGGCGCAATTTTCTTCCGCGGCGCAGCGGGCTGTTTCAACTCCTCTTCTGTATATAAGCACGCGCGCTTAATCTCGCGTGTAGCCGCTGTTGAATGGAACAGGGCCATCTCTTTCTCCTCAGGTGCTGCCCCTGGTCTCGACACACACTCCTCCTTCCGGCTCGCTATCCAAGCTGCCCACGATTCTTCCACGACGCAACGCGGGATCTCGCTGAACATTGTTTTTCGTGTCCTTCCCTGTGTTCGTAGCCGCTGAACCCGCATCTGCCTGCAAGTAGAAATATGGTCGAGGAGTTCATTCAAGAGTACGAAGACGCACGGCGTAACCTCATTCAGTTGTGGAAGGCGAAGCACAGTCTAAATCTGGCTGTTCAAGTTCGATTCCCCAAGTCACACGCTCTCTTCAAATCGGTACTTAAGATTTGCCATCGAGATCCTACGTGTCAGATCAGATTCTTGGCTGACAAATCTGCGTGCCATTGTGCCGACGTGTTGGGGGGTGACATCTTTCGCCGGGAGGTTGATGGGGAAACGCTGCCCGCCGTCACACTATGGTTTTATGGGATTTGCCACCATATATCTGACGAGCGTGTGCCGCTAAACCGGACAAAAACGTTCGGAGCCGTGGAGATCCAGCTGTTTGAAGAAGTTGCTCGGTGTGCTCGAAGACTCATTCAAAGTGTGTTCGCGCTCCCCTTCGTGGACGCGACGAAACTGCAGCGAGAGAGCAAGAGGTTTGAGCAATGCTACGCAAAGGCCCAGGATCAAATCGAGAAGGTCTCACCCCTCTACACTGCATACCGACGTCTCCAGCAGATGCTCCCCGATGGAATTGCCAATGCCGTCGTCGCCTTCAGTGAATAATGTTTCGTCGCCGCCTTCAATGGATAACGTGCCGAGCTTCTGCATACCTCGGGGGAGGTCGAGCCAGGACAGGGCGTAATATACTCGCCGTGGGTGCGAGCCGAGCTGGTTAGAGAGCAGCTTTTCCTCGTGCTCGCGATCCCACCGGAAGCAAGCACGGAAGCTGCTGAGGCCAGCGATGTAAATTTCCAGCGGGCTCCAGGTGTTCAAAGACACGCCGAATCGCTCGCTGAGCGCGGCAAAGTTCTTCCGTGCGTGGTCCTGCTTGCGACTGGCCATGCTGTGCGCCCAAACGTCGGCCGATTGACTACCGCAGGGAGCTCTGGGGAACACGGGGCAATGCATGCCCGCAGTTGCATTGATGATGGCCAGCAGCTTCGTCATCAAGTTGTCGCCGAAGAGGCTCACGCGCTGTGTATGAACATTCCTCGGAGCGGTAACCTGCCAAACGCGAGGTCTCACGTAGGCGATATGTTGGCTATCGGCGCTGGGTGTGCAGCGCAGGGCGAGCGCATACATGACCGCGAATTTGGCGGCGGCTCCATGTTTTGCTTCCACTGCCCATTGTGCGAGATCGCACCAGCGGCGCAGGTAATCGTCGGGTAGAACACTCGGCGCCCTCATCCTTTGATGCTCCGCAAGATAATTCTTCGAGCTTCGTTCGTCGTGCGTATTTTTTTTCTGCGACGGAAGGAAATAAGGTAATGCAAAACAAACGCGGTAGAAAGCCAAAGCCTGCAGCAGAGAAGCCGCCGACGGAGTGTTTACGTGAGTGTGTGAACATCTGTGCTTTGCGGGATGTCGCAAGCAGAGGGCTATCGGCCCGCTGGCGTCCACATGAGAACGGGCCAGTCTTGAGAACTATCATCAATGATTTCCTGGCTCAGGTGCGCAACGGTTACTTGCGCGGGTTCTGGTGGGATGAGGGTCGGATGGCGGAGTTGGGCCTGCAGGGAAGACGTTACTCTGGGTATGACAAGTGTCACGAAGACAGCTATTTCGAAGGGATGATGGGGACAGGTGTGAACGAGAAGACGGTAGGTAAATCGCTGTTCTCGTTGCCAGGCTGGCTCCGAGACATCGGCAGATGCGGTCTGCAGGACTGCTATGTCCTTGATATGGTGAACGCGCACGTCGTGATACAATCCCGGCGCCATCCTTTGCTCGCAACTCTTAAGAAGTACGTCGAGCACAGGGAAGAAGTGCTTGCATCTATACCACGTGCGGCTGGTGTCACGGACAAACAGGCACGTGACAGCGCGAAGCTCCTGTTTATTCGAATGCTGTACGGCGGCAGTCATGCAGAGTGGTGTAAAGAGCAAGGGTTATCCGAGGATGGGCTTCCCGCGTTCGCACAACAGTTTGAACTCGAGCAGGCTAATGCCCGAGCGAAGGACATGCAGGAGCAGCCCGAGTTGGTTGCGAAACTCCGTGACACACGCCTGCTAGGCGGTGAAATGCACACGGTCACCGATCTCTTGCAGTATGTATTGAACACGTGTGAAGAGCGACGTGCTATTGATTTGATGTGTGAAGCGCTCAAGAAGCGCGGCGTGGAAATATGCGCATATGAGCACGATGGATTGTACCTGCGCTCACCCTGGCTAAATGCCACTGATATCAAGAAGCTTGCCGAAGAAGCATGTACCTACCCAGTAACAGTGAAGGCTTGCGCCAGCTACGACAGGCAAGCTCTGATTAACGAGCTGGTGTCGCGAGCAACCGAGAGCAGCCATGCAATTTCGGCCTCCGATTGGGATTTCTTCGACGAGGACTGGGAAGAAATAGAATCGCTAGTGCATGAAGCGCGCAGGGCCAAGCTCACGTCGCACGACACCTACGCTACATTGTTGATGGCGGAGAAGCAAGTGAGTGAGCAGATCCCTTGGCCGATACACGACCTGTTCAAACTCCCCCGTCTCGCGCAGAATTATCTATGGTATGATGCAAAGACTTCGGGCTGGGTGGAGGGCGGGGCGAACGGCGTCTCACGACTGAAGGATTACATCACACAGATGCTGGAGCATAGGCTCAGCGAGTACAGTCTTGGGGACCAGTTGGCTGCAAGCGTCACCAGACGGAGGGATTTCGGAAACAAGCATTTCCGTGAAGGTGTGGAGTCTTGCTTGCGAAGTAAACTGGTGTGCGATGACCATTTCCATTTAGACCCGCAGAGCAGCCTCAGATATTTGAATTTTAAGGGTCAGGCGTGGGATCGCGAGACAGAATCCTTCGTCCGGACAAGTCCTGACATGTTGATTTCCCGTTGCACTGGCTGGGTGTTCGAGGAATGTACAAACACAGCAGGTATGGAAGCTGTCGACAGGGCGCTTGCTATCATACGCGATGCACAGGACGAGCGCGGGTTGGATGTTCCGAGCGAGGTGCCGGAAGAAGCCGCTAGAATTCTCGACGATGCCGCGACCGTTTTCCCGGAATTGAAATTCTGGTTTGACTTCACACGTGAGTGGGAGGGCGTGATCTACGAGCTTACCCACCTGTCTCGCGGTCTCTTCGGTGTCCAGATGGCCGAAGCTCTGTATGTCCGGGGCAGCGGGCGCAATGGAAAAGACACGGTCTGCAACGCGTGCGCGAAAGTCGGAGGAACGTATGTTACAAGCGTCTCCTGCGACGCGCTCAGTCAAATTAGGAATGCAGATAGCGCCTCGCCCACGTTCGCTTCCTTGAGGGCGAGACGTGTGGTGTGCGTGCGCGAGGTTTCTAAAGATGTAGATATAATACCGGAGGTGTACAAAAGATTCACCGATCCGTTCTCTGAACTCAGCGGGCGCAACCTTTATGAGCACCTCGTGACATTCGCTCCCCAATACATCGCGTTCTTCGCATCGAATGGACCCATCAAGGTCGCGATGGATAACGCTGTGCGAGAGCGCACGGCCATAATCGACCACGTGTCCATTTTTACGGACAAGCCAAAAGAAGCGAATGACGTTCAATGGGTGAACATGAATCAGCGTATCCAGGGCTACAGGCCTGGATTCTTCTGGCTTTTCAGACGCATTTACCATCACTTGGTGCGAGGTCGCGACCGGCGCAACATTGGACCCATCCCTCTCGCCAGCATCGAGCAGAAGGAGATAGATTGCGCGGAGAGTAGAAGTGACGCCTTTAAGGAGTTTCTCCAATGCGTCGAACCGGCCAAGAAGCCGCACGATGCAACCCCGCAGTGCGAGGTGGACAAGACGGCGGCGCTCACATGTGGCCTCCGCGAAAAGGAAGTGAACCTGTACTTGGCAGGCAAAGGTTTTGTTAAAATTCGCCGCAAGAAAGGTTCTGGCAATGTATATTTCTACCAATACCGATTCGAAGTGGATGGTGTAAAAGAGGAACCGCAGTGGGTTAAAATATCTGATAAGCAGGCAAGCAGCTTAACATGACGCTATGTAGTGCTGAGAAGTGTTAGTGAGTAAAGTGAGTAAAATGAGTAAAGTGAGTAAAACGCTTGGAGCTTCAACTGCACCGTCACAGGCTGTGGTGGCATTTCGTGATTTTACTCACTTACTCACTACTCACCCCCCCTTTGAAAGTCCCTATAAAGAAATTGCAATTTAATTGGAATTATTTTTATTTATTTTTACCATGACTCTTGAAAAAGGGTGAGTAAAAGTGAGTAAAAGAAGATAATTCACCCGGGGGCTCTGTTGGTTGAACGAAAGCAGTTTTTTTTACTCAGGCGAGCTGAGTAAAAGGTGAGTAAAAGGATGAGTAAAAGTGCTTTCCCTTTCGGAGGGCCGTATGAGCGCGGATGCTATGTGACAGACATAATTGTACCAACGAGAAAAAAGAATTGACAGTAATGTGTGGAGCTGCCAATAACGACCATAACGGAGGGTTGCTCCGGGTGCACCTGGTATGCGCTCGTGAGCGCCTCCTGAGGCTACAGGAAGTTGTAGCCAAGCACAATGCCTCTCTAAGAGTCCGGTATCCGCATTCGGATCCGATTTACAAAGCCATTGAACGCTCCATTGCGGGCGTCTTCAACGATATGCCCTTAGAAATTCATTCCTTCTCGTATGCCGCCGAGGAATGTGCTTTCGTATGCGCAGATTTGCCCATGCATGCCACAGCCATGTTCACACAAGGAGTAATCGACATCCTTGCCGAAGCGCGAGCCTGGGCTGGTCGACCGCAGCGAAGCTTACGAGGAGTAATCAAGTGGAAAAAGTGCATCTCCCATGTAGAGAGCAACCTGGCATATGAGATAGGCAGAAGGGCGGACGAGTTTTTCAAGCAGGTCTACGCACTGCCAAATGTGGACGCGAAGTTGCTGCAGGCGAAGGAGAAGGCGTTCTGGTCAAGGTACGAGAAACTCATGTCAGCACATCGCCGCGCGAGGCCTGATATGGATGCGCGCGCAGACATTTATGTCTGCTTAGCAAAAAAACTCCCAGCACCGATTTGCTCGAGTATTGCCGCGTACGTGCAGTAGCTCGATACTGTCGCCGTCAGTTCACGAAGGGGATGATATAATGCACAACGCTAGCAGGCAGCGTGCGTCGGAAGCATAGTGCAATCGAATATGCGTCTTCTGGCGTAAGGGGTTGCGAAAGTAGCTGAAGTGAAGCGGCTGCGTATCGCTTTTTGAACTTCTTTTCGCAAGCGTCGAGACTTTCGTCAACGACGAAACCATTGCGGGGCTGTTTCCCATTCCATCTTGTACTGAAGCAGGGTAGCTTACGCACGGCTGACATGAAAGCCTCGCCGTGCTGCCCAAGATCCCGAAGTATTGATTTATCCAATAGAGTGAGTCGGCCGGACACACGACGAGGCATCCGCATATCGCGCTGTTTCGCAGCATGTTGCGCTTGT
>PBIX01000019.1 GCA_002720975.1 Planctomycetota bacterium | reverse complement strand
TATGTCGGCGAAGAACGCAGACAACCGATAGAAGTCCTCCATGGAGTAGGGATCAAACTTGTGTTCATGACACTCGGCGCAGTTCATGGTGGCGCCAAGCCAGATCGTGGAGAGATTCCGTACCCGGTCGGAGGCGTACTTGAGGAGGAACTCCTTGGCCTGGGAGCCGCCCTCGAAGGTGATCATGTTCAAGCGGTTGTAGGACGCGGCCACCTGCTGCTCGTTGGTCGACTCATGGATCAGGTCCCCGGCGATCTGCTCGATGGTGAAATCGTCGAAGGGCTGGTTCGCGTTGAACGAGTGGATCACGTGGTCGCGGTAGGGCCACATACGCCACTCCTGGTCTCCGTGGTATCCGACCGTGTCGGCGTAGCGAACGAGATCGAGCCAGTGCTGCGCCATGCGCTCGCCGTAGTGAGGCGAGGCGAGCAGGGCCTCGACGAGTTCACCACGCTCGAATGCGTCGACCTGGACCACGCTTGCGGGGAGCCCTGTCAGATCGACGGTAAGCCGCCGCGCGAGTGTTCGGGCATCTGCGCTGGGTGAGGGGGAGAGGCCGGCAGCCTCGAGGCGCGCGAGGACGAACGAGTCAATGGGGTTGCGAATCCAGGTGGAGTTCGCCACGGCCGGTACCTCGGGACGCGAGGGCTTGGTCCAAGCCCAGTGCCCCTCGTAGGCGGCCCCCTGGTCAATCCAGGCGCGGATCGTGTTGATCTCGGCCTCGTCCAGGCTGTGTCGGGAGTCCGCCGGGGGCATGCGGGAGTCCGGCTCAGCATCGGTGATTCGTGTGAACAGCTCGCTGGTCGCCGAGCTGCCCGGGGCAACGACCTGGCGGCCATCACGCAGGGAGAAGAGCCCCTCCTCGATGTCCAGGCGGAGCTTGGCCTTGCGCGTGGACGTATCCGGCCCGTGACACTCGAAGCAGTTGTCCGAGAGGATGGGCCGGATGTCCCGGTCGAACGTTACCGGCACGTCCCCCGTGGGGGTCGCCAGGAGGGGCAGCAGTAGTGTGTGGAGGATGGCCAAGCGAGAATTCTACCTAGGCGATGATACCGATCAGTCGAGAGCGTGGGCGAAGTCCTAGGTGGATGGGACCCCAGTGCGGGTTCCAGCACGCCCATACCGAGTCCGTGCGCCTGTTGGGCCTGCCGGAGCCCGCCGCCTCCCAGGGCCGATTCTCATCGACTCAACCCACGGAAGAGTGAGCGGGGAGTTGGGCCACGGCTGGCCTGAAAGCCTGACATTCGGCCAGAGGCCGAGCTGAGAAACTGCGAGTCCCCCCCCGGCGCCTCCCTGGCTTCGGTTGGGGACTCTGTCTTTCTACTCCACCAAGGGAGCGGCGGACCCCAGCACCTTGGTGCCATCCGGTGCCTCGATCTCATACCACCACATCAGGGGCGAGGGCAGCGGGTCGGGAGCCGTAACGTGGACGTCGTAGTCGTCGTGGGAGGGGGCGTACTCGCCCAGACCCACGAAGGACTGGGTGCGGTCCTCGGTGCCCAGCCAGGCCCGTACGGCGGTCGCGCCCTGGTCGTTGTAGGGCAGCTTGACGACCAGCTGGGACTCGCCGCCGGGCACCACATGGCCGTGGCCCTGGGCCAGCTCGATGGTCATGTCGCCGGCAGTGCTTGTGCCCAGGGACTCCTCGTTGTGCTCATGGCCGTCGGCACCGTGGGCCGCATCCTCGTCATGGTGATCGGCGTCCGTGGGGGACTCGTCGGCTGGATGCTCGTGTCCGTGATCGTCGCTGCAGGCGGGCAGCGCAAGGAACAGAAGTGGCGTGAGCAGCAGAGAGGTCAGGGCCGGGTGTCGTTGCATGGGATCAGGTAAGGGGGGGAGAGGTCGAGGCGCAGGTCAGTCAGATGAGTGGCTCCTGCGTGCGCCGTGGATCAGAGCGTAACCCGCGGGCACCAGGATGAGGTTCAGGAAAGTCGAGGTGAGCAATCCTCCCAGGATTACCACCGACAAGGGCGCCAGGATCTCGTTCCCCGGCTGGTCGCCTTGCAGGACCAGGGGTGTCAGGGCCAGGGCGGCCGTGAGGGCGGTCATGAGGATGGGGACCACGCGCTCCAGGGAACCCTGGACGATGGCGCTGTAGACCGAGTGCCCCTCGTTCTTCATCAGATAGGCGTAGTGGTTCACCAGCAGGATACCGTTGCGCACGGCGATGCCGAAGAGGGTGATGAATCCCACGAGGCTGGCGATGGACAGGACCGGCGCGATGTACGACCCCGAGCCGAATAGGGCGGTCAGGTTCTGGAAGACGTTGGGGGACTCCACCAGGAACAGAGCCAGTACGCCGCCGATCAGGGCCAGGGGCAGGTTGACCAGAACCAGGATCGAGTCCGGCATCGAGCCGATGGCCAGCTGCAGGATCACCAGCATCACCGCGAGGACCGCCAGGCTCGACCAGAGGATCGTACGGCTGGCGGATTGTTGAGCTTCGAACTGGCCCCCGTACTTCACCCGGTAGCCGGCTTGAGTGACGATGGGGTCCACGCGTTCACGCACGGCCTCCACCAGATGACCCAGGTTGGCCCCCTCGGCCACGTTCAAGGAGATGACCGCCTTGCGCTGGGAATCCTCCCGGGCGATCAGGTTGGACGTCATCTCCGGACCCAGGTCCGCGACCTCCGCCAGGCGCACCAGGGCGCCGCCCGCACCACGTAGGACCAAGCGCCGCAGATCTCCCTCGTCATCGCGACTCTCAGGAGCCAGACGCACGGCGAGGTCATAGCGGCGCACGCCCTCGTTTATCTGCGCCACCTGTACCCCGAAAATCGCATCACGCACCTGGCCCGCGGCGTCGGCGGGCGTCAGGCCGTAGGCCGCCAGGTCGGCGGGCCGATAGGTGATGGGCAGGGACTGGATCATCAGCTCACGATTGGCCGCGATGTCGCGCGCCCCGGGCAGGGACTGGAGCTCGGCTTCGATCTCCTTGGCGATCCGCCTCAGGTTGTCCAGGCTGTCACCGTAGACGTTGATGGCGATGGCCGCAGGCGTTCCCGAGAGGATGTGGCTCAGGCGATGGCCGATGGGCTGGCCGATGTTCGCCGTGATGCCGGGAACTTGCTCGAGTAT
Organism: Planctomycetota bacterium; assembly: GCA_002720975.1. GTDB lineage: Bacteria > Planctomycetota > UBA1135 > UBA1135. The sequence goes on along the minus strand of PBIX01000019.1, from coordinate 15,226 downwards.
GGCGGACATGCGTTCACGCACGTCATTCATGGAGTGCCCGGGCACGATCGTCACGTCCAGCTCCGAGGTGCTGACCGGCTCCGCATGCTCATCCCGTTCAGCGCGACCCGTCCGGCGTGTCACACTGCGCACCCCTTCGAGCTCGAGGAATTGCGCGCCAACGGAGGAGGCCATGCGATCGCTGGCGCGCAGGGACGTGCCGGGGGGAGCGAAGAGGCCCACCGTGAAGGTCCCCTCGTGGAATTCCGGGAGGAAGGAGGAGCCGAAGGTCGATCCAAGCCACAGCGTGGCGGCCGTGGCGAGGGCCGCGCCGCTCAGCAGCAGCCCCTTGCGCTTTAGGGCTCCGTGCAGCATCGGCTCGTACCAGCGTTTCAGCCAGCGCACCAGGAAGCTCTCGCGCTCGTGGGCTTGAGTGTGCTCGCCGCCAAGGAGCAGGCGGCAGAGGGCTGGGGTGACGGTCAGGGCGACCAGCAGGGAGGCGGCCAGGGAGACCACGAAGGCGATGCCCAGCGGTCGGAAGAAGCGACCCTCGATGCCATCCAGGAACATCAAGGGCATGAACACCAATCCGATCAGAAGCGTGGCGAAAACCATGGCCGGTCGGATCTCGTTGCTGGCCTTGAATATCACGCGACTCGTCGAAGCGCGCGAGTCGGCCGGCAAGAGCGCGTTCTGCTTGAGGCGGCGGAAGACGTTCTCCACATCAATGATGGCGTCGTCCACCAGGCTGCCCACCGCGATGGCCAGGCCTCCCAGGGTCATGACGTTGATGGTCTCACCGAGGGCTTGCAGGACGAGTAGGCCGGCGGCGAGAGAGAGGGGTAGGGCCGTCAGGGTCACCAGCGTCGTGCGCAGGTTGAGGAGGAACAGCAGCAGGATGGCGGTGACGATCAGGGCCGCATCCCGCAGCGCCACCACCACGTTGTGGATCGCGACCTGAATGAAGTCTGCTTGCCGGAAGACCTGTCTGTTGACCTCAATGCCCCTGGGCAGCGCGCTCGCCATGTCATCCAGCAGCTCGTCCACTGCGGCGGTGAGCGTGAGGGTGTTGGTGCCGGTGGCTTTCTTCAGGGTCAAGATTACTGCGGGTCGTCCCGCATCCGCCCCGCTCCCGCGGGCGGGCGCCGGACCCAGTCGGACATCGGCCACCTGGCCGATGGTCAGGGGCGCGCCTTCATGGATCTTCACCAGTGCCCCGGCGATTTCCTGCACGGACCGCACCCGGCCGCTCTGACGGATGGGGACTTCAAGGTGGTCGGCGTCGGGCAGGTACCCCGCGCTCAGGGTGCTATGGGAGGCTCCCGCGGCGGCCGCCACATCGCGCACGGTCAGGCCATAGAGGCGCAGGGACTCCTGCCTCACCAGGACCTGGTACTCGGGCAGCTCACCGCCGATGACCGCGACCTGGGCTACACCGGGGATGGCGAGCAGTCGGTTGCGCAGCTCGAACTCCCCAAAAGCGCGTAGGTCCATGTCGCTGGTGGAGCCATCCGGGGAGGAGAGGGCCAGCAGCATGATCTCGCCGGTGATTGAGGTGATGGGGGTTATCTCCGCGTGGCTTCCGGCGGGCAGGTCTTCGCGCACAGCATCGAGGCGCTCCGCCACCAGCTGGCGTGCGCGATAGATGTCCATGCCCCAGTCGAACTCGATATAGGCGATGGAGAGACCGCTGGCGCTGCTGGAGCGCACCCGTTGGACGCCCGGTACTCCGCGGGCCGCAGCCTCCACGGGGAAGGTCACGTACTGCTCCACCTCGTCGGCCGCCAGGCCCGGCGCCTCGGTCATGACCACCACGGTGGGGGAGTTGAGATCCGGGAAGACATCCACCGAAGCGCTTGGCAAGCGGTAGGCCGCCCAGCCCAGGAGCAGCAGGGCACCGATCACCACGAGGGCGGCGTGGTCGATGGAGAAACGGATGAGGTTCTTGAGCACGATCGTCTCTCCCTAGTGATCCGCGTGGGTCGTGCCGTCTGCGTGAACGTGGCCCCCAGCAGAGCTGTTGTCCCGCCCGCTGGCGGCCAGGTTGAGTTCGTAGGCACCAGCCAGTACGACCTCATCTCCGCGCTGCACGCCACTGTGCAAGACGGTCCAGCGTCCATCCGACACTCCCATGTCGGCCACCATACGCAGCACCCGGTTCGGATCGGACGGGTCGCGGCGGAAGAACACGTGCTCGAGACCGTCTCGGACGATGGCCGACGTGGGGATCGCCAGAGCCTTGCCGCTGTCTTCCCCGGTGACCACCTCGAGGAACGCGGACACCCCGTTGTGGACCCACGTGGCGTGCGCCAGTGGTTTGGCCAGGACCACCAGGGTGCGCTCCGCGGGGTGGGCTTCGAGGCTCAGCTGCAGTGATGCTGGGAGGCCCGCTTGCAGGGCGATGCCAGGGGAACGCGGAGGAACGATGGTGGCTTCCGTGAGTCCCGAGAGCTGGGGCAGGTCGGCCTGCAATGCCATGGCGCGCAGGCGCAGAGCTTCAGGGTCCACCGTCGTAAGCACCCGGGCCGGGGCTTGAGCGAAGGTGCCGTCAGTCAGGTCGAGGGACTCCACGATCCCGCTGCGGTCAGCGTGTACCTCAATCCAGTCGATGGCCGCATACCCGGGGATGGGAGTTCCATCGGGGCCATTGACCGGGGCGAGAAGCTCCGTTTCGGAGAGGCCTGCCGCCGTTGCCGCACGATGGAGGGCGTGCTGCCGGGTGCGGCGAGCGTTGTCGAGCCCGATGCGCGCCAGCTTCAGTTGTGCTTCCAGGCGCGGCAGGCTGGCTTCAATCGTGGCTGCGTCAGCAGCCAGCTCGGCCTGGGGCAGGTCGAGCTCGGCGAGAGCGAGAATGCGCGAGCGGGCTGTGCTCAGGTTGGAGCGGGCCTCTTCGAGCTTGGCCTCGTCCACCTGGATCTGCACTTCTGCGTGCGCCATCTCCTGCTCGCCCAGGATGATCTCGTGCAGCAGCTGTGGCCATGTGGGGGACCGGAAGCGGAAGAGTGGTTGGCCAGCCTCCACGGGCTCATTCTCATTGACCATCAGCTCGACGTGTCCCGCCAAGGGCAGGCGGTACTCGCGCCGTGCCAGCGGGGTGAATTCGAACGTACCGGGAATGCGGGTGGTGTTTGCGACGCGACGAACCTCGACCTCGGCGAAGGTGACGCCCAGGTTGCGCCGTATCGTGGCCGACAGTTCGATGCCGGGCCCCTCAGGTTCGGGGGCCGTCTGCTCTTCAGTTGCGGGGTCCTTGCTCGCGTTGGGCGCACAGCTGGTGATAGCTGCGATGGCGATCAGGAAGGTGGAAAGGGTCTGGGGCTTCATTGGATGGGCTCTTCGGTTGCGGTCTCGGGGGCGCGTTGTGCGGGGCCGATCAGGAATGCGCGTTCGTGCTCCGCCGATGCCAGGTTGGCGCGCATGCTGATCCAATCCAGTTGGACTTGATGGGCTCGGGCGAGGCTCTCCACCAGCACCAGGGCCGAACTCTCTCCCAGCTGGACGAGGCGCGTGGCGTTACGCACCTGTTGGTCGACAAGGGGTACCAGGGTCTGTTCCATGTGCGCGCGTTGGCGCTCGAGGGATTCCGTTCGCAGAGTGCTGATTGCAAGGCGTCCCAGGAGTGCTTCGTGCTCGGTCTCCAGTGCCGCCCTTGCCCATTCGCGCTCCACGCGGGCCGTGGCGATACCCTCGCCATTGGCGTCCCAGAGAGGCAGGGTCAGCCCACCGATCAAGCCCACTTTTGCACGCCCCTCGTCCGACTCAAATGCCGGCCCGAGGCCCACGTCGGGCCACTGCATGGCGATCTCCATGCGCAAGGAGTGTTCGCGTGCCTGATACTCTTCGCGCAGTCGGGCCAGGCTCGGGTTCCGGGCGGCGAGCGCGGGTCCGGGCGCTTGGGACGCGGGCCCTCCGTAGCTTGCAGTGGTGAGGCCGGGCATCAGGCGCACCCCATGACCGGGAGACAATCCCATGAGGGCCAGCAGCTGCTGCTTGTGCTCCGCGTTCTGGCCATGGAGTCCCTCGAGCTGGCTCTCCTGCATGGCATGCTCCAGTGCGATCAGGCTGGCCTCGGTGGACAGGATCTCACCGGATTGCGCCAATTCCACCGTAGTCTCCATGAGAGGAGTGAGAGCGGCCAGATGCCGCTGGATCTGCTCGATGCGCAGTTGAGAGGCCGACCATCGCACCCAGGCCCGGGCCAATCCGTGCAGCACCTCCCACTCCGCCTCGCGGACGGCAAGCGCGGCGACCTCCCTCTGGGCATGCTTGAGGTCTCGGTAGGCTCCGGCCCGGCCGGTCAGGGGCAGGCTGAATTCGAGCCCATGGGTGATCACCCAGGGGTCGGGCGTCTCCTCGGTCAGTTCGAGGGCGCTGAGCGTGAATCGCGGGTCGGGCCAACCGGCCGACTCCTGGGCGGCGACCGTGGCCTGGGTCAGTCGCAAGCGCGCCAGGCGCAGGTCGGGATTGAAGGCCAGAGCGACCCACTGTGCCTCCGCCAACTGGAGCCCATCGCTTGCGTCAAATCGGACAGCGTCGTCCCGCAGATCGAGGTCCATGCGCTGTAGTTGACTCCGGAGGGACTCGGCTTGCAGTCGACGGCCAGTCCACTCTTGGATGTGGGCCTGGCTGTTGAGGGGGCGAGGCTCGTAACTTGCACAGCTTGCAAGTATGGCGAGGGCCGCGGTGAAGATGGGTCGGATCCCACGCCCGCGCACACTGCCCCGGGCATGACTCTTCCTCCCCGTCTGCAGCCCGTGTGCAGCTCCTACTCCGTCTTGAATGTCCCAATTTCGACGATCTTGCACGTCGGTCCTCCTACCTTGCGTTCCTTGTGGATGCCCGGTCACGTGAATGCCGAGCGGAGCACCGCGGGGGGGGTACCCAGCTGGTGCGTACATCAGTTCTGACTTATTCAGACGATGCAAGGGGGCCCACGCGGGGCGGTTGCACTCTGCAGCAGCGTGCGCAATGGTCCGATGCCGGGGTGCTGGGAACCCGATACGGCCGTTGGGCAGGGAATGTGCAGATGGAAGGCCGTGGGTGCCAGACCACTGAGCAGAGTGTCTTGGGAACTCAGGGATGCTCTGGCGTTCACCTGCCCGGGGTGATCGGTCAGTGTGTAGGGGCAGTGTGCTCCGTTGGATGTCCCTTGCACCGACCGTGCGGCGTGTTGGTGGGCCAGGGTGAGCTCGGTGTCTTCAGGGTGGTCAGCGTGGTCCGCCCCGTGCCACTCTCCACATGCGCCTACCCCATGGTCCACACAGTGGCTTTCGAGACCCAGATGCAGGGGGGCCCGAACCTGCACCAGAATGAGGCCTACGCACGCCACAAGCCCCAGCAGCGCCGCGCGCCATTCGAGGTCTTCTCGTCGTAGCTGGGAATGGGTAATCATGGTGTCGCTCGCGGATTATACGCCCTTGAGGAGGCATGTGCGCAACCGGCGTGAGGGTCAGGGAATCCACTTCCGCATCCTCTAGAGTACGCGTTACCGTGATGCGCATGGATGACGCCCGAGTGATTGCGCCGATCGAGGTTGAGGTATGCGTGGAAGGTCCCGAGGGGGCAGTGGCGGCGGCGCAGGCGGGAGCAAGTCGGTTGGAGGTCTGCTCCGCCCTCGCGTTGGGGGGCGTGACACCTGGTCCCGGTCTCTGGCAAGCCGTCAGGCAGTCGGTCGGGATTCCCCTGACGGTTCTGCTGCGGCCACGGCGCGGGGACTTCTGCTATACGGCAGGGGAGATGGAGGCGCTCGAAATGGACGTGGCTTACGCGCGGGAGAACGGGGCCCATGGGGTGGCCCTGGGTTGTCTGGCTCTGGACGGGTCCGTGGATCGGGAGCGCACAGCGCGTCTGGTGGAACTCGCACGTCCGCTTGAGGTCACGTTCCATCGGGCATTTGATCACGTACGCGACCAGGAGGAGGCCCTTGAGATACTGGCGGAGCTGGGTGTGGAGCGGGTGCTCTCGTCGGGTGCTGAGGCGCGGGCGGTGGATGGGCTTGAGCGATTGAGAAGTCTCGTGCAGCAGGCGGCCGATCGCCTGCGCATCGTTCCGGCGGCGGGTATCGGACCGGAGAACGGCCGCATGATTCTGGAAGCCACCGGTGCCCGGGATCTTCATCTGTCAGCAAGCCGTCGGGACGACAGCCCGGCCTGGCAACCGGAGCAGGTGTGTGGCTTGGGCGCGGCAAGCCTGCCAGCGGAGGGCGAACGTGTCGTGACGGATGGGGGCCAGATCCGGGAGTTGCTTGAGGGCCTGAGGTGATCTGGGCTCCCGGGTTCAGGTAGGATCAGCGCATGGGCGATAGCAGTACATCGGAGTTCCCTCCGCCGACGGACCTGGGGTGTGTTCGTATCGTTGATTCCCGGGAGCGAGCAGAGAGAGAGGTCGCGGGACAGGTGCGGGACTGCATCGAGGCTTGCCGTAGAGCAGGAACCGAGGCCGTGCTCGGCTTGGCGACGGGTGGTTCCATGACAGGGCTCCTGGCCGAGTGCGTGCGGTTGCACACGGACGGAGACCTCTCTTTTGAAGGCGTACGTACCTTCAACCTGGACGAGTACCTCGGTCTGCCCCCTGGACACGGATCTTCGTTCCACGCATTCATGCAGGAGCATCTGTTTGGTCCCGTGGAACTGGATGGAGCGCGCTCTCTGGTTCCGGATGGGGACCTGGCCCAGGCTGAACCCGCGGCGTACAGCGCGGCATGGGAGGCGGCCATCGATGCCTGTGGCGGCATGGATCTGCAGCTGCTCGGGCTGGGGGAGAACGGGCACGTCGCCTTCAACGAACCCGGCAGCACCTTGGACAGTTGCGCGAGGGTTGTGGATCTGGCGCAGGAGACGCGGCGTGCGGCTGCTGACGGGTTTGGTGGTCTGGAGCAGGTGCCACGCAGGGCTTTCACGGCTGGTATCGCTACGATCCGCGCCGCTCGACGCCTGCGCTTGATGGCCTTCGGGAAACGCAAGGCCGCGGCGGTGCATGGCATGTTGATGGGGCCCGTGAGCGAGGCCGTTCCGGCATCGCTCATTCGGGATCACCCGGACCTTGAGGTCTGGCTCGACCGGGCGGCGGCCTCGCAACTCGATCCGTCCCAACTGCCCGAAGGGGCGTGGGTGCGCTAGGGCTCGTCCCTCAGGCCGACCTTGCACCTCACTCCCGCGAGCCTCCTGATCGGTGTGGACGGCGGCGGTAGTGGATTCAGGGCCCATGGGGTGGAGCGCGGCGTCCAGGGTTTCTTCTGTGAGCCGGGCCGCACTGCGGAAGGGGCCTGGGATTACCCTGCCGACTTTTCTCCCACGCCACTCGACCGGCAGCTGGACGAGGCCAAGAGCTCACCCGGTGGCGAGGACTTGCCCCTGGGCAACCTGGAGCGGGAGGCGGCACGCCAACAGGTGCACGCGCTGGGGGGCGCGCTCGAAGAGTTATGCGGGGATCAGGGCGAGGCCTTCAGGCTGGGCCTGTGTATGCCCGGTCTGCGCACAGCCAGTGGAAGAGGGATCGCCGTCTGCCGTCACGGGCCCCGCTCGCCCCGGCTGCTGGAGGAGTTGGAGGAGGAGTGCGCGCGACGGGACCTGCACCTGGTCGCTCAGCCGCCGGAGCTGCAGGGCGATGGCCGTGCGGCGGCCTGGGGGGAAGAGGTTGCGGATGGGGGGCAGCTGGCCGGTGTGCCCAACGCCTACTACGTCGGGGCTGGAACCGGACTGGCCGAGGGGTTGAAGATCGCAGGGGTTCACCTGGATCTCACGCGTCAGCGCCGGCACCTGCCCGCAGCCTGGGCGGGGCAGGGGTCGAGCGGTAGGTCCTGGGAGGACGAGGCCTCCATGGGAGGGATGCAACTCCTCTGGCAGGGACGTGGCCACGGGTGGGTGGCAGAGGCGGCTCTGGCTGGGGATGCGCAGGCCCAGGAGATCTTGCGCGCCGGTGCGTGTGCCCTGGGGGGCTGGGTTCTCATGCGCATGGAGGCCCTTCAGGCCTGGGAGGGCAAGGTGCTGCAGCGCATCGTTGTCGGCCAACGCTCGGGTCGGCTCCTGGCGGATCCAAGCGCTGCGGCCTGGTATGGCGATCCTCTGCGAGAGACCTTGAAGACCGGACTGCTCGCGCGACAGGATACGCCCATGGCTTCTCATGCCCTCGCCGCCGGATCCCTGAGGTCCGGGTTCCTGCGCGCCTCGGTCCTGCGCGCGGCGCCTGCGTTGGGCATGGCCGCCCGCGCCCTTGAAGAACCGGCCACCGCCTGACCATGGGGGCCTCGTTCACGGCGCTGGACTGGTCCATTGTGATCGCCATCCTTGTGGGTACCACCGTGCTCGGGGAACGCTTGGCCGGCCGCCAGAGAAGTGTGCGCGACTTCTTCCTGGGTGGGCGCAGCCTGCCCTGGTTTGCGGTAGCGGCTTCCATCGTGGCCACGGAGATCAGCGCGGTGACCTACATCTCCCTGCCTTCGGTCGTGTACCGGGATGGCGGGAACCTGCACTACCTGCAGATCGTGCTGATCGGTTCCCTGATAGCGCGCCTGTTCGTGGGCTACGTGCTGGTGCCGGCCTACTACGAGCGCGAGATCTACAGTCCGTACGACTACGTGGCGCAGCGCCTGGGGGAGCGGGCAAGGGGTATGACCACGGCCCTGTTCACCCTGGGGGGTATCCTGGGTCAGAGCGCGCGCGTGTATCTGACCGCACTGGTGCTGGAAGTCCTGCTGGCGGAAGAGCTGGCCATGCTCGGAGGGTGGACGGGGTGCGCGCCTCTCACTTGCGCCGTCGCCCTGATCGGGGTGGTGGCTGTCTTGTGGACCTGGATCGGCGGCATCGCCACGGTGATCTGGACGGACGTGGTTCTCTTCTGCTTGTTCCTGGTAGGTATCGCGGTGAGCCTGTGGACGGTCCACCACGCCCTGGTGGGAGTGGGGGGCGGACTGTCGGAGGCCCTGGTCGAGGGCTGGCGCGCGGGCAAGTTCGATGTGATCAACACGAGCACGGACCTCTCGCAGCCGTACACCTTGTGGGTGGCTCTGTTTATCGCCTCCTGGGGACAGATCGGCCCCTACGGTTGCGATCAGCTCATGGCCCAGCGCCTGTTCTGCTGCCGTGGCCCGCGGGAGGCGCGCAAGGCCATCGTGGCTTCCATCGCGGCCGTGGGGATCATCGCGGCTGTGGCCCTGGTGGGTGTCGCGCTGTGGGCCTACTACCAGCAGTTCCCACTTTCGGAGACAAGTGCGGCCCTTGTCGCCGAGCGGCCCGACCGCATCTTCCCCATCTTCGTCATGGAGGTTGTGGGCCCCGGCTTGAAGGGGCTCGTGATCGTCGGAGCTCTGGCNGCGGCCATCTCCAGCCTGGACTCGATCCTGGCCGCCCTGTCCCAGACCACCTTGGCNACGGTGTANCTGCCGCGCAGGCGGCGNGAGCTNGCGCGTCGCGGNGTGCCGGAGGAGGAAGACGACCCNGAGGAGGACGCGCGGACNCTGCGGGTGTCCCGCNCCCTGGTCCTGGGGTGGGGCGTGGTCTTGTGTGCGGCCGCGGTGGGGGTGGACCGGGTGGCCGATCGCTACGACTCGCTCCTCGACCTGGCCCTGGCCATGGCGGGCTACACCGGAGGCGCCCTGCTGGGGGCCTTCTTCCTGGCGTTCCTTCCCATGCGCGCCCGGGGACGGGGCCTCCTGTGGTCGGCACCCTTGTCCGTGCTGGCCGTCTTCGCTCTGGCCTGGCACGAGCCCTGGGCCTTGGACGTGGTCCATGGCGGTTCGGGTCTGCTCGGGTTGGCCTGGGTGGCACGGATGGTGAAAGGCGACTTCGACCTGCGCGGAACCCTTGCCCTGCTCCTGGGGTTGGTGGCCGTGGAGTGCCTGTGCCGCTACGGCGCCCTTCCCGGAGGCGACTCCCTGCCCTGGCCCTGGTACGTGCCCTTGGGATCGGTCGTGACCTTTGCCTGGGCCTTTCTCATGGACCCGGGGGACGAGCCCGCCACCTAGCGTCCGATCAGGTAGGCCACTCCGCCGCGCGCCATCCAGACGCGCTCCAACTCATCCAGTCGATAGGTGCGCGCTACGTCCTGGGCTGTGGAGGCGGCCGGGTCATTGACCAGCACTCCGCCGTTCCCGTCCAAGCCCGTGATCATCAAGAGGTGTCCGGGCGTGTTGCCATAGGGGGCGTCGGTCAATTCGCCCAGCCGCACCTTCACGCTGATGATCAGGGGCATGCCCTGGCGCAGGAAGTGCTCCACGGCGTCCCACGAGGAGAGGCGCACCAGAACTCCGGGAACGCCCAGCTCGAAGGCGCCCTGCACGGAGCGCACCCAGTTGCCGTAGATGTCGTGCTCCTCGTCGAAGACCAGGCGCGCCACAGTGGTGGGTGAGACGGGGCGGCCGGCGTGGGCCATGGCCATGGCCACGCAGGTTGGAGAGCAGATGCGGGAGGACAGGTCCGATGGTGCGTCTCGTTGACTCAGGGCGGGCACGGTCAGCTGCACAGCTGCGGGGAGCGCCGGGATGCGGCGCTCAAAACGCATGTTCAGGTCCTGGGAGGAGGTGAACGTCATGGTCGTGCGGTGGACGACAACCGGATCACCGCTCTGCACGCCGAACACGCGCATGCGGTAGCGGGCTCTGTGCATGGACTCTTCCAGATGCAGGATGTCGACCTGCACCGTGCCGCGGTCATAGTAGCGCGTTGTCGGATCGGCCTGCTCGACGCTGCCCCAGTCCGCCAGGTGCAGCCAGGGCGACCAGGGACCGTCATCCTGCACGGACACTTCCAGAAGTACTCCGGCATCCTCCGGAACGTGCACGTTCCAGGACATGAGGAGTTGATCGAAGGGACCGCCCGCATCCACCGGTGCGGACTCGAACCAACCCTCCGGTCCGAGCATCAATCTCTCCCGCTCAAGGTCGAGGGAGCCATTGCGCAGGTGGGCGCCGTCTGCACTGGCCAATGGAACTCCGACAATGAAGCGGTGCAGGGGTTCGCCGAATGATGGCGCGCTATTGCGGGCGGGCTCCGGGGTACCGGTACAAGCCGCCAGAAGCAGCAGGATGATCGAGTGAGAGGGGGCGGTGCGGATCATGGCGCACCATTCGGCAGCCCCTCCTGGTCATCTGTCCAGGAACTTCCTGGTTTCTCTGTCCTCACAGTGGAGAATAGGGCCATGGGAACGCGCCTACACCTCTACCTTGCAGCACTATTCGGCCTCGGGCTCGTCGTCTATCCCCTGTGTTCGGAACCACGCCAGGCTGGGGTGAGCACATTGATCTGGCTCTCCCTGTGGGCTGCACCCGCGGGCGCCCTGGCCTCGCGGGTGGGCCTTGTGGGCTGGGTTGTGCCCGTGGGTTGGCTGTTGGCTCTGACTCCGGTCATTGGCGGCCAGCTGCCCGGACTGGAGGGCGTGCGCTTTGAGTGGTTCTACGGGGCTCTGGCGCTGGGGGGCTTGTTCGGGGTGGGGTGGGGTGCGGGGCGTGCCTCAGTGCCTTGCTCCGTGACCACGGCGGCTGTGCTTCTGATTGTCGGGCTGCTACTTGCCGCTCTGCCCTCCTTGGGCGGACTGGGCGGCATCGCACCCTGGTCCCCAGCCATGGCGGCCTGTTTCTTGGATTTCTCCCCCGCTTCCCTGGTACTGGAGTCTGCGGGGATTGATTGGATGCGCCATCCTGCCGTTTATGGCCCGGCGGGGGCGGACTCGATCGATCCCCTTCTGCGTCTGCCCTGGGTGGGCATGTGGGCCGGGCCTGGTGCGCTACTGCTTGGGTGCCTTACGAGTTGGATGGGCATACAATGCAGGGCCCGATCCGCTGCGTGAGATCGTGACTGCGATCTACGTGGCGAGCCTGCCCCCCCTCTCCCTTATGAGCCCCCGCAAGTTTTTCTGCACCTTTCCCCAAGAGCGCATCTCCGAGCCCATCATCAGTCACACGCTGGGTGAGAAGTTCGGCGTCGTTCCCAACATTCGCGCTGCCTCCATCGACGACGCCGTGGCCCTTGTGGCCGTCGAGATCGAAGGGGACCCTGAGCAGATTGAAAAAGCCGTGGCTTATCTCGTGGAGAAGGGCGTCAAGGTGGAAGAGATGGCCGCGGATGGCGAGAATCCGAGTGCTTGAGGCTACTCCTTGCGGCCCCCGCTGTTTCAGGTGGGAGTCAGGGAAGCTGTGGGCGATCGGGCTGCTGTGGGTTGCGGCCTGTAGGACCCCCGACCCCCTTGCGCAGCTGTCTACCAGCCCCCTACCCAGCAGGGGTGCCGTGGTCAGTGAGCATCCCCTCGCCACCGCCGTGGGCCTGCATTTCTTGGAACGCGGGGGGAATGCGGCGGATGTGGCCGTGGCCACGGCCTTGACCCTGGCCGTCGTCCTGCCCCAGGCGGGCAATCTCGGCGGCGGAGGGTTTGCGCTGTGGGTGCCGGCAGAGGGGCCGGCCAAGTCCCTCGACTTCCGTGAGCAGGCGCCCGCCGGATACGAGGCGCACCTCTACCTGGACGAAGCGGGAGAGGTCGTGGGCGAGCGCTCACTGGGCACGCCCCTGGCCGTGGGCATCCCGGGTTCGCCGAAAGGGCTGTTTGAACTGCATCGCCTGTTCGGGTCGGGCCGCTTCACTTTCAAGGAGCTGCTGGCTCCGGCGATACGCCTGGCCGGTGAGGGCTTCCGCGTGGACCCATGGCTGGCCGGGGCCTTGCGCGGCCAATGGCAGCGCAAGGGGCGCCTCACCCGTGATCCCGCCGCCAGTCGCCTCTTCTTTCCGGATGGAGAGCCACTACTCGCTGGCGAGATTCTCAAGCAGCCTCAGCTGAAGCTCACACTGGAGGAGCTGGCACGGGGTGGGCCGCAGGTCTTCTACCAGGGTCCTGTGGGGACGGCGATGTTGAACGCTCTGGAGGCGGCCGACCGGCGCATGAACGGCGTTACCCAGGGCCAGGGCATGACGCCCCAGGATCTGATGAACTACGAGGTGAAGGATCCCGAGCCGCTGGTCGGCTGGTTCCGAGGCCACCAGGTGATCGGCATGGGCCCGCCCAGCTCTGGAGGCTTGGCGATCCTGCAGGTGCTGGGGATTCTGGAGGGCTTCCCCCTGGGTGCCGAGCAGACCTCCGATCACGAGGGCCACGTCCATCTCACCCCGCGCGCCCTGCACTGGTGGATCGAAGCGATGCGCTGTGCCTTTGCCGACCGCGCCCAGCATCTGGGGGATCCCGAGTTCCACTCCGTGCCGGTCAAGGAGTTGCTGTCTCCTGCATGGATTGCCGAGCGCCGGGTGTCCATCGGCGAGAGGGCCAGGCCAGATGTACAACCTCTCGTGGTCGCGGGCGAGGAGAGCGCCGAGACGACGCACCTGTCCGTGGTGGACCGCGCTGGGAACGCCGTCAGCCTGACGACGACCCTCAACGCGTCTTTTGGGAGCGGCATCCTTGTTCCCGAGGCCGGCTTCCTGTTGAACAACGAGCTCGATGATTTCTCCATCAAGCCCGGAACGCCGAACATGTTCGGCCTGGTGGGCGGACAGGCCAATCAGCTCATGCCAGGCAAGCGACCCCTGTCCTCCATGAGTCCCACCGTGGTGCGCAATGGCGCGGGCCAGGTGACCCTGGTCATCGGAGCTCCCGGGGGGCCTCGGATCATTACCTCGGTGACCCAGGTCATCCTGCGCGTGCTGGGCTACGGCCAATCACTTGAGGAGGCGGTCAGCGCCCCGCGGATCCACCAGCAGTGGGTACCCGCGAAGACCCGCCTCGAGCCCGGGTGGGACGAGCAGCTCGTGGAGGGCATCGTGCGCGACCACGGCCAGGAGGTGGAGCGGGCCAGGGCCTGGGGATTCGGCTCGGTACAGGCGATCCACGTGCTGCCGGGGGGGACCGTCTCCGCAGTCAGTGACCCGCGGCGCGGAGGCGTGGCCGGGATTGAGGGACAGCCCCTGGCCCGACCGGTGCGACCGGGGGAGTGAGCAGGCGAAGGAGTGGGCTGGATGAGGGGCAGGCTCTCCTCTTGGTCCACACAACGTCCCGGCGCCCAAGCCCAGGGCCGTAGCCCCGGGCTCCGCGCCCTTCCGTCCTAGAAGTCGATTTCGTCCAACGCGTCGAGGTCGTCGTCGTTCAACTCCGCAGCGTCCGCCTTCTCTTTGGCGGCTTCGTCCTGCTTGGAGTAATTCAGCCAGTACGCTTCGTCCGTGCGGGCACGGGCCCAGACCTTGTGCAGCAGCTTGACGACCTTCTTGTTGAATACGTGGTCCTTGTCCGAAGTGCTATAGGCCCAGCCGGCGTTCTTGCCGTTGGAGATGTCCATCAGGGCGCGTTGCAATACGTCGCCGTCTCTGAAGCCCTGCTCTGTCCCGTAGTTGAGCTTCGCCATCCTGTTGACGATGGACCCGAAGGCCTTGGGGCCGTAGGTCTCGACCAACTTCTTGACGGCCCGGGAGCCGGCGGCGCCGGCGTCCGGGTCGATGGCCAGGGCGGTCAGTTGTTGGATGTCATCCCACTCGGTGGGGGTGGTTCCTTCTTGCGCTTCAAACACCTCAAGGACGTTGAGGTCCACCGAGGCCGGGTCGTACCGGTTCACGGGCTCGGCTGGTTCTGCAGGTGTCTCCTCCGGCGAATCGATGGGTGTGTCCACAACCTCTTCGGGCTCGGGGGTTATGGGCTCTTTCTCGATGGGCTCATTGGTCGCTGCATCGTCGGGCTGCGTTCCAGCATCGGCGACGGTCGTGTCAATGGGTGCCTCGTCGTCCGGTGTCGCGTTGAGTACGAACTTCCACAGGACAAACGCGACGACCGCGGCTCCAACGAGGCTGGCGATGAAGGGCAGGGGGCTCTTCTTTTTCTTGGGCTGCCAGCGGCCGGAAGTTCCGCCGCCCGTATCTTCGTTGTCGTCTTCGTCGCGTGCCCCCGAGCGGCGCGAGCCTGAGGCGGATGAGCGCGAGGACTTGCCCTTGGCGCGGCGCGCAGCAGCGCGGCTCTTCGGGCCGCTGCCCGAGCCGGACGTTTTCTTGCCTTTCGAGGGCTTGGCCTCTTCGCTCGAGGCCTTCTCGGGAGTCTTGCTCTTGGCCGTGGCCGGCTTGCGCGAGGGAACCGCTGGCGGGGCAGCTGCGGCGGCGGCTTCGGCCGCGCGTTGGGCGCGCAGTTTCTCCATCATGCTGGGCCCGGATTTCTTGGACTTGCCCGAGGGCACATGCTCCTCGAAGGTCTCCGGTTCGGGTTCCGGTTCGGGTTCGGGTTCCGGTTCGGGTTCCGGTTCCGGTTCCGGTGCGGGTGCAGGTGCAGGTGCAGGTGCGTCTACCGGCGGGCC
>PBIX01000018.1 GCA_002720975.1 Planctomycetota bacterium | reverse complement strand
CGAACTTCATGATCAGCTTGCCGAAGCTCATCAGCCCGCGCCGCTGGGAGAAATCGAGCCAGTCGAACAGCTCGTGGACGTCCTCGTCCTGCTGGATGAACTCCTGGAATTTCGACTTGAGCACCTCGTTGTCGCCGAAGCGGTCAAACGCTATGGCAAAGAACTGGCGCATCACCCGCGTGTTCTGGTCGCCGGACGACTGGCTTTCCTCGTGCGGCTGGCACGGGTCGCCCAGCCCGCACGCATGGAGGATCCCGCCGGCCGTGCTGCCCCACTCGGGGAATGACGTGAATGGCGACGGGCCTTCCGGGCAATTTTCGCGGACCCAACGGACGACCAGCGCGTTGATTGCGGAGATCAGGTCGGAGCGGCGGCGCATCACCCAGCCACGGATGTCAGCGTGCCGGTAGCGGTGGCCGTTGATGTCCTCCGGGCTGAACCGGAGCCGGATCCGCCGGCAACGCCGCTCGATGTCCGGTTCCCATGTCGCGTTGTTCGCCGAGAAACTGAACTCGGTCTCGTTGGGGAGGCGAAGGGTTTCACTGACTCCGAGCCTCCGGTCCTCCCAGACGCCCGAGTTGTCGGTTGCTGCCTCAAGCGACGCGTAGCGGACGTGTCCTTTCATGTTGGCCAGGTGGAAAAACCGACTGCCTGCCATGAGGGCGGAGGTGATCCGCTTGCGCATCTCGTCGTCAGCCTCCTTCGAGAGTGGAGCGCAGATGATCGACCGCCCGGCGTAGAGGACGTGGGTGACATCGGCGCAGGTGTCCTTGCCGCACCCTTCGCGGTTGCCGTCGAAGATCCAAAGCGGAGTGCGCCGCCAACCCATCAGGCCCCGGATGAACGGAGTGATGAAGCGGGCCAGGGCATGGATGCGCGACTGCTCGTCGTGCCACCAGAATCCGCCGGTCTCGGGGCCGCAGAACAACTCGCCGAGCAGGAGGTCGCACGCCTCGTCGAAGCCCATCGATCGGATCTTCGGCGCCCTCGGGTTGAGCCAGGTGCCGAACCGTTCGTCGTATCCGGTCGCCGGGTAGATCAGCTTCCCGCTGCGGTCGATGATCGGCACGGGCACGTCGAGAAGCCGGGTGATCCGCGGCAGCGTGCCGGTGAACTGACCGCTCGCCAGCGTGATGCGGGCGTATTGCTCGCTCATGCTCTTCGGCAGGAAGACCATGTCGCCGGCCTCGTCCTCGCTGAGCACGCCGGTCTCCACCGACCGCTCGATGGCGGTGACAAGGTTCGCCGGCTTGAGCGGGTTGAGCATGTGCCCGGGGATGGCACCCTCGGCGGTCGCGACGGGGACGACGGCGATCTCGACCACGCTGTTGCCGAAGCTGAACAGGTCGAGGCTGGGGGCGGTTGCCATCCCGAGTTCCTGGGAGAACTCGCCGTGCGGGCGACCGACGCGGGGGAGCACGATTTGCGGGCGTCCCTCCCGGTTCTTCGACCCTTCCTCCCACACGCGCAGGTCGGTGCAGTGGCCGGCGATGATGCCCGATTGCCGTGCCTCGGCCCATTCGACCAGGTCCTTGATTGTGCGGCCTTCGCAGTGTGAGTGGAGGCAGTTGAACGCCGGGGAGGTTTCCGGCTTGTTGAAGATCACCGTGTCGCTGCCGGGAGACTCGTTGGCATCCGAGTGTTCGTCCTCCCACGGGCAACGGACCGACCACTTCGCCTCGTCCGGATCGACACACTCGCCGAGCCGGTCGAGTTTCCGCATCACCTCGACCAGGTCCAGGGTGCGCAGGTCCTCCTTCCACTTTGACCACCACGGCTTTTCCTTGGTCTTGGTGTCCTTCTTCTTCCCGGGGAGTGAGAAGCCGAACCAGCGGCACAGGTCGTCCCATCCCACCTCGGGGATCTCGCCGGTGACTTCCCAGACGTATTGGTGTCCGCTCGGGTGGGCCGATGGACTGAGCACGATGTTCAACCCGTCCTTGTAGAGCTCGGCGGTAACCTCGTCGGTGATCTGGACGGTGGGTGCCTTCCGCGCATTGACGATCGCCTCGGGCAGGTCACTGCAACGGAAGACGAGATGGACGCCGCCGCCAGTGCGCTCGCGGGGGACGGTTTCCAGCTCGGGAACACCGGCCAACCAGTCGACGACCGACTGCCCCTGGTCCTGTTTCGAGTCGAGGTCGATGTGGACGAATGGCGGGCGCACGACACAGCCGAGGTTGTGGCTCGCCCCGTTGGCAAAGTGGCGCTCGAGGAAGTTCGGAGTGACCTCAGCGGCGACGTGCTTCGTCCACCCGCGCATTACGGGCTTCTTGCCCCGTGTTTTGTCGTCGCCAGTTTCCGGGCCGTTGAGCGGATGGACCGCCCAGCCGAGGGACTCGTGGTAGAACTTCGCGGCGGCGAACCGGTCGAGTTCGTTGATGTCGTCGGGGATGGCGGGGTGCTGGTTCATCGGGCGGTTGCAGAGTGGAAGTCGATGGCCCGCTGGGAGACGAAGACGCCGCGTGGCCAGTCCTTGAGGTGGAGTCCTTCGAGGGTGCGCACGCGGGAAATCGCGACGTATCCCTGGCCGGGTTCGCGGGCGGCGCGGATGTCAACGAAGGCGGAATCCAGAGAGAGGCCTTGCGCTTTGTGAATGGTCACCCCGTAGGCGAGACGCATTGGGAACTGGGTGAAGGTAGCCCCAGCCTGGTCGTGCGGGTCGTAGAACCAGGTGTAGGGTTCGGCGGTGACGATCTGACTGCCGGTGGACACATCGATTGAGTTGCGGCCGAGCCTGATGACGGTTCCGGTCTGCCCGTTGACGAACCCGTCGTCCGGGCGGTTCACGGTGAACATCACCTTCGCGCGGACCTTGAGACGCAGGGTGCGCGGGGTGAGCAGGTTCTTCTCCAGAAATGCAATCTGGTGGTCAGGCCCGAACGTCTCGGCCTCGCGCACCCATTCCTCACCGGGCAGCTCGCCCAGACAGTAGTCGTTCCATTTCGTGACCGCGTTGTTGTGGGTGAGCAACCGGGTCAGGTCGCGGTCGGGGAAGACGGCGACACGCGGCTTGAGAAGCGCGGCAACCTCGGCATCGATGCGCCCGAGGCGGAAGCTCGAAAGCGCGGAGGCGAATGCCGGGTCTTGTTGGCGGTGGATCTGTTTGAGTTCCACGGTCCGGAACCCGGCGTCGGCCCACGCCCGGCTGGTGAACGCCCAGTCGTAGTCGTGATACGGGCGGGTGCGGACCGGCGGGAGCTGGAGGAAGTCGCCGGTCGAAATCACCTGGATGCCGCCGAACGGAAGGTCGACGCCCCGGATCTGCCGACAGTGGTAGTCGAGGTAGTCGAGCAAGCGTCCGGGGAGCATCGAAATCTCGTCGATGACCAGGCGCTTCGCCCACCGCACCCGGTTGAAGGCGGCACGGATGCCGCGCCGCTTGTCTCTGGCGAGAAAGTCGAAGAAATCGCTGAACTCCCCACCCGGCTTCGGGCCGATGAGGATGCCGCCCCAGCGGTGGATCGTCATGCCGCCGACGTTCAGGGCGGCGATGCCGGTCGAGGCGGTCACCTCGGTGTCCGGGTGTGCCTCGGTGAACTGGTCGACGTTGTAGCTCTTGCCGGTTCCGGCGGGGCCGGTCAGGAACACGTTGGCACCGGATTCCGCGAGCGAAGCGAAACGAAGTTCGGGTGTGATTGGCGGATGCATGCTGTGATCAGTCGGCGGAGGATTCGTCGCGGTGTCCCGGGCAGTAGCCCTTGGTGAAGACCCAGAGGCGGCGGGCGGCGAGGAAGGCACGGAAACGGGTGGGAGCCTCCAGGGGATCCCAGACCTTCAGCACCACGGGCACCGGCTCGGTGGAGCCGATCACCACGCTGGCGGTGTCCGCGTCCGAGAAACGGGGCTCCTTCGCGACGAGCGCCTGCCGGTATGCCTCAAGCTGAAGCGGCCAGACCTCGTAGTAGGCCGGTGTGAACTCGCCCTTCTTGTTGGTGCGCGTCTTCTGGCTCTTGAAATCGACGACGACCGGACGTCCGGTGGAGCGAAGCGTGGCCACCAGGTCGACGCGGCCGGCGTATCCCCACTCGGGGTGGGCGACGGCTGCCTCTACGGCGTGAACCTGGGTGACCTCCGCGTCGAACCACTGACGGGCGGGCTCAAACAGCTCGCGAACCTTGCGGTTCTCCGGGATGGCCCCGGACTGCGCGTAGAGTTCGATGGCGCGGTGGATCGCACTGCCGAGGTTCGCGGCGTCCCGCACCTGCTGGGACATGTCGAGAACCACGCGCTTGGCGAAATCGTCATCGGATTCCCCGGAGCGGCGCGGGAGCGTGAGGGCGGCGAGGATTCCCTGCTCGACCTTCCAGGCGTCGAGCCCCGGCTTGGCCAGGACCCCGAGCACGTTGGTCACGCTCGGATAGAGGCCGTGCTTTCGGGCATCGCGCAGGTTGGTCGGGCGGGTGCCCTTCCCGTCGGCCCGCTCCACTTCATGCATGGGCGAGCCGTCGGGAAGGTACCAGTGCCCCCCGCCTTGTGGTTTGACGAGGAGCATCGGATCAGAAGGGGATATTGTCTTCCTCCACCTCAATCCCGAGCACCTCGGCGGCGGCCTGCAGCCCGTCGATCAGGGCGCGGTCGGCCTTCAGCGGCTTCGGGTTCGCCATCGCGTCAGGCAGCCACCGGTCGATCAGCGCCTCGACCGCGCTCTGGTCGAGATCACCGAGGTCGAGCCCGGAGTTTTTGCCGACGTGGACTTTGACACGGCGCCAGTCGTTGCCGTCGTCCTGGCCTCCGGATGCGGAGCGGAACTGCTCGTCCTTCGGCGGGCGGTCCTGAACGCGGACATACTTGCCGGTCGGCGTGAGCGACTCCTTCGAGCGGTCGGGNCGGATCAGNCCGATGTTCGCGAACGTCTTGCCCTCCCATTCGTTGTGGACNACCGAGACGCGGGCCGGCTTGCCCAGCAGGGACTCGGTGTCGAACTCGGCGAGTTCCTTGGCNTTCAGGTCGCGGCCGAGCCACTGCTTCATGAANGCGCGGAAGGACGNCTTNTCGTGNAGGCTCGGNGTGAAGTTGCGGCTGTGCAGGAGNAACGGGCGGCCGTCCTCGCGAAGCTCGGTCGTCTCGAAGACAACGCGGAANGTCTCNCGGTCGCCGAAGTTGCTCTTCGTCATGCGCAGCGGCGTGATGTCGACGCAGACCGCCTGCCCGTCNTATTCGGGATGCGGCTGGTATTCGGTGTTGGTGTTGGATGACAATTTCATGGTAGTTGTTAGGTCGATTGTTTGTGGTCGATTTTGATGGAGGCCGTGGATTGGTTGCCCCGTGTCCCGGTCGGCCTGCCAGGGCCGGAACACGGGAAAGGGGTCACGCGGGGGAGGAGGGGAACTCCCGCTCCAGGTCGGCCTCGGCGCACTCCGAAGCGTCCTCGTCGTTGTGCTCGGCGATGTCGGCCAACTGGCGGGCCCGCTCGTCGTCACGGATGGCGGCCGGGACCTCCGAAGCGCGGAGATCCTCAAGCACCTGCGGCCACCGGAATCGCACCTTGCGGTTCCCGGCGATCTTGATAAACGAGATGCGTCCGGTGCGGCGCATCCAGCGGACGGAAGCGACGGTGGTCTTCAGCCGGGAGGCGAGTTCAGGCTCGTCGAGGAGCTCTTCCTCCGGGGCGTTGGGTGACGTTGATTGAGTCATCACCCCTTGCTGGCGACATGTCGCACCGGCAGGGCAGAAAACGGCGGGAAGTGTTGAACTGGCGGGGAAAAATAGTGAGAAGTTTTTCCGAATGAGCCCCTGCGACCGCTGCGACATGTCGCGCCTCCCGGCTGGACCGGGTGGTGGAAAACGGCGGGAAATGGCGAAAACAGTTGACCTCGTTAGCTGACCCGGCTACCACCCTGTCCGTGGCACGCTACTTTGGAGACAGAATCGTGGAACTTCGCAACGAGAAGGACTTCTCGGTCCGCGATCTTGCGAAGATGGTCGGCGTCTCCGCGCCGTTCCTGACCGACGTTGAAAAGAAGCGACGCTACCCGGCGGACGATACTCTGGCCAAGCTCGCCAAAGCCCTGGGCACCACCGTCGAGGACCTGAAGACCTACGACAACCGACCGCCGACGAAGGAGCTTGCGGAACTGGCCGACGAGGATGTGGACTACGCTTTTGTGTTCCGCAAGATCGTGGACAGAGTGAAGGAGAGCGGGATGTCGCCTGGGGATGTGGAACGCCGCTTCTTTCCTGGGGAGCAGACGGATGAAGATCAAAAATGAGCAACGAGCCCAACAACTGCCCTTTCCTGTCGGAGCCGTTCTTCCACGAGAACAAGATCGAGCGCATCTGCACCGAGGCGCTGGTGGAACACGAGCTGATGCCGGACGAGCCTTCGCCCATTCGGATCGACCGGTTCATCGAGAAGCAGTTCGACCTCGCCATAGAGTATGACGACCTTCAGAAGCGATTCGACAGGGGCGTGATGGGTGCCTGCAAGTTCAACCGCGACGGCAGCGTGGCGCGGATCTTTGTCGACATCTCCCTTGAGGAGGACGAGTCGCGACTCGGCGAGAAGCGGTTCCGCTCCACCTCCGCGCACGAAGGAGGCCACGGCCTGCTCCACGGGCCCCTGTTTGCCGAGATGTTCCAGGCCGAGGACGACGGCAAGCTGGTCAACGTCGGCCGCTGCGAGGGTGTGACCACGGACGGATTTGCCTGCCGGACTATCGGCCAGGGAGGCGGGGGCCGGCGCTACGACTGGTGGGAGGTGCAGGCCAACAAGGCGATGGCCGCGCTGCTTCTTCCCCGGCGGCTCGTGGATCCCTACGTCCGCGAGATCATGGCGATCCAGCTTCCCAAGATCGCGTGGACCGGCAAGCGGCCAGACTGGGAACTCCGCGACGTGGCCGGCATGGTCGCGGACAAGTTCGACGTCTCAATCTCGATGGCCACCTATAGGATTCAGGAGCTCCACGAGAGCCTCATCAACGAGCCAAACCTTCTCTGACCCCCCTTTTTTGAACTCGTTGTTAGCCTCGATAGCTATCTTAGCCTTCCTGGCGACCAGCCGAACCACAAACCAACCAACAACCACAACCAACCAGCCAACCAACAAGCACAATGGCCACCATCAGATACCAACACTTCGCCCGTCCCGGCTTCCTCAAGCGCATCCGCGCCGATGTCCTGAGGGAGTTTCTCAACCCCTGGCGCACCTACTTGGAATCCCGGGGTCTCGAGTTCGGCGGGACCATCGACTGCGATCACCTCGGAGGCATCCTGGCGACGCCCGACGCCGACACGCCCACCGATCTGATCGAGGCGCTGGAGATCTGTGACGCGGTCTGCTCGACGGAGTGCCTTGAGGAGCTTGTCGCCCTCGATGAACTGCGCGATGAGCGGATGCTCGAAGGTCAGCACAGCCATACCGACGCCGTCTTGCTCACCTGGTCGGTCGATCCGGAGGTGGTCGAGCGCATCTTCAACCGTGCCGCCCTGGAACTCGACCGGTCGCTTCACGTCTACCGGGCGAGCGCACCGATCCGGCCCACCGCCTTCGGCAACGTCTGCCTGTCCCGCCTTCGCCGTGCTCTGCGCCCGATGTTCGAGAGCCAGCTTCGCGGGGCAGTCTGTCAGATCACCGCGCACGAGCGCCCGGACGGCGGGCATGCCCTCGTCATTCGCCACGGCAACCCGATCAACAAGGCGGAAGCCATCGACGAGGAGAGCGGCGAGACCGAGCCCATCGTCTTCCGCCCCGAGAGCATCGACCTCGCCTTCTACGACCCGACCCACAATGAATGGCGGATCAGTGGCAGGGGCAGGTGGCTGCAGGATCTTTACAGCCAGAAGATCGCCCAGAGGCTTCACGGAGAGGATTGCGTCCTGTCCCGGTCTCCCAGCTACTCGCTTCAGCCGCTCCTCGACCACGGGCTCGCTGCCCTGGGCATCCAGACCGACGAGATCCGCGACGTCAGGCTGGCCGAACTTCAGATGTCGGTGTGCGGGGCCACGGTGCGGCTGAGTGGGCGCGAGCTGCACCACGCGTTCGAGGCCTTGGAAGATCCGCTGAATGAATTCGGAGAGCCCCGCGCCGCACGGCTCTCGTTCGCGATGGCGAACCGTCGCAGCCGTCTCAACGTCACGATCCACGAGGGGAAGGCGACCGTCCGCGGGGACATCGACCACCCTGCAATCGAAGACTGGCTCGTGACCGCCGGATTCCTGAACTTCGAGACCGATGAAGCCGATGAAACCGCACCTGTTCCGGGCCATTGACCAGATCGGAGACCGCCTCGCTGCCAGATTGGACTGGGAAACCGCGTCCGGTCTGGTGTGGGAGGAACTGGAACCGTACTTGGTCCGCGCTCCGGGCAAACTGGCGCAGGAGGTCATCGATCCGGATGATTCCCGGCAGCGGCTTGTCGTCTGGCCACGGAAGGATGCCCTCACGCTGCTCGAATCGACAGAGATCCCGGCCCACCGTGCGCCGATGGAAGTCGATCCGGACGCGTGCCTGCTCCACAGGGCGAATGTCGCGAAGCTGGCAGAAGATCTGGCTGGACCCATCGGGTTCATCTCTGCGCCGGAGAAGAACGGGAGGAACTTTCACCGGATCGGCATGGTCCAAGTGCCCAACCGAGGGACCATCGACGTCTTTCTCCTCGTACCGCAAACGCCGGGAAGCGCCAGGCTTGCAGCACAGCGTCTCGCTGCGGCGCGGGGCAAAAAACTGACCATGGTCCTGCTGCCTGCGGCAAGGTGGACGGTCCTCCTGTCGGCATTCCCTCCGTCGTTCGAGGTCAGGGTAATGGCGGAGTTCCTCCAAACCGAGGAGACAGACAGCCTGATCGCCGTCGCGGCAGGCACCGCGCCGAAGCGGAAGACGAAGGCCCCGCGGTCGGCGAAGTCGCTGCCAGTGCGGCAAGGCGACAAATGGTCTGACCTGACAGCGACATTCGATCCTGGGAACGGCATGCTCGAACTCCGGATCGGGGCACGGAGCCTTTCCCTCAGGGTATGGGATACGCGAAAAACGGAGCCATCAAAGACCGCATTCATCCTTGGGAAAATGCTTCGCGAAAGTCCGCCTTCGTGGAGTGTCTCGGAGTTTTCCGGTAAAAAGCAGGGGGCCATGAGACAGGCATTCCTCAGGTTCCAGAAGCAGTTCGCAGTTTGGGCTCAGATCCCGGATGGGGAACCGTTCGTCTTCGAATCAGCGACCAATATCCATTACCCCCGATTCAGGCTGAGACTGAAGGGGATTTAGAGTGCGCACCCGTGCCCACAGCTTTAGTTCTTTGGACAATTGTTGAACTTCCGTAATACTAAAATTCACGCTTGTCACCGCTTGGGCCCGAGCTAACGTTGCTGTCAACTTTGATAGTCCATGAGCGACCCGATTTCCTACTCCGCCACGCTAAAAGCTATTCGACACGCCAAAGGCCTCACCCAAGAAGAGCTGGCGCGGGAGCTCGACGTTACTGTCAGCACTCTGAGCAACTGGGAAACATCAAGGCATCAGCCAGTCAAGGCCCAGCGGAAGAGAATCGTGGCACTCGCGGCCGAATCTGGTGTAGCGGAGGAACGGTCGCATATGAACCATGAGGACAATCGAAGCTCCGCCGACGGCAAGCAAATCGTCCAAGTTCTCGACCTGTTCAGCGGGTGTGGAGGAATGTCGTTCGGGTTCCAATGGGCAACGACGAGTCGCCTGGCATATCGCGTTCTCGGAGGTCTTGATATCGATAAGCATGCGAACGCCACCTTTCAGGCGATGCACGGGCGTCCAGCGCTTGACATGGACGTTCGCATGTTGGCGGACCGGGAGGTGCTTCAGCAAGCGTTGCAGCAGTGGGGATACGACTCCACGCTTCCCCTGATTTTGATCGGGTGCGCTCCTTGCCAAGGGTTCAGTTCTCACAGGAAGAAAGACCCGAGGAAAGACGGAAGAAACCACCTCCTCGCAGCATTCGCAGAAGTCGTTGTCGCGCTTGAGCCCGAGCTCGTCGTCATGGAGAACGTTCCTGAGATGCTGCACAATAAGCACTGGAGGCACTTCTCGAAATTCCGGAAAACGGTTGGTGAAGCTGGCTACACCACAAGGGCTCGGATCCTCAATCTCGCCTGGTTCGGCGTGCCGCAGGAGCGTTTTCGTGCCCTAGTCCTTTGCTCCGCTAATCCTCTGCGGGCAGAGATGCCACTTCCTCAACTGGCTCCAAGTCAATACAAGACGGTGCGCGATGCGATTTCCCACCTCCCCCCTCTCTCTGCCGGGGAGGAATGCCCTAACGATGCAATGCACCGCACCTCCAAGCATCGGCCTAAGACTGTAGAGCTTCTTTCCATGATTCCACACGATGGAGGCAGTCGTAGGTCGCTACCTAAGGGTATGGGGCCGGATTGCCATACCACTGTCGATGGATTCCGGGATGTTTATGGGAGGCTTTGGTGGGATCGGCCAGCCGTTGCGATAACGGCGAGGTGTCGAACGCCATCATGTGGACGATTCGTGCACCCAACCCAAGACAGGGGTCTATCCATAAGGGAAGCGGCGCTTCTCCAGGGGTTTCCCGAGTCCTTCAATTTCGAGGGTCCGTTTGATGACAAATACAAGCAGATCGGTAATGCGGTCTCGCCAACCTTTGCAAAGTGTTTAGCGGAGCACATCGAAAGCTCGTGGTTTGGCGAAGCGCCCGCGACCGATCCCGGGCAAGACGTCTCAAAGGCGATTTCCAAAAGCATCTCGTCCTCGTTAGCCAGTTTGAAAAGGCGCGCAAAGCAGGCCGATCAAAGTCTTCATTTGGCCTAATATGACACTCGTTGACTTGTTTTGTGGTGCTGGTGGGCTGTCCCTTGGGCTGCGGACTGCTGGATTTGACGCTGTATACGCGGCAGATTGGGACCGCTGGGCCTGCGAAACCTATCGCAACAACCTCGGCGAGCATGTCCATCAGGTAGATCTCGCCAGCGCGAAGCCCGCGGCCTATGCCGCGGAGATTCTAGAAGAAGCGGGCGCTAGCTCAATAGACCTCGTGGCCGGGGGACCGCCATGTCAGGGATTCTCGGTGCAACGTCGTGGAGCGCCTGATGATCCACGCAACGGACTCGCGACTCAATTTGCTCGGATTGCGGTGGCCCTCCGTCCCCGCGCTATCATGATGGAAAATGTGCCGACGATCCTTGGAGCGCGGGGCAAAACCCATCTGGAGAAAGTGTATCAGGTCTTCCGAAGAGCCGGATACACGCCGAATGCTAAGGTTATGGAGGCGGCCGAATATGGTGTGCCTCAGATGCGAAGAAGGGCGTTCGTAGTAGCGCTACGGAATGATCTGGACGCGGGATTCCTGTTCCCCGAACCCCTGCGATCATCGGAAGAGTTCGCTACTGTTCGCGACGCGATCGGAGACCTCCCTGAGCCGCCCGTCGATTTCTCTGAGCATCCGGATTTCCCGAATCACCGACGGGTGAAGACCTCTGAGATCAATCTTCGGCGATTGTCCCACGTCCCCGAGGGGGGCGGAAGGCTCGACATACCGGAGGAGTTGCAGCTGCCGTGTCACAGAAACGATAACGGACATCGTCACCTGGATGTTTATGGACGACTCTGGTGGAATCGACCGTCGGGAACGATCACCGCGATGTTTGACAATTTCACCCGCGGTCGCTTCGCCCACCCTTCGCAGAATAGGAGTATCACGGGAAGAGAAGGGGCGCGCCTTCAATCGTTCCCTGACTCATATGTCTTTGCGGGTCCTAAGAAGGATGTCGCACGACAAATAGGTAATGCAGTTGCACCGCGAGTGGCGGAGGTGATGGGCATCTGCCTAGCCGGGAGCTTGCGCGGCGAGATCCCCGGCAGCGAGGAGTTGCGACAGGGATTCCTTCCCATGTTCCCTCAGTAGGGACGCATTGATGCCCGCAACATAGATGGGCGTGCCATCTGCCGTGGTTCCGATTGTGTGCATAAAGCAGTCTCCGTCCGTGCAATATACGATAGTCCCGCTTGTTGCCCTGGATTTGGTCACATAGGCATACATTTGATAGACATCAGAGCTGACGGCGTCATTGGGGCCCTCGATAAACTTGTATTTTGCGTCAACAATGCGGTCGGCTCGGTCGCCACGAAACGCAACAACATCCGGGTCGAGCCACGGGCCGCCTCCCACAAGTAAGGTGTGTTCGCCCGGATCGAACGGGTGAGGTCTCGTGTTGAACCCTGACGATTCTGGGAATGAGTGTTCGCATAGGAGAAGGACACACTGCTCCCAAAGTCGTTCCAGGTTGTGGAACTTGATTCTGACATTCGGCAGATACTCGACTAACGATGATGGAGTTTCTTCGCGACGAAGAAGAGCTATGCAGCTTCTCAGCAGGCCAATTGTCGTCGGTGAACACAGCTGCTCCGATTCTCGAATTGCCGACTCGGCTGTCCTGATTGCCTCAATAGGCTGGAGGGTCGTGGGATGTTTCTCGACGGCCTCCAAGAGAATGCGAGTGCGCGCCAACAGGGCGGTCGTGCAGTCAATTGACGTTGGAAGGCACTCCGAGGCAGCGTGGATCACCTGAGCTACATGGGTTCGCTGGTGCCTTGAAGTCCGTGATGTGACCACTCGGTGATTGATGCCGCGGCATGCAAGTTCCCTGACGGTCTCGGTGAACAGCAGTTTGCCCCTTGGTAGTGAGGTTTGCTGCGAAGTTTGGACATACTGCCACGGCAGTCCTTCGTGCAGTGATTGCCTGAGCCATTGATAAAAGTCGTGAGCTGGCGTGGGGTCAACTGGCTGCCGTTCGTCGGCAAGGCGTGCCTCAAGATCGAACGTGTAGCGAAAGTGCCTGCTCTCGGCGACACGGCGCATCTGCGTGTAGAAATCAGGCGCTTTCGGAAGGATGGAGATCCTGCATCCGGGAGCAGTCGCGGAGCCCACAAAGACACTTGGGAAGAGCAACTGTCCAGAATCCAAGGTTGTCTGGGCGCGAACTATTTTCGCGGGACAAAGGCGGCCCAAAAGATGATTGAGGCTCGAGTATCCCGCGTAGGAAGCCGGAAGCGCAAGTGGTTCTCCGCGCTCGGTCAGGGATATTTCGAGCCCAGCCATGGTTTATGACTGAGGTGGGGCAACATCGGATGCGGCTTCCTCTCCGAAGGGAAATGCGGAGTAAGCCTCAGCAAATTCCTCCATAACTTGTCCGAGGGGATCGCGGAGGAATCCCGAGACAGTGCCTCGCCAGATAGATTGGAGGCTTTCCCGGGACGAGGCCTCCGAAAATACCCCATGCCCGAAGGGCAGGATTGCTATAAATCGGGCAAACCAAGCGGAGAGTTGATCCAGAAGCGGTGGATCAAGTTTTCCAGTGAGCATGTCAGTGAGCGCTTGGGATGAAGAGGGAATCTCCAACTGATGCAGTCGCCGCCGAATAGCGTCGTCAAGGGTGAGTGCCGAACGGTCTCGCGGATTCATGGTCGCAATGATGATTAGATTCTCGGCGACCGACGTTTCCTTCTGCGATATCGATAAGGTGAATGGACGCTTGCGGTGTTCGATAAAGGTCATGAGTTCGCCGATGACGGCATGCACGTTCGCCCGGGTGAATTCCTCGATGATGAGGGCGTGCGGAGTTTCCGGGGACTTAAGCGCCCGCTCATTGATTGTCAGGAATGACTTAGACCGAAGAGTGAAGCCCTGCCCATCCGGTTTTGGGACAAAGCCCTCGATGAAGTCTTCGTAAGACGTGGTCTCGTGGAATTGGATGTCGAGCACGCGGTACGGATCTCCCCCGGTAATGGCGTCTGCCGCCAGTCTTGCAAGACGACTTTTGCCGGTCCCGGGAATTCCAGACAGCGCGATTATTTGGCGTCTTCCGAATACCGAGCTCGCTTCTTGCACCTGCTCAATGAGAGTCACGTCGCTGGGTGTGAGTGTGGGTTGTTCTGCTGCAACTACGGGCTCCATAAGGTAGGCAATGTAAGCGCTTCGGTCAGTGAATGCCGACTCGGGCGGCTCCGGCAAATCAGCAAGTAGAAGTCCTTCGATTACTTCGATGGCGTCTTCGGACAAATGCCGGAACTCGTTTTGGTCGGCGTCGGATGGAATGAGCATGCCGCCGAGTCCAGCGCGGTTAATCCAAGGGGTGATGTGCCTGGGATCATCACTCAGCGTGTTGGGGCCAAGAGCGTTTAGGCTTTCAGCGTCGTTTGGATACGCGTCGGGGTGTGTTTGTCTGAAGGTGGCGATCCTATCGATGGCCTCGTCTACCTCACTCTCCGAATGGATGTGACCCAGGACGCGATTGATATCCTGCCAGTGGAGGCGGTCACCGCATCGCCGGAAGGCTCTCCAAATCGCACGGAGGGGACGGAGGTCTGCGCGCTCAGGCACCCCAGCTGCGGGGCGCCCGTTATTGTCGGGTTTCGCCAAGAGAACCCGGTTGGCGACCTGTGCGCCGAGGGACGCGATACGGGCGTTAGAGCTGGAAAGCGAGTTTTCGACCTTCTGCAGGCCTGCGATTACCGCGTTACCGAATCTGGTAGCTCTGACGCTGCCGTCAGCGTCGACGGTCAGGAGCCCCATTTCTTCGAACGCTGATTTCCAGGTGCGCAGGCGTTGCTCCGAGATTGAGGCCGAAGGTCGTTGCCCTCCCGTGGAGCGGTTGGTGAACCTCTCGATAGCGTCTTCCAGGTGTTGACGTGCAACCGCGTAGTTGTTCTCTCGGAAGGCTTGGCCATCGGTTTTGAGCAGCGCATAGAGGTAATGAGGCGCGGTTACCTCCGGAATCGTGAGGTCGACATCCGGGCTCTCGTGATTCGAAATGGGCCAAGGCATGGGGAGTGGTGCGGTGCGGGTTTGATCGGTCCGGACTTCGGCTCGGACGGGTTCAAATTACGGTTTGAACCTTTCTGTGGCAACACTTGGGAGCGGCTGGGTTGAGCTAATTGCACCGCTTTCTGGGGAGCGTTGAGCCGCGTCGTGGGCCGGAGCCCTCTAACGGGGCCGAGTTGGCCTAGGAACCGCTGGAGATCACCTTGAATTTTGCATACTGTCTCTGCAGTGGCCGACATCTGGACCAAGCAGAAGAGATCGGAGGTGATGTCCCTGATCCGGGGCAAAGGCAACCTGAGCACCGAAGGCAGGATGCTTGGACTGCTCAGGAACCATGGAATGGTTGGTTGGCGGCGGCACCAGTCGCTGCCGGGCAGACCAGACTTTGTTTTCCGTAGCAAAAAGGTCGCGATCTTCGTGGACGGGTGCTTCTGGCACGGTTGCAAAGACTGTTATCGCACCCCGAAGAGTAATCAGGAGTTTTGGCGGGAGAAGGTTCAAACGAACATGCAGCGAGATAGGCGAGTGTCCCGCCAGCTGCGAGCTGCCGGATGGTCGGTGATCCGGGTGCGTGAGTGCATGCTCAAAAGGCGGCCTGAGCAGGTGGTCGCCCGGATCCGTCGGAAGCTCGAATCTCGGACGGCGGCTAGGATGAGCGAGTGATCGCCCCCAGACGAGAGTCCGCCCTTGATCCAAGTCGCCAGTCTGGCAGAGGTATGACCGATGGAGGGAACCCGCCACTGCAGCCGCCGACCTGAACCAGGTCGCTCGCACCGGTCAGGGTTCGTTTCCCCGCTGAACCGGGACAGAATCCCCGGATTCCATGAGGATTTCAGCACAATGGCCGTGTCGGCGTGCGTCACCGTGCGACACTGGCGAATCCCCGTGACGCACCAATGCCCATGAATACGAAGAAAAGCGCACAAGGCGACGGAGTCCCTACCGCTCCGCCAGTTGATTCCGTCATGGGACTACGATTTCGTAGTGGCTCGCTTTGCCGCAGCTTCCAATCGTGATGATCGGGCAGATCGCT
>PBIX01000017.1 GCA_002720975.1 Planctomycetota bacterium | reverse complement strand
GCCCATCACCAGGACCGCGGCTGCGCAGAATGCGGTCGCCAACAGGGCATCGGTGCGCTTGGCCATGGGGGGAGCCACTTGATCGGAGGCCGGCTCCATGTACATGGCGACGATCACACGCAGGTAGTAGGCGAGTGCGATGACGCTCATCAGTACGCCCGCGATGGCGTAGCCCGTGAGGTGCGCGTCGAGGGTGACCGAGAAGACCATCCACTTGGCCAGGAACCCGCCGGTGGCGGGGATGCCACCCAGGCTCAAGAGGAACAGGGTCATGGCGGCAGCCATGGCCGGGCGGCGGCGACCGAGGCCCTTCAATGAATCGATCTGCGTGAAGTGCTCTCCGTCGGCTTCGAGCCAGGCCAGCAGGCCAAAGGCCCCACCGGCCGTGGCGACATAGGCGGCCATGTAGAACAGGGCAGCGGACGTGGCCTCGTAGGACAACTCTCCGCTGGCGCGCTGGGCAGCCACGAGGAGCAACAGGGTGCCGGCGTGTGCCACGCCCGAGTAGGCGAGCAGGCGCTTCAGGTTGGATTGTACGAGCGCGCCCAGGTTACCTGCAGCCATGGTGAGTACGGCCAGGAGGGCGATCAGGCCCGCGGACGACTCGGGCAGCAGACCCGTGATGCGCAGGGTGAAAGCGAGGGCCGCGGCCTTGGTACCCGTGGCCATCAAGATCGTCACCGGAGTGGGAGCTCCCTGGTAGACGTCGGGGACCCAGAGGTGGAACGGCCAGACGGAGAGCTTGAAGAGCAG
Organism: Planctomycetota bacterium; assembly: GCA_002720975.1. Lineage (GTDB taxonomy): Bacteria > Planctomycetota > UBA1135 > UBA1135. The sequence goes on along the minus strand of PBIX01000017.1, from coordinate 29,243 downwards.
GCTGCCCAGAACGAACGCCATGCCCACCTGGGCCATGGGGGAGAAGCCCGTCGCTGCGAGCTCGGTCAGAGCGGTCAGTGAGAGGGTGCCCGTGGCGGCGTAGATCAGGGACGCGCCATACAGGAAGAGGCCTACTGAGAAGGCACCCAGGACAAAGTACTTGAGGCCGGCTTCCACCGACTCGCTGCGGTCGCGCCGGAAGCTCGCCAGGCAGTAGAGGGGGATGGAGAGGAGCTCCAGGCCGATGAAGAACACGGTCAGGTCCAGCGCGCCCGCCATCATCATCATGCCTATCGGAGCCGTGAGCAGGAGCATGTCGTGCTCACCGAGGAATGGCCGACTCTTGCGGTAGTAGCTGCGGGCGTGGACCCAGGCGATGAGGGTGGAGGCCAGGAACACCAGACCCCAAAGGGCGCTGGCCTTGTCGGCGCTGTAGGTGCCACCGAGGACTTCGGCCACGGGCGAGTTCAGCAGTGCCACCTCGGCCCAGGCCGCGCCCAGAATCGAACCCACGAACAACAGCGGGCGCAGGCGGTTCATGGGCTCGAACCACTCGGCCACGATCAGGAGCAGCAAGCCTCCGGCCAGGGTGACCAGGGGTGCCAGGGCGGCGGCGCATTCGGCGTTGAAGTACTGGGCGATCAGGTCGGGGTTCATCGCACACCCTCCTCAGCCCGCGGGTCCACCAGGTCACCGACCACCATTGTCTGGCGCGTGTCCTCGACCCGCTGAACGAGAGCGTCCAGGGAGCCCGAGGTCTTCTCGATCAGGACGCCGGGTTGAACTCCGATCCACAGGCACAGGGCGCACAGGGGAGCGACGATGGCCACCTCACGGGTGTTCAGGTCCTTGAGGCTGCGCGTCTCGTCGTGCGTGATCTCGCCAAAGAGCAGGCGACGCGTCGCGGAGAGCAGGTACACCGCGCCGAAGATCACGCCGGTCACTGCGAGGGTGGCGAGGACAGGGCTTGTCTGGAAGGTGCCGATCAGGATCAGCCATTCGCCTACGAACCCATTCAGGCCGGGCAGGCCCACGCTGGAGAGGACGGCAAAGACCCAGAAGAAGGCGAACAGTGGCATGACTGCCGCCACCCCACCGTACTGATTGATGGCGCGCGAGTGCCGACGCTCGTACAGGGCCCCGAACAGGAGGAACAACAAGCCCGTGCTGAGCCCGTGGTTGATCATCTGCAACACGCTCCCGCGCAAGCCGGCATGGGTGAGTGCGAACATGCCCAGCACCACATAGCCCAGGTGGCTGACCGAGGAGCAGGCGATCAGGCGCTTCATGTCGCTCTGGGCCATGGCCAAGAGCGCTCCGTAGACGATCCCGAAGGCGCCCAGGATCATGAACAGGGGCGCGGCGTTGATGGCCGCGGCCGGGAACATCCCGATGCCGAAGCGCAGCAGGCCATAGGTGCCCATCTTGAGGAGCACGCCCGCGAGGATCACCGAGCCCGAGGTGGGTGCCTGGGTGTGAGCATCGGCCAGCCAGGTGTGGAAGGGGAACAGCGGCACCTTGATTGCAAAAGCGATCGCGAAGCCGGCGAAGAGCCAGAACTGCGCCTCAAGGGGCGCGGCGCTGGCCCAGTCCGTGAGCCCGGCGATGTTCGTGCTGAGCACCCCATCGGCTGCGGCCTGACTGATCAGGGCGATCACGGCCAGGAGCATCAGGAGACTGCCGGCGAGGGTGAACAGGAAGAACTTGACCGTGGCGTACAGCCGCCGCTCACCGCCCCAGATGCCCAGGATGAAGTACAGGGGCACCAGGCTCACTTCCCAGAAGAAGTAGAAGAGCACCAGATCCGCCGAGGCGAACACGCCCAGCATGCCGGTCTCCATGAGGAGCAACCAGACCAGGAACTCGCGCGTGCGCTCGGTGATGTGTCCTGGACTCGAAAGAGCAACGAAGGGCATCAGGATCGCCGTCAGGGTGATGAGCAGGATCGAGATCCCATCCACGCCCATCTCGTAGTGCACGCTTGTCGCGCCCAGGGTGAACCAGTCCACACTCTGGGTGAACTGCAGCGCGGCCTGGCTACCGTCGAAGGCGCAGAAGAGTGACACGCCCAGCACCGCGACCACCGACGTGACGAAGAGGGTGATTCCGCGCAGTACACGCTCATCACGATTGGGCAGGAGCGCCACGATGAGCGCGCCCAGGGCTGGCAGGAAGGTGATCAGGGTCAGGTTGTGCATGGCTCAGTTGCCCCCCAACGCCCACAGGAGGGCAATCACCGCCGCGCCGCCGCCCATCCAGAGTCCATAGCTCGCCACCTGCCCATCGGCAAAGGCCTTGAGTCGCGTACCAGCGCGCTTGGCTGTGTCCGCCATGGCATCGATGGTGCCGTCGACGCAGAAGGCATCGATGAATACAGCCACAAAGGCGGCCAGGACCCTGACCGGTGTGACGACGCCCGCGTAATAGGCGCGGTCAATGCCCCAGGCATCGCTCAGGGCACCGTGCAGCTTGGGGTGATCTGATTCGAAGGCTTCCTCGGTGGCCAGACCGTTCTTGTTGCGATGGAAGCCCAGGTGGGCGCAGCCGAGTGCGATGGCCGAGCCCAGGCCCAGCAGGATCCACTCCATGGTGTGGGACAGGTGCGGCAGGTGGCCGCCGCTTCGGTGTTCAAGGATCTCGTTGCCCGTGCGCACGACGGGATCGAGCCACTCGCCCAGAAGGTGTGGGACGTGGAACACGGCGGGTAGACCGATGATGCCGCCCAGAAGCGAGAGAGCCGCGAGCACCATGAGGGGCACGGTCATGATCGGCGGCGACTCGTGGGGGTGAACGGTTGCAGCGTCGAAGCGCTCCTCGCCGAAGAACACCAGGGCCACCATGCGCCAGGAGTAGAAGGCGGTGAGAGCTGCGGTGAACACGCCCACTCCCCAGAGCAGCCACCAGGCCCCGCCCACGGCGAAGGTGTGGGCCAGGATCTCGTCCTTGGAGAAGAAGCCCGACAGCAGGGGCAGGCCCGACAGGGCTGCGGCTCCGCAGGTGAAGGTGATGAAGGTGCGCGGCATGTGACGGCGCAGGCCGCCCATCTTGTGCACGTCTTTTTCCTCGTGCATGCCGTGGATGACCGAGCCCGCGCCCAGGAAGAGCAGCGCCTTGAAGAAGGCGTGGGTGATCACGTGGAACAGGGCCGCAACCCAGGCACCTGAGCCCAGGGCCAGGAACATGTAGCCGAGCTGGCTCACTGTGGAGTAGGCCAGGATGCCCTTCAGGTCGCGCTGACGCAGGGCCGCGGAGCCGGCGATCAGGGCCGTGGCTGCGCCGATGGCCGCCACCAGGAACAGGGCCACTTCGCTGGCGGCGAACAGGGGGTTCAGGCGGATCACCAGGTAGATGCCGCTGGTGACCATGGTGGCCGCGTGGATCAGGGCCGAGACCGGGGTGGGTCCGGCCATGGCGTCTGGCAGCCATGTGAAGAGTGGGAACTGGGCCGACTTGCCGCAGGCGCCGCCGAAGAGCAGCAGGGCCGCCAGGGCCAGGGTGCCCGAGTTCTCTCCGCCCATGGCGGCCGCGCGGATGCCCTCGATCAGGCTCGCGTAGTCCAGGGTCCCGAAGGTGGTGAACAGCAGGAACATGCCCAGCAGGAAGCTGGCGTCTCCGATGCGATTGACCACGAAGGCCTTCTGCGCTGCGTGGCCGGGGCTGCCGCCATCACGGTCGTACCAGAAGCCGATCAGGAGGTAGGAGCAGAGGCCCACGCCCTCCCAGCCCACGAAGGTGCCCACCATGTTGCCGCTGAGGATCAGCACCAACATCATGGTCACGAACAGGTTCAGGAAGGCGAAGAACTTGGCGTAGCCCGCATCCCCGCGCATGTAGCCGGCAGCGTACACGTGGATCAAGAGGCCCACGCCGGTGACCACCAGGGCCATGGCGCCGGAGAGACGATCGAGGACCATGGCCACCTGGATGTCCAGGCCGCCCCCGCCGGGGATCCAGGCCCAGCTGGAGCTCTGCAGGAGTTCCGTCTCGCCACCGATGTCGCCGAAGCCGCGCAGACACAGCCCGAACGCCGCGGCCATGGCGGCGATGGCTGTGGCGCCCGCGCCGATACCCGGTTGCAGGTCGGGGTTTGTCGCGCGGCCGCGCAGAACCTGCGCATGCTGCAGGGCGCACAGCAGGCTGCCCAAGAGAGGCAGGGCGGGGATGAGCCAGAGCCAGTCGTGGGTCATGGCCTAGTCCTCCAACCTTGCGAACGCATCGAGGGATACCGTCTGCTTCTGGCGGTAGAGGGCGATCACCAGGGCCAGGCCCACGGCGGCTTCTACCGCGGCAACGGCGATGATGAAGATCACGAGGATGGGGCCGTCAACCTGCACCGCGCCCGTGCTCGAGTGCAGCCTGGAGCCCGCCACCAGGGTCAGGTTGGCGGCGTTGAGCATCAGCTCGATGCTCATCAGGACCACGATCAGGTTGCGGCGCGTGAAGAAGCCCGCCACGCCGATGGCGAACAGGATCGCGGCCAGGGCCAGCAGGTGCTCGGTAGGGACGCTCATGGGCGCTCCTCTCCTGCGGGTGGGGCCGATCGTTGGCGCTTGGCCAGGACCATGACGCCCACGGTGGTGGCGAGGAGCAGGACCGAGGCCGCCTCGAAGGGCAGCGAGTAGCGCGTGAACATGGCCTCAGCCAGGGCCGGCAGGGCGTCGTAGCCCTCAGCGGGCAGAACGAATCCGTTGGTGGGCTCGGTCAGGTGGCGTGCGCCGCGCAGGATGCCGATCAGGCTCGCGGATCCCAGGGCCACGGCCACGGCCAGGCCGCCCGCGCTACGGCGCCGGTCGTGGAAGAGGGGGTCATCCCGGTCTTCAGCCTCGGGACTCAAGCCCCCCAGGTTGAGCAGCATCACGACGAACAGGAAGAGCACCATGATCGCACCGCCGTAGACCAGGATCTGGATCGCGGCGAGGAACTGAAAGCCCGCCAGGAGGTAGATCACCGCCAGGCTCCCAAAACAGCTGAGCAGGGAGACCACGCTGACCACCGGATTGCGGGCCAGCACAACGCCAGCGGCTGTCAGCACAGCCACCAGGGCCGCTGCGTAGAAGAGGAGGTTTACCACCGCTCGTTGATCCTCTTGATGTAGTCCATGCGCGGAGCGAGCTCGGGCATGGTGCGCTTGAGCTTGTCGATGTCGTACTTCAGGGAAGCGCGCGTGAAGCCGGCCAGCTCCAGCTCTGTGCTCATGAAGATGGCGTCCTTGGGGCAGGCCTCCTCGCAGAAGCCACACAGGATGCAGCGCAGCATGTCGATTTCGAACTTCTCCGGCTCGCGCTCGATGAAGCGGTCCGTCTCCTGGCCGTCGATCGTGATGGCGTAGGCTGGGCAGGCCGCTTCACACAGGCCGCAGGACACGCAGGCCAGGTTACCGTCGATCAGCTGCCGCAGGCGCGGCTGCCCACGGGTCACCTCGTTGGTGGGCAGGGGCTCTTCCGGGTACTGCCGTGTGACCTTGGGCTTGAACATCTTGGCGAAGGTGATGGACATCCCACGCAGGATCTCCGGCAGATACAGCCGCTCGGCAAGCGTCAGGGTTTTGCGTTTGACGATGACCATGGGGCGGCTCAGGCGAGGGAGATGACCGCTCCGGTCACCAAGAGGTTGGCGAGCGCCAGGGGCAGGAAGACCTTCCAACCCAGGTGCATCAGCTGGTCGAATCGGAAGCGCGGCAGGGTCCAGCGCACCCAGATGAACAGGAAGGCGAAGAAGCCGGCCTTGGCGCAGAACGAACCCAGCTCGATGAACCAGGGCGCATCCTCCCAGAAGGGCACCGAGTAGCCGCCCAGGAACAGGGTCGTGGTCAGGCAGGCCATGACGATCATGGCGCAGTACTCGCCCAGGAAGAACAGGGCGAACTTCATGGAGGAGTACTCGGTGTGGAAGCCAGCAACCAGCTCGGGTTCGCACTCGGCGAAGTCGAAGGGGTGGCGGTTGGTCTCAGCGAAGGTGGCGATGACGAAGATCACGAAGGCCAGGGGCTGGCTGAAGACATTCCAGGACAGGGGGTTGCCCGTGTTCTGAGACTCGGTGATGGCCCGCAGGTCCAGGCTGCCCGTCATGGCCACGATGCACAGGATGATCATGATCAACGACAGCTCGTAGCTGATCATCTGCGCCGAGGCGCGCAGGCCACCGAGCAGGGAGTACTTGGAGTTGCTGGCCCAGCCGCCAAGGATGACGCCGTAGACCGAGAGCCCACCGATGGCCACCAGGAACAGGGTGCCGATATCCAGGTCCGTGATGGAGAGGTTGCCGCAGTCCACTCCGAAGAGGGTGACGTCCCCGGCGAAGGGGATGACCGCCACGGTCAGCATGGCCGGTACCGCGGACAGGATCGGGGCCAGGCGGAAGATCCAGGGGTTGGCTCCATCGGGGCACAGCTCTTCCTTGAAGATGAACTTCACTCCGTCGGCCAGGGGCTGGAGCAGTCCCCAGGGTCCCACGCGGTTGGGGCCATAACGCAACTGCATCCAGGCCGAGAACTTGCGCTCGGCCAGGGTCATCAGCGCGGCCGCACCAATCAGACCGCCGTAGATCACGCAGGTCTTGATCAGGATGATCAGGAAGTCGTTCACGAGGAGAGAGCCTCCTCCGGCTGGCCACTTGTGGTGGTCAGGTCCGCAAGCAGTTCGACCAGGGCGCGTACGCCTTGCGGAGCGGAGCGCGCCGCTCGGATGGCTCCCGCTGTGCCGTCCACGTTGACCCAGGTGCCGCTGCGCTCAACCCGGTTGGGAATACCCATGGCGACGTCCACCGCGGCGTGGTCGCTGGCGCGACACTCCATGACCACCAAGCGTTGAGTGGGGGGGAGGGCTTCCAGGGCCTCATCGCCGAGCATGTCCAAGAGGCGCTCGCCCAGCAGGAGGACGCAGTCGGCGCTGGAGCTGGCCGCGGCCCACTCTTCGGAGCCCATGGGGGTCAGGCCAGCCTCCTGGAGGCCGCGCTGGTTGGGGCAGGGGTCTCCGGTGTGCAGGACGTCATCGCGCAGGTCGTTCGGTTCAGGCGAGAAGAACGCCGCTTGTGTGCCACAGGACCTCGCCAGCTTTGACAAGGCCTCGCCCTCTTCCACGGTCAGGTAGGGAGAGGCCAGGAACAGGGCCTGGCTCTGGACGCTCAGCAGGTTGCGAACCACCCGCAAGGCATCAACCGGATCGGCCGCGGTCAGCTGGCCAGCATCATCCCGCAGGGCAGCCGGTTCCATCCGGTCGCTACGGTTGAGCTCGTCCTCAGAGAAGCGGCCGTGGTCGCACATCCAGTAGCTGTTGACATCTTCGTTGGGGCGCGGGCGCATGCGCTTGACTTCGCCATTGCGCAGGACCTCGACGGAGATGGAGCACCCGCGGCTGCACTCCGAGCAGGTGCTCGGCACGCGCGTCAGGTTCCAGACCCGTGCCTGGAAGCGGAAGTCCTTGAGGGTCAGTGCACCCACGGGACAGACGTCTGCCAGGTTGCCCTGGTAGTTGCCCGAAAGTGGTGTGTCCTGCCAGGTCTCCACCACGGAGTGCGAACCGCGTCCACCGATGCACAGCTGTGGTGACTTGGGGACCTCCTCCATGAAGCGCACGCAGCGGCTACAGAGGATGCAGCGCTCCTGGTCGAGGAGGATGACATCTCCCAGGTCCTTGCGCTTCTCCAGCTTGCGTCGGGGCTCGCTTGACCGACCTTCGGCCTGAGCTTCTTGGAAGGAGTAGTCCTGCAGGCTGCACTCGCCGGCCTTGTCGCAGATGGGACAATCGAGCGGGTGGTTCTTGAGCAGGAACTCCAGGCACTCGCGCCGGGAACCGTGTGCGCCCTCGGAGTCGGTGTTGACCACCATTCCCTCGGCGACGGGTGTGCGGCAGGCGGCCACAACGCGTGCTGGCATCTCCCCCTGCTTGACCTCGACCTGGCAGATGCGGCATGAGCCGACCGCGGACAGTCCGGGGTGGTAGCAGTAGTGGGGGACGTGCTCGCCGTGGTTGTGGCAGGCCGCGATCAGGGGCTTTTGCGGATCGGCCTCGACCTCGCGCCCGTTGACGATGATCTTGGTCATACGGGGGCCTCCGCGGTTGTGGGGATGCAGGCCTCGAACTCGCCGCGGAAGTGCTTGAGGGCTGCCAGCATGGGGATGGCGGCGGCATCACTCAGAGCACAGATCGTCTTGCCCGGGGTCATCCCGTTGGACAGGTCAGCGAGAAGCTCCACGTCGCCGGCCTTGCCCTGTCCACTCAGCATGCGATCGGTGATCTGCTCCAGCCACTCGGTGCCCTCGCGGCATTGGCTGCACTGGCCGCAGCTCTCGTGCTCGTAGAAGCGAGCCAGCACCAGGGCGGAGCGCACCACCGACGCCGTCTCGTCCAGGATGATCATGGCTCCCGTGCCAAACATGGAGCCAGCGGCTTTGACCGAGTCGTGGTCCATGGGCGTGTCGAGAGTGTCGGCGGGCAGGACGCCGGTGGAGGAGCCGCCGGGGAACCAGGCCTTGAGGGCGCGTCCCTTCCAGATCCCTCCGGCGAGGTCCTCGACGATGGCGCGCGCGGATATTCCGAGGGGCACCTCGTACACGCCGGGTCGCTCCACGTGTCCGGAGATCCCGCACAGGAAGTTCCCCGGGGAGCTCTCGGTGCCCAACGTGCGGAACCAATCTGCACCGCGGTCCAGGATGAAGGGCACGTTGAAGATGGACTCCACGTTGTTGACGGTGGTGGGTTGGCCCCAGAGGCCGAAGCCCGCGGGGAAGGGCGGCTTGGGTCGCGGGTGGCCGCGCTTGCCCTCGAGGCTCTCCATCAGGCCTGTCTCCTCGCCGCAGATGTACGCGCCCGCGCCCTTGTGCATGTGGATCTCGCAGGAGAAGCCGCTACCCAGGACGTCGTCGCCGATGATACCTGCCGCCCGTGCTTCGTCGAGGGCGGCCTGCATGCGGTCGTAGGGCAGGCGGTACTCGCCGCGCACATAGACGTAGACCGCGTCGAGGCGCATGGCGAAGGCTGCAATCAGGCAGCCCTCGATCAGGCAGTGGGGGTCCTCGCGCAGGAGGACGCGGTCCTTGCAGGTGCCCGGCTCGGACTCGTCCGCATTGACGGCCATGTATCGGTTGCGGGTGTCGCTCTCATGGTTGGGCATGAAGCTCCACTTGAGGCCCGTGGGAAATCCGGCCCCCCCGCGCCCGCGCAGGCCTGATTTCTTCACCTCTTCAACCACGTCCTCAGGGCTCATGGAGGTCTCGAACACCTTGCGCAGGGCCCCGTAGGCACCATCGGCGCGGGCGACCTCAAGAGTGTGGGAGTCGGCCAGCTTCGAGCGGTTGAGGAGGTACGTCTCGTGGGAGGTCATCGGGTTTCCCCCAAGATGCGTGCCACGTCCGCGGGCTCGAGATCTTCGTGGTACTTGCCATCCACAACCATCATCGGGGCGTTCGTGCAGGCGCCCTGGCACTCAACCTCTTCCAGATAGAAGTGCCCGTCCTCGGAGGACTTGCCGCACTCTGCACCCGTGTGCTCTTTGGCGGCCTTGGTGATCTCGCTTGCGCCGCGTAGGTCGCAGGAAATGTTGCGACAGACGCTGACCACATGTTGGCCCACGGGGGACAGGAAGAACATCGGATAGAACGAGGCCACGGAGTAGACCTCGACCGGTTCCAGCTCAAAGTACTCGGCACAGTCGGTGATCGTCTCGGGTGAGAGCCAACCTCCCAGCTCTTCCTGGCAGCGGTGCAGGGCGGGGATGAGCCCGGCGCGACGTTCGGGGTACTTCTTGCAGAGCTCGTCGAACTCGGCTTTGAGTGCATCGGTGAGAGCCATCAGCGATCCACCTCACCCATCACGAAGTCCAGGCTGCCGATGATGGCCACCATGTCGGAGAACAGGCGCCCTTCTGCGACGCGCGGGATGGCCTGCACGTTGAGCAATCCAGGTGCGCGCACGTGGCAGCGCAAGGGGCGGGCCGTGCCATCTGAGGCGAGCATGAAGCCCAGCTCGCCCTTGCTTGATTCCACGCAGCTATAGGCTGTCCCGCGTGGCAGGCGCATGTCGGTCACGATCTTGAACTGGTGGATGAGCTCCTCCATGGAAGAGTGCACGCTGCTCTTCGGAGGGAGGACATAGCGCCGATCTTCCAGCAGGAACTCGGCCCCTTTGGACTTCTCAAGGCGATCGAGGGCTTGCAGGCAGATCTTCGCCGACTGACGCATCTCCTCGATGCGTACCAGATAGCGGTCGTAGCAGTCCCCGACCGTGCCCACGGGCACGTCGAAGTCGTAGGTCTCATAGCCGCTGTAGGGCTCTGTCTTGCGCAGGTCCCACTCCTCGCCGGAGCCGCGCAGGTTGGGTCCCGTGAGCCCCAGGTCCAGGCAGTCGGCGCGGCTGAGGACGCCCACATCCTTGTTGCGGCCATACCAGATGGCGTTACCCGTCAGCATGGCCTCGAACTCATCGATCTTGGCCGGAAAGGCCTCGACCCAGGTCCGGATGGCTCGTGCCGTGTCCTCGTCCAGGTCGGCGTACACCCCACCCATGCGGATGTAGGTGTTGTTCATGCGGTGGCCGGTGTAGGCGTCGAGCAGCTCGTAGGTCTTCTCGCGTTCGGTGAACGTCATGAAGAACAAGGCGATGGCGCCCAGGTCGATGGCCGTTGTGCCCAGGTAGATCAGGTGCGCCATGATGCGCGAGAGCTCCATCAGGAGCACCCGCACTTCCTGGGCGCGTTGGGGTACCTCGATGCCGGCCAGGGACTCAAGGCCGCGGGCATAGGCGATGTTGTTCAACAGGGGCTGAACGTAGTCGAGCCGGTCCGTGTGCGGGAAGAACTTGCGCCAGCCCAGACTCTCGGCGGACTTCTCCTTGCCGCGGTGAAGGTAGCCCACTACAGGGTCGCACGAGACGATGCTCTCCCCGTCAAGCACCAGCTGCAGACGCAGTACCCCGTGGGTGGCCGGGTGCTGAGGGCCCATGTTGAGCTTGAGCAGCTCACCGTGCAGCGGATCATCCCGGTCTACCTTGATGTCGGCAGGTCCGGCGGGCACGTAGTCAAAGGTCTTGGTCTCGCTCATGAGGTGCTAGGACGGTGCCCCTCCACGCTCACGGTTCCACTGGTTGTAGAGCTTGTCCGGCTCGATACCCCGGTGGGGGAAGTCCTTGCGCAAGGGGTGATGCTCGAAGGCCTCGGGCATCAGGAGTCTGCGCAGGTTGTCATGACCCTCGAAGACGATGCCGAACATGTCGAAGCACTCGCGCTCCATGAACGCCGCCCCGGCGAAGGCCTTCGTGGCGGTGGGTGCCTTCGGGTCGTCCTCGTCCACGCTCAGAAGCAGGCGCACCCGGTCCCCATGGGCCAGCGAGAGGAACTGATAGCAGACCTCAAACCGCTTGCCTCTCACGAGGCCATCGGCATCCATGTGGTCGATGGCCGTGATGAGGGTGACCGTCTCGAATCCGGCTTCAGGTGCCAGGCGCGTGAGTGCCAGGGCCAGGGCCTCAGCCTCGATTTCAAGGGTCAGAATGCCATCCTTGGCCTTCCCAGCAGGGGCTTCGACATAGCCACCTGCGGGCAGGAGGGCGGCGATACGCTCCAGGGTGCTCATCGGGCGCCCCCTTCCTGTCCACCGTCACCGGCTCGGGGTACGGCTTGATTGGGGGCCATCTGGAAGAGGCCGGTGCCGCTCTCATCCCTCTCGCTGGGCGAGAAGAGCTCACGTGAGGGCGACTCGCGCTCGATCTTCTTCTGCAGCTTCATGATGGCATCAATGACCGCATCAGGTCGCGGCGGACAGCCGGGCACATAGATGTCCACGGGCAGGATCATGTCCACCCCTTGCACGACGGAGTAGCTGTCGTACATGCCTCCCGAAGAAGCGCACACGCCCATGGAGAGAACCCACTTCGGATCGGGCATCTGGTCGTAGATCGTGCGCGCCGCCTCAGCCATCTTCCAGGTCAGCGTGCCGGCCACGATCATCAGGTCGCACTGGCGAGGGGAGAAGCGCGCGGCCTCGGCACCGAAGCGGGCCAGATCGAACTTGGGGCCGATCATGGCCATGAGCTCGATACCACAGCAGGAGAGCCCGAGCGGCATGGGCCAAAGACTGTTCTTACGCCCCCAGTTGACGATGCTGTCCATGCGCGTCGCAAGGAAGCCGGCGTCTTCCGAGCCCGTCTGGGATTCAATCAGCGATCCCATTGGAGGCCTCCTTTGCGCCAGACGTAGACCAGAGCTGCCAGCAGTAAGCCCACGAAGACAAGGATCTCAGCGAACACCAAGGCGCCGACTCCCGCCGCGCTGAAGCTCTTTGCGGCAACGGCCCAGAGGACGAGGAACACGGACTCCACGTCAAACAGGATGAACAGTACAGCAACCAGGTAGAAGTGAATGGACAGTCGCAGTCGAGCGGAGCCTTCCGGCTCCATGCCGCATTCGTATGAGTCCCCCTTGCTTACCACTGCGCGATGGCCTCCGAGTAGATCGGAGACGATCACGTTCACCACTCCGAAGGCAGCCGTGATGCCAACCAAGAGGAGAATGGGGAGGTAGGGTTCGAGCATGGGAGCCGATGGGGGGGGGCCATCGGGGGGTGACTTGCCGGACCTTCCCACAAGTGCCTTGCAGGGGCACCCGGCAGGTTGGTCAAGGGTCGAGTAGCGTTAGAACAGGGTCGAAAACCTGCTCCCGAAACGCCAGCAGAGGTTGATCAGGCGCGAAGAGTTTAGCGGCCCCTGTGGGGGGGGCAATGGGTCGATGGTGTTGCTTGGGGGGATCGTCAGGAACCGAGACCTCGGCCCCTTGGCCCCTCAGTCCTCGACACGCACGAATTCGCCCCCCGTGCCCTCGGCCAGGGCCTCCAGGGTCCCGTCTCCAGCAGCCCCGATCTGCACTCCGTGCACAACGATCCCGGTCTGGGCCCGGTAGCGCCGCAGGAAGGGCGTGACCCAGTCGGCACCGCTGGCGGTCTTGCCATCGCACAGAACCACCAGTGTGTCCACTTCCAGGTCGTCGAGGTCGACCTCCCCATCCCGGTCGATGCCAAGGGCTGCCTGGATCCCCAGGCGCAGGTGGGTGCCCCCCTTGGGCCCCTGACGCTGTGCCCAGGTCTGCCCCGCCCGGGCCTGACTCTCCGAGGTGGCCTGCATTTTTGAGCGCCACACCCGGGCCTGATCCCCAAAGACCACCAGGTTGAAGCGTCCCTGAGGGCTGAGCCCCGACAAGTAGGACTTCAACTGGCTCAGGACTTCATCATGGCGTGTCCACGGACGCCCCTTCTTGCCCGTACTGCTTCGCCCTTTGGGCGTGAAGGGCACATCCATGGAACCCGACCGATCCAAAATGAGGACCACCCGGTCCGAACTGGGCCGCAGGCCAAAAAACGCAGCCTGGGTGCGGTCGGGTGGATTTGCATCCGGTAGGGGGTTGGTCTTGCCGGCCCGCACGTTGCTCCACCAGGCGAGCCAGCGGTCCGGGTGGGGTCCCAACTTCAATCCCGATCGCTGCTCGAGTTCCCGGGTGACGTCTCCGAGCACCCTGCGTACGGGTTGGCCCTCCAGTGCCCTCTTGGTCCAGGTCTCCATGGCGGAGAGCAGCAAGGGGACGGCCATTCCATCGGGCAGAGCCCAGGAGATCTCCGCCCCGAGTGTGGCGCGGCGCCAGTCCGTATCTTTCAGGGTCTCACGCACCAGGGCTTCCAATTCGGAGTTGATGTCCTGTCCCTCTTTCAGTCTCAGGCGCCGAAAATGGGTGCGTGAAGCCCCGATCCACTGGGGTGGCAGCTTGGCTTTGGCTTCTCGCAACAGTCCCAGATGCAGGCGGTGGGCCAGCTCATCCGGCCAACCCACCAAGGCCTCGATGGCTGCTCCCCTCAACACGGCCTCTTCGGAGCGGGAGGCCACCAGGAGGGATGGAAGTACCGAGGGTTCACGTCTTGCTCGAAGGATGAGTGCTCCCGCCGCTCGCCTGTCCACCGGGTTGTCGGCAGCAACCACCACCACCTCCCGCGCTATCCACTCGCTGAGGCGCGCGTCAATCAGGAACGAGAGCTCCTTCGACGCACGGTTGGTCATGCGGAAGCCATCCGCTATCCGATCGCTATTCGAATCGTTGGTTGCATTCACGCCGAACCCGTAGACATCCAGGAGAACGCGTGCCGCCGCTTCACGCCTTGCGCGTCCCTCCCGCGCCGCCCCGCGCAGGTCCACGAAGAGCTGCTCTGCATCTTCCCAGTCATCGGCGCTCATGACGCGCACACGATCTGCGAAGCGCCGGCCGAAGCGGTCCAGCTTGACCAGAGGGTCGTCCGTGGCTGGCTTATCAAACGACAGCCCAAGCAGCAGCGGCACAAGAATCAAGGACCCGACACGTGACTTCATGACGAGACCTACACTACGCCCTCATGCGCCAGAGGGCACGTTCTTTGGTGTCGGCCCCGAGCGGCAACTACCCAAACACGGTTCCTGTTGTCGGGTTGGCGTTACGTAGGCGCGACAGAAAGCTCGTATCAACCTGCTCGCCTGTTCGAGGTAATTCCAGGACCACCGGTTCCTCGTCATGGTCACGACCACCCTCGCAGGATTCGATGATCTTGGCGAGCATGACACCGATCATGGGTGCCGTCTTGAACGAGGAGCCGCTCGTGCCGATCGCCACGTACCAGCCGGGCACGTCCGTACGGTCGATGATCGGGTACCAATCCAGAGTTGTGACGTCATACATATGGGCCAGGCCGCTTGGCTGGCCCATACCCACCTCCGGAAACCGCTTCATCGCCCGCATGACCTGCCGCTGCCAATAGAGATCCGAGACTCCGCCATTGAGTGCGTCAGGGTCGTCCACCCACTCGAGTTCATCGCAAGTGGGGTCCGTGGATCCGATGATCAGCTGCTGCTCCCGGGACTCCGGACGGAAGTACACCCCGCCGTCGAGGTCCCCGACGACAGGCACCTGCCCCCCGCCGCAGCGGGGGTTGCTCACCGCATGGACCTCTCTGCGCAGCGCGCGGGTCTCGAGGGGTAGTGCGACGTCGGCCAGTTGATTGAGTCTCCCCGACCATGGCCCGGCTGCGTTGACAACGACGTCGGCGACCAGAGACTCTCCGCGATCGAGACTCACCTCAAAGGGTGCGCCGCCATCGTGGCGTACATCAGTGACCTCAGTGTTGAGGAGGTACCGCACTCCAGCGCGCTCCCCGGCGAGGCGAATGTTGTGGGTGGCGAGACCGGGAGAGACCACGTAGCCGCCGTCCTCTTCAAACACCGCTCCTTCGATGAGCCGTTCGCTCGGCGCAAAGAAATCAGGATGGTCCACCGGAACCGGAGGAGTGAACCTGGACGCCTCGAGGAACGGGAAGCGCTCCTTGACGGCATCTGCATCCAGAAGGTGAACGGGGACGCCGCAGCTCTTCATGTCCTCTACGATTCCGAGAACGCCCTCATCGATAGCGGGGGGGAGCAGAAGGACTCCGGGTCGTTCAAACTTCGCCAGGTCGTCATCGATCGGGCCCAACCAGTCTGCCCAGTCGGCCCAGATGTGCGAAGACTCGTGGGCCAGTCGGACCATCCCGGGCTGGCTGTAGAAGCGACGCACGATGCCACAGGATGCCGAGGTCGACCCGTGCCCGACATCGCCATTGCGGTCGACAACCACGACGTCCGCTCCGCACTTGCGGAGCTCCCAGCTGATCGCGCAGCCGAGTACGCCTGCCCCAATGACTACTACACGCATAGAGAGTTCTCCCAGATGTCCACCTCACGATAGTGGGCTTTCACACGCAGAACAAAAAGCTTCACTTCATAGTCCGATGCCGGGAGCTTGAATCGAGTCCTTCGACCGGCGTTGTCTCAAGTGGGACGAGAGCGATGGTTGCGGGTCGTTGAGATGCGGGCTATCGAGGGCTGCCTGGTGGCGGGCGACCCTACAGTCACTCCACAGGGGCAAATCCACGCAGGATTCCCGGGCTCCTGCGAACGGTGAAGGGGACTCGAATCCTGCCCTCGGGTGTCAGGCGGCGCTGCACTTACATGTGAGCACGGCTGTTTCCGCCCCAGCTCCCTTGTTGCCGGGGTTTGGCAGGGCTGGCATGCCTATCGTCAACTAGGATGCGGCGGTCATGCGCACCATCCTCATTAGTGGGCTGCTCGGGCTGGGGTCGGCAGGGATTTGCTTAGGCATTGGTGCGGGGCCGACTCGTTCCGGACTTCCATCGGATGCCGTGGACGCCGCCATCGAGCGGGGCGTCGACTGGCTCTTGGCGGCTCAGGGAATCGATGGATCCTGGCGAACCTATGCCCCACACCGGCGGCCAGCGGGGGTGACGGCGCTGGGCGTGTTCACGTTGCTCAAGTGTGGGCTGCCCGCTGAGCACCCGGCCGTGCGCAAGGGTCTGGCGTTTGTCTTTGCGCGGGAGCCCAGTGGCACCTACACAGCCTCCATCTCCCTCATGGTTCTGGCGGCTCTGGGATCGGAGCACCCGCTGGCGGAGCGGGCGGATGATCTCCGCGAGTACCTGCTCGACAACATGGAGCACGCGGGCTGGGGTTATCCCAGCAACTCCAAGGGCGAAGATCCGGCCTACTCGGACAACTCCAACACCCAGTACGCGCTCCTGGCCCTGGACGCCGCGGTTCGTCTGGAGGGCAAGGTCTCGCAGGGAGAGTGGGCGGATGCTGGCGAGGCTCTCCTGGGTCGCCAGCGGTCCGATGGGGGCTGGGCCTATCAGTCGCGACGGGAATCCACTGCGGCCATGACAGCCGCTTCCGTTGCCAGCGTGCAGCTGTGCCTCAACCACATCGCCCCCAAGGGGAAAGGCAAGAAGGTGCACAGCCGCCTGGAAGAGGCGCGCACTTCGGGGTTGGCCTGGCTGGCGAAGCACGCATCCGTGGGTGAAAACACCATGCTCGGCAAGGCAGATGAGGATCGAACCAAGTGGCAACTGTATTGGCTCTACGCCCTGGAGCGCGTGGGCTCGTTCCTGGATATCGCGAAGGTCGGCGAGTTGGAGTGGTATCGCAAAGGATCCCAGGCCCTCCTCAAGGAGCAGGAAGAGAGTGGCCGGTGGACCGCCGGCTATCTGGCGGAGGTCAACACCTGCTTCGCCCTGCTGTTCTTGCGTCAGGGCTCGCGCCATGGCGCCGCGTCAACGCCGCGATCACGAGCACCGCGTGCGTCGGGCGACGCACCATTGGTTGTGCTCACCGGAGACGGCCATCCCAAGCGGCTGTGGATTCAAGCTGCGAGCGATGCCCTGGCCCAGCACGTGGCCGGTGATGGAGTCGTGGAATGTGTGGAGTGGCTCATCAACGGCAAGGCTGTGGCGCGCGTGAACCCAGAGGGTGATGTGGCGCGCCATCCCTTCGCCTTGGAGCACACCTTCCCCGGCAATGGGACCTATCAGATACGCGCGGTGATGCATCTCTTGGATACCCATCGCCGCCCGGCGGGGGAGCTGAACAGTGATGAGATCGCTCTGGTGGTAGATGAGATTTTCACAGGCAGGGACGAGCAGATCCTCCTCGATCTGGGCAAGAGCGTCCTGCCCATCCATGACGCGACCATCACGACCTCCTCCACCAGCCGCTGGACCCTTCCGAGCGCAGTGGCTGATGGACTCCATGCCTGTCAGTGGCGTGCCGCCAACGACGATCCCACTCCCTGGATCCGCATCGACTTCGAACGAGCCGTGCGTGCCTCCAGCTTGAAGTTGGCTTCGGCCTGGCAGGTGGGCGAGCCCCACGACTTCCTGGCCCGCCCCAAGGAAGTGGAGCTCTCCCTGGGCAAAGGGCGCACGGTGCGCGTCACCCTCCCCGACCTGGGACGTGCCAAGCACGAAATCCCGTTCAAGAAGACCTCCATCAAGTCTCTGGAGGTCCGGGTTCTTTCCACCTGGCCGGGCGAGGGCTCAAAGGTGGTCGGACTCGCAGAGGTCGAACTCTACCAATGATCTTTGATGGCGGTCCGTGCATTCCGTCGGACCCCTTCCCTTGGGACGGTGCTATTCTCATGCGATGTCCCTCTACAATGAAGCAATCATGAGAATGCCCCCAGCTCTTGTCGGTCTCGCTCTGCTGCCTTGCCTGTCTTTCGCTGCACCCAGCATCCCAAAGCCGGAGGGTGAGAATTCTCCAACAGAAGCGGCCCAAGAGAGCTGGGTCCGATTGTTTGATGGCAAGACCTTGGCGGGGTGGACCCAGCGCAATGGCACGGCGACCTACCGGGTTGAGGACGGAGACGTTGTCGGGAAGACGAACGATGGCAGCCCGAACTCCTTTCTGTGCAGCAACCGCGACTACTCGGACTTCGAGCTGCACTTCCAGGTCAAGGTCCACGGCTCATTGAATTCGGGAGTCCAGATTCGTTCGACGACCCGGGATGGGTTCATGGGCCGCGTCAACGGCCCCCAGGTGGAGATCGAGGCCAGTGGCGCGAATGGTGCGGAAGCCGGCTACTTGTACGGCGAGGCCGCTGGTGGCTGGATGACTCCCGACGACCTTCGCGTTCCCCACAAGGTCTTTCGCGATGGCGAATGGAACCAGTACCGGGTTCTCGCCGAGGGGCCGCGGATTCGGACCTGGATCAACGGGGAGCAGGTCTCGGACCTCACCCACGAGGGCATGTACGCCTCTCACCCACGCGGTTTCATCGGCTTGCAGGTGCACGGTATCGGCAGGGGGCAAGGCCCCTTCGAGGTCCGCTGGCGCGACATCTACATCCGTGAGGTACGCACCAAGGAGTTCGGCTGGAAGACGCTGTACAACGGCAAGGACCTCACGGGTTGGGAGACGGAGGGCAACTGGCTACCGGAGAAGGATGGAGTGCTGGTCATTCGCCCGCGCGAGGGTGAGTTGGGCTGGCAGCGCTTCGGGTCGTACCTGTGGACCAAGGAACCCTATGGGGACTTCATACTCGATCTGGAGTACAGCTACCCCAAGGGGGGCAACAGCGGTGTGTTCGTGCGCGTGGGGGACACGGCCAGCCCCGTGGACACGGGTATCGAGGCGCAAATCCTCGACTGTTGGGGCAAGCCCGACGACAAGATGACGGCCCACGACCACGCGGGGATCATCGGCACCTCACCTCCCAAGATCAACGCGTCCATGCCGCCGGGGGAGTGGAACCACATGATCCTGTGCATGCGTGGCGGACACCTGGAGGTGGACCTGAACGGCTCACGTGTCATCGACCTGGACGTGTCCAAGACCGGGCTGAAGGAGCGCCCTGCGCGGGGTCACATCGGCCTGCAGGACCACGGCGCTCCCAACGAGCTGCGCTTCCGGAACATCCTCCTCAAGGAACTCTGAGCCCAAGCCATCAGATCCAATCCGACGACTCTTCAAAGTCGGTTACGGGGGGGCTTGGGTGGGCAGAAAGGTATTCCTAGGTGAACCCCGGAGTTTTGCACATTTACGGGAATTGCCATAGGCTACGGGAATGGACTCTCCCGAACCGCTTGCGATGCCTGCGCAAAAACGACCAAGGTTCAAGCAGCTAGCTTTGAAGAGGCAGCGTTCTGCTGCGCTAACGAGTCACCATGGTCAGGGTTCCGCAGGGAAGCCCCTGGAAAGGGCTACCCGAAGTCTGGTTGTAGACCTGCACAATTCGGCCTCCTTTCCAACCCTGGCGGTGGGCATATTGGTTGGTGCGCTGCGCGAAGCGGGACAGGATGTTGAGGTGCTTTCCCCACTGGCCCACGATGTTGTGCCTCTGCAACGGGAACGAAGAGAGACCGTCTTTGACGATCTGCAGCGAAGGGTGCACCTTTCGCGCCGGCACTTCTTGCGCCCTTTGCGTGATCGGGCACGAACTGCCCACCTGCGCTGGGTCTCGCGACCGCACAGGCGCGTGCTGCGTGAAACCACGCGCGCTCTTGAGCGTCAACCCGACGTGCTCATCCTCTCTGCCTACCTGCGTCATTTCTCGACAGTCCAGCAGGTGGGCCGTCTAGCTGCCGCCAACAACATTCCGCTGCTCTTGGGCGGCCCAGTGTTCAACCTGCAAGAAGTAGCGGAACCATGGTTGGGCATTCCTGGGCTAACAGCAATTGTCGGGGCGGAAGCTGACAAGTCCCTGCCATCTATGGTGGAAGCCATTGCTCGTGGGGGGGATCTGCTGGAGTTCCCTGGTGTACTGCTTCCAGATGGCCGCCGTAGTGCAGTGGCTCCCCCCTTGAAGGAGATTGATGACTCGCCGCTCCCTGACTACACCGATTTTCCTTGGGAGCGTTATCCCGTGCGTGTCATCTCCGTTCTGGCATCACGTGGATGTGGGTGGGGCCGATGCACATTCTGCAGTGATGTCAGGACGGTAGCGGGACGGACATTTCGTTCACGATCTGCGGAGGCGGTGTTGGATGAGATGCAGGCTCTCAGCGATCGTCACGAGACACGCAACTTCCAGTTCTTCGACCTGAAGCTCAACTCCAGCTTGGACCAATGGAGAGGTCTGATTCGGGGGATCCCCAAGCGCATACCCGGCGCGCTGTGGATCGCTACTGTTCACGTGGACGACCGCAAGGACAATGGCCTCTCCCTGTCCGACCTGGTTGCCGCTCGTGATGCGGGCCTGCGGCGGATCAGCTTTGGATTGGAGTCCGGGAGCCAGCGGCTACTGGACGCCATGTGCAAGGGTAGTCGAGTGGAGGATAATTCACGTTTCATCCATGACGCGCACTCTGCAGGGCTCAGCGTTCGCTGCACGATGTTCAGAGGCTTTCCCGGAGAGTGTGCCGAGGATCTCGAGTTGACTGCATCCTTTCTTGAGGCCCACGCGCATCTGATCGACCGTGTGCGCTTCAACAAGTTCTCCCTCATAGCCGGCACCCCTCTCTACCAGGCCATCCAAGAGAATCCGCTCGCTCTCCCGGGGTTGGTGCTGGATCGACTCGATCCACGCAATGCGGTAGCTGCGGTCAAGCCGGACAGCCCGATCGGAAGTGGGTACCACCAGGCTCTCGCCCGTGTGTTGCGTCAGGTGCACGCGATCAATCGTCGAGAAATACGTGCCGAGGCCCGCGTTTTCGATGGATTGATGTAGTTCGGCATCACTTGTCGAAGACGTTGGTTTCCGATGGGTTGATGCGGTCTTCGACCGTCTCGATGGTGAGGTCGAGGGCCTCGACGTCGAGGGTCTCCTCGGAGGCTTTCGAGGTGGATTGTTCTTGGGTTGGCGCTTCGGCTTGCTCTTGGTCTTTGCGTTTCTCGTCCATTGGATTCTCCTAGAGAGAGGTGAGTTCGTGGGGTTCCGTGAAAGATGAAGGCACCGCGGTTGCGGGCTGAAAGCTGGTGATCAGACCTTTGCGATGCAATTGGGTTATGTACTCGGTGAGGCGTGTGCGTGCGCCGGGGTTGGTGGAGTTCAGGCTCTGGAGCAGGTTGTCAACATTGCCGGCCCGTTCGATGGCTTCAAGAACGCGCAGGCCATCCCGGCTCAGCTCCACGAATTCGTGCCCGACCTCATCGTAGACGAGGACGCACTCCTGGGGCGGGAGGGGCTCCAGCTGCTCTTCGGCCACAGCCTGGGCGTCGGCCACAAAGCGCCCCGTCAGGAAATCAGGGCGCGCCGCCCGCGCCAGGGGATGGGCCAGGGTGTTGGCGGCCGCCACATGACTGAAGGGAAGGGTGGCGCTGGTTCTGGATGCGTTGGCCCGTAGCAGGCCTGCGGCTTCCCGAGCCTGGTGGGCCTCGGTCCGCTGCTGGCACTGCGCGACAAACTCATCGGGGGTTGTTCCCCGAGCCAGATGCAGGAAGTAGTGGGATTTCTGCATGAAGTAGTAGATGTTGTCGCCCGAGAAAATGGGCAGATCGGCGCGCAGGGCGTTCATCATCTCGTCGAACATCTCCGCCGCTTCTTGCTGCGTCATGCCCTGCTCGCTCAGGTAGTCGTGGTACAGCTGGAGGTCGGTACCCGCCCCGTCAAGGATCTTGATGTTGAACTGCTCCGGATCCCGATAGGTCAGGGCCACCTCATCGATGTGGAAGGTCTGCAGGCTGACCTCGCGTACCACGTCCTTGTGTTCCCGGATAAAGTCCAGCGTGGCGCGGGCCTCTTCAGCCGTCTCACTGGGGAAGCCCACCATCGCGTAGAGGGTGACGCTGATGCCGGCCTCGCTGCAGTTGCGAGCGACTTCGGAGACACTGCGCGGGCTCTGGGCCTTGCGCATCAGCTTCAACAGGCGCGGCGTGGCGGATTCGAAGCCGAAGAGCAGCTTGCGGCAGCCGGATTCATGCAGCCTCTTGGCGCCCTCTTTCGTGTAGGCGCGCGGTTCGATGCGTGCGTCACACCACCACTTCATACGCTCCTCCGCAGGAATGCCCGACTGGGCTTCGATCAGGGCCTCCGGCAGGTCGCGGATCATGCCCGGGGGCATGCAGTCCGTGATGAAGCTGAAGTGCCGCACCCCGTGGCGGTCGCGCAGGTCTGTCAGGTGGCTGGCGATGGTCTCGGCGGAGCGGGTGCGGTAGCCGGGACCGATCACAGTGGGCAAGGTGCAGAAGGAGCACTCGCCGTAGTAGCACCCGCGGTTGATGTCATAGGGAAGGACGACCTCGGGGGCGAAGTACAGGTCAAAGGGCAGACCGTCGAAGTCCGGGGGAGGGGCCGCGTTCAAGGCCACCGGGTGGGCGGGTGCGTTGGCGACCGTCTCGCAGCCGACATCCGTGTGCTTGAACCACGTCAGGGAGCCGATCGCCGACAGGTCCGCTTGCCCGGCCTCGTCCCAAGCTCGCAAGGCCTCGGCCAGCTCGCCCATGGGCGCCTCCCCCTCGTGGAAGATCATGGAGTCCAGGCACTCCTCCACGCCGGTCGCCCCCATGAGCTTCTCACCGATGTAGGCCAGGAATCCGCCACCAGCGGTGACGTGGCAGTCGGGCAGAGCCTCCTTCACCATGCGACCCAGAGTCAGGGCCGGGATCAGCTGGCTCCCGTAGACCACGGACAATCCAAAGAGGCGCGGCTTGCGCGCGAGCAGACCCGGCAGGACCTTCTCCCGGTAGAACTCGATGAAGGGGTTCTGGTCCTCGTCAAGGGTCGCAGCCAGGACCTCCTCCGAGCGGTCGTTGGCGTACCCCATGGTGAAGTTGTGGGGCGTCAACTCGCTGGGGTAGTGCGCTGCGGAGACCAGGCGCAGGCCGTGGTACAGGGTGCGTACCGCGGGGACGTAGCGGTCCACGTCGTAGAAGTCCTCGCCCCGCATGATGGCCTTGGCGCCTTCCACGTCCGCGATCACGGCGTCCGCGCTGACCTCGCTCTCGGCTGCGCTACGAAAGGCGCGCAGCTCACCCAGGGGCAGACTCTTGCGGCCCTCAAAGGCGTTCAGGGGCAGGCGTTCACGGACCCGCTCCTTTGCACGTCGCAGGTAATCGGGGGATAGGAAGTGGTCGTAAGCCTCGATCGACAGATCACGCTGCTCGACATCCGCGAACCCGGCTTCCTGCAGCCAGGCCTTCAGGCAGGGCAGGGCCAGGTAGGGTTGCGTGAAGTGGCCCTGGGGCACGAACGCGAGGGTGATCGGAAAGCTCATTCGGTTTCAGGTGTCAGGTAGAGGAGGCGAGGGTCAGTAGCCCGGCCTCCGACAATTGCTTGGCGGCCTGGACCAACTCGGGCCGTGTACGGGTAAGTGAATCGAATGAGGNCTCCCCTTTCAATTCGCCAAGGAGTTGAGCCACGTCCTGACTCACTCTGGATGTGCGCATTGCAGGCAAGGGACCCTCGATGGGGGTGGTCGCAAAGTGATACGCGCCTCCCCCTGCGGGAAGATCCACACCATCTCTCAGGGCGGCAGTGAGCTGCGAGAGGTCGTGCTCGGTGTTCAACACTGTCGGCGCGCGGCTGATCAGTGCCTGTTCCCACGCCAGGCTCTCATCCACCAGCGTGTGGCGGGCCATGCGGGCCAGACCCTCGAAGCTGCGACCGTTCGCATCCCATGCGCGCCACAGCTCCAGGGCGTTCTCACCGCGCACGCGTCGTAGCAGGCAGAAGGTGCGCGGGTAGCGCTCCAAGACCTTGGGCAGCTTCTTGGCTATCCGGGAAAAGTCGCGCAGCTTGTCCTCGGGCAGAGCCAACAGGTGCCAGGTCGAGAAGAGGTCGGGGTGTGCGCGAATCAACTCGCGCTCGGGCTCGGACTCGCCCGCGCCCCAGGCCATGTCCGGAGCGACACCCTCGAGGGCCACGGCGTCGGGGTTGTAGTCTTCGCCCAGTGCGCAGTTCGGCTGGGGGTTCGCCAGGTGCAAGGAGAGGTTGACCCCCGTGCGCAGGCTGGCGTCTGCGCAGAGATCCAGGCTCGCGGCCAGCTCCTCGTCCCCTTCTCCGGGCAGACCCAGGATGAAGGAGAGGATCGGGGTGACACCCGCAGCGGCGCAGTTGTCCACGAGCTCCAGAACGTCCGTGTCCGCAGCCATGTTCTTGGCGTTTGTCGCACGTACTTCCGGGGCAGCCGACTCGACCCCCAGAAGCACCCGATAGCCGCCGGCTGTACCCATGGCCTGCAGCAGCTCAGCGTCCATGTGATCCGACCGGGCCCGGCACTCCCAGGGAACCGGAGCGCCGAGTTCGGTCATGCGGGCACAGAACGCGAGGGCGTGCTGGCGATCCGCGCCGAACAGATCGTGGCACAGGTAGGCGTTCCTGGCGGCTGGCATGTCCTTGAGGGCCAGGACCTCCTCCACCAACCTGTCCACGGGCAATGTGCGTGACCGTCGACCCCAGTAGCGGCCAATTGAGCAGAAGCTGCAGTCGTAGGAGCAGCCACGTCCGGAGTCCACGGGCACCAGCCCTTCCGCTTCGCCCGTGACTTCCTTGTAGCGTGCCAGGTCGGGCAGCAGGTCCCAGGCGTAGGGCGCGACTGAAGCCATGTCCAAGAGTGGGCGCCGATCCGCTTCGCGCAGGATCCGGCCCTCTGTGTTGCGCCAGGTGATTCCGGTAACCCCCTCCAGGCTCTGCTCCTGATCCAACCTCTGCAGGACTTCATGCAGTGTGTCTTCCCCTTCGCCTCGCACGATGAGGTCGATCCAATCGAAGCGTTCCAGGACACGCTCGTCGACCTCGCCAATGCCCGGCCCTCCGAGGTGCAGGTGCAGGCGCGGGGCGCGCTCACGCAGCATGCGCGTGATGACCAGTGCCGCGGGCAGGGTGGCTCCCATGGTGGAGAGGCCGACCACGTCGGGCTCTTCACCCAGGATCCGATCCGCAGCCGCGCTCAGGCTGCTCTCATCCAGGACACGCTCGGCCCCCAGGTGCCCCGCGGCGAGTTCGTGGGCCAGGTCCACGAGGTGTACGTCCCAGCCATTCGCCCCAAGCGCCCCCCCGAGTCGAAGCACGCCTGGCGGCGGCATGGAGTAGCCGAAGGTGTCGGCGTGAGGGGAGGAGGCGATCAGGATGCGCACGGGGGAGTCATTACGCCAATGCTCATGGCGTGGATCCAGGGTTACGGGGGGCTCGTGGGCACTGTTGGATTCCGACCTTTGGATTCTCCCTCCAGGGTCCAAGGGCCCCATCTGCCGCCGCTTCCAGGACCTTCCGCGAAGTTTTGGAGGGACTCGACCTCTCTGCTTGAACCTTTGCTCCTCACAGGAGTTATCCTGTCCACGTCCCCTCTTGCACCATGCTTCCCATCCCGCGCCCCCTCTCCAGTCTGCTCGCCTCATCGGGCTTGCATGCCAGCCTCTTTGTGGCTTTGGTGGCTTTTGGTGTGGTGCCCATGGTCATGAGAGGCGAGCCCGTGCACGAGCCCATGGTTGAGGTGGCCATCGCGGACACCCCCTTCGTGGAGATCCTGATCACGCCTCCAGCCGAGGAGGACGCCCCCCTGGACGTCGAGCCCATCACCGAGCCACCCGAGGTCCGTGAGGTCGAGAGCGAGCCCGAGCCCATCATCGACCCCGAATTCTCGCCGGTGGATCTGGACCCCTCCCCCTTGGAGGGTGTGCTCGTCATCCTGCCCGCCCCACCGGAGGAGAAGCCCGAAGAGGATCCCGCGGAGGACCTTGAGCCGGTCGCCCCGACCGAGCCCCTGCCGACGCCGGAGACCACCAAGCCCGAGGGCGAGGACGTTCCCGACCACCCGCCCCTTCCCCTGGCCGCTCTATGTCAGAGCCCCGTCTACCCCACGCTTGCCATTCAGCGCCGTTGGGTTGGCGTTGTTGTGGCTCGCTTGCGGGTTGGTCCCACGGGCGAGGTGCTCTCGGTCGCGCTGGAGGAGTCGAGTGGCTACGGCCTCCTCGATCGCGTGGCCCTCGACAGCCTGAAGACCTGGCGCTTTCAACCGGGTCAGCGCGCGGGAGTGGCCGCCGAGATGGACGTGATCAAGCGCATCGAGTTCCGGCTCTGAGAGAGTCCGTCAACCTCAGCGGCGCTCGATGATCTCCGTGCTGGAGTGTCGCTTCTCATCGCCGCAGATGGCGATCCGCCCACCGTATGCCGTGACGACCTCCCGCTCGGGCACCGTGTCCTCGGTCCAGTCCGTGCCCTTGACGTGCACGTCCGGTCTCAGGGCATCGAGCAGATCGTTGGCCAGGGTTTCGGGGAAGCTGGTGACGTAGTCCACGCCCTCGATGGCCGCGATGATCTCCATGCGCTCCTCGAGAGGGACAAGAGGCCGGCCCTCGCCCTTGGTCTGGTGAACGCTCTCGTCGGTGTTGAGGGCAACCACCAAAAGCTCGGCCTGGGTGCTTGCGGCACTCAAGAGGCGCACGTGTCCCACGTGCAGGATGTCAAAGCAGCCGTTGGTGAGGGCCAGGGTGCGGCCTTGGCGCAGGGGAGCAAGACGCTCCTGCAGCTCGTGGTAGTCGGGGACGATGGTGGCGGTCATGGGGTGACCTTCTCGGCGGTGAGGTAGGCGCTTGTCGCTTCGATGATGCGTTCGGGGAGCAGGTCGCGCATACAGCGGTGGTCGGTTGGGCAGGTCTTCAACCCGCAGGGTGCACAGTCCACATCCTCGCTGAGCAGGGTCTGGTTTTCCAGGTGATGATTCGTGTAGCGCTGGTCTGTCGGCCCGAAGGGCACGACGCAGGGAATCCCCAGGGCGACGGCCATGGATCTGGGACCGGTGTCGTTGGAGATGACGACCCGCGCGCGCTCGACCAGGGCGGCCATCTCGGCCAGGGTCAGCACGGGGTCCATCAGCACGGTGCACGGTTCACTCATGTGCTCGCCCACCTGGCTGCCCGTGCTCTCTTCTCCGGGCCCGGGCGCCAGGACGGTGCGCAGTCCGTGGCGTTTCCCGAGCACGTCCGCGGCCTCGGCAAAGTGCTCCGCCGGCCACATCTTGCTGGAGCCGTAGCTCGCTCCGGTGATGCAGAGCAGGATGGGTTGGTCCTTGTCGATACCGTGTTCGGCGAGCCGCGTGGCGACGGTGCCTCTTGATTCATCGGTCACCACAAGAGTCATCTCATCGCCCTGATCTTGGCACCCCAGCTGGCGGGTGAGTTGCAGGTAGCGTTCGATCATGGAGATGGGCACGCGCTGGCCGTTTTCCTGGTGGGGGGCGAGGCGTTCTGTCAGGAGCAGCCGCCGGCCTGGATCGAAGGAGTAGCCGAGGCGCCTGGGAATGCGTGCCAGGAAGGGGCCCAGGGCCGAGCTGTGGGAATCGGGCAGCACAAGCGACAGGTCGAAACCTCCGCTTCGCAGGCTGCGCACCCTCTTGAGCATTGGACGCACACCCCGTTCGGGCGAGGGCGTGTCGAGGAAATCATCCACCGTCTCGAGGGGTTCCATGAGCCCGCGCATGTAGGAGCGTCCCTCCACGGTGATCTTCGCATCGGGGAACCCGTGCCGCAGGGCGCGCAGTGCCGGTGTGCACATGACCAGGTCGCCGACCCAGTTGGGCAGGCGCACGTGGATGTTCTTGGGTGTGCTCAAAGGAATGTGTCGCCTTGCCCGTCCGCCTTCTCGATCGTGGCCTTGTCGTTATCGACGAGCCCTTCAATCCACCAGTTCACGTCGTGGTAGAGGCAGGTCACCTCCTTGCACTCGACGGAGGCATCGAACCCATCGAGGATGCGTCCGAGGCCGCGTCCGGTCTCCTTCGCCTTGGCCGCTCCGGCGTACCCGTCGGTGGGGGCGAGCAGGGCCTTGTCCACGCCCCGGTGTGCGGGGCAGTTGAACACGCCCGTGGGCGTCAGCACCTGCCGCAGGGCTTGCATGTGGCAGGTCTTGGGTTGGTGCGTGAATTCCTGCCAGGTGCCCTCTTCGAGGGAGTGCAGGTTGGTGGACTCGTAGATCTCGAAAGAGTCCCGCACATCGTCGCGCGCCTCTTGGATCTGCTCGCGGATGCGGCGCACCACGGCGAGCGTGTCGTCGCTGGTGTGGGAGGGGTTCATCACCTCGGCGCCATCGTCGAGGCGTTCCAGCACGGGCTTGTAGGAGATGTAGTCGAAGCCCGCCTCCTGGGCGCGAATGGCTGCGGGCACGATCTCGTGGATGTTCTCGAGCAGCTGTTCCTCGTCCCGGCTGGCTCCCTGCCACACGATGACAAAGGAGTATCCCAGGCGCGGTGCGGGGTTCGCGGCACGTATCTTGGGGATCCACGAGCAGATCTCGTCCAGGTCCACCGCGGCTGAGTTGGGCTGGTGCATCTCGCGGAACAGCTCATTGGATCCGCTGTCGAGTGAGAGCCGGATCCAGTCGCCCTCCTCGAGGTGGGGGGCAATCTCCAGCAGCCTGTCGCCTCGGCTGCCGTTGCTGACGACGGCGATCTGCAGGCCGAGGTCTTGTTTCGCGAAGCGCACGAAGTCGGAGAAGCCCGGATAGAGGGTGGGTTCCCCGCCACCGATGAGGATGACCGACTTCAGTCCCCGTTCGGCCATGAGCCTGAGGGACTCGCGCAGGTTCTCCTCCTCCATGCGCGGCCCGCTGTTGAGGATCTCCCAGTCGATGCAGTGGGTGCAGGCGTAGTTGCAGGCCAGGGTCAGGTCGAGGTTGATGGAGACCGGTGCCATTTCCGGTGCCTCAGGTTCTTCACGCCCTTCGGCCCGCGCCGCCTGCAACTCGCGTCGCCACTCCACGTAGCGCTCCAGAGTGGGAGCCACCGCGGGCGTGCGCAGCTTGGCCGCAAAGTCGTGGATGGCGTGCGTCATGGAGGAGGCTGCGGGCTCCTGGGGGCACCCTGGGAAGTGTGCTCCCCCAGAATCCTCGCCCACCACCCGTGACCAGCAGATTCCAGCAGGATCAGTGGGGCTCGGCTAGTGGGGTAGCCGGGATTCGGGTGTCAAACCTGTGGAGGAGGCCGTGTCCGAGCCTAAATTTTCACCTTCCATACCGAGTTGTCACGGCCGCCGGGAATGACGAGG